>NZ_JBHIMS010000074.1:46310-170850 GCF_042194285.1 Bartonella sp. MM97QHHN | reverse complement strand
AGCAATTGCTTTTGAGGAAATACCCGTGACATATGTTTGTGTTACCTGGTTAATTTTATCGAAAAGTTGCGTGAACATAGTGAAGTTCATGGCATTCCTCTTTAACGAATTTTCAACTTTTTATATGATTTTTAAGCATTTTTCGTTGAATTTTTTAAGGATAAAATGAAACTTCGTAGACCTTTTCGATCTATGAGAGAGAATTGAGTATTACGCATTAACTTTTTCTTTTTACGAGCATACAGGAAAATAATATACAAAATGTTATTATAAAAGCTTTACCTAATAAATCTTATGGTAGGCATTTTCGTGTTTTTACTATTCAAAATTTTTATGTTATGCTTATCTTTCTGTTGTTTGATAAGTGTATGTTCAGCGTTGCGTAAATGTGTAACCATTTGTAGTTTTGCTGTTTCATTTTGTAGCATAGCAAGCATTCCAATTATATGTGCTTGTAACTCGGCAATACTTTTTAGATCTTTTGTTGTCGTGATTTCGTTTAATAGTTCTTCAATTTGCTGAAAACGATTGTTTGCTTCTTGAAAAGTTTTTAAACTTACGGCTTTATCAGTGATGGCTGCATATTGGATGCGCTTGTTGATAAAACTGCTAGATTCATGGATAGTGACAGGAATTTCTTCTTCTTTTAAAATATTTTCAAATGATGTAGATAGAGCAGAAGTTTTATTTCTATTGTAGAGATTCTCTGGATTTTTGAGAAAAAAGCTACTGTGATCTGTTTGTACATTTTTAAGTTTTTTAGTATCGAATTTTTGGCTTCCCGTTATAGATTCGTGTATCTTTTTTACTTCCTCAAGGTGTTTTTTTAGCATATCGAGAAGTTGGGCATCAGGTGGCGCTTTCTTTTGCTGTGGAGTTTTTTTAGACTTTGATGTATTTGAAGATGAACTTCCAAAAAAATTGGGCCACTTCGTTGGAACGGATGCCGATAAATCCGCCGCCCCAGCGCCCCAAACCCAAGCCATCGCTGGGTTTGAAATCCCTAAAGTTATTACAACTACTATTGAAATGACCTTTTTTTTCATGTTTCCCTCCTGTCATTTTTTGCGTGCTGTAAGAAAATTGGTAACCATATTGCCGGATCATCACCAACTTCTGCGATAATGCTTTCAGCTAACTCTGCGTTATCAGGCGTTCCTGATAACACTAAGAGCTCGTCACTAAAGTCGTGTTCGATGGTTTTTCCATCGCGTGTCAGATGGAATTTACCAAGATTCAGTTCTGCAAGCGCAGATTGATCACCCTGCTTAATGAGGAATTGGCGACTAAATTCACCAAGTCCTTTAACGAGTTCAAATTCGGCATCTGTTAGTTTAAAGCCTTTTGTATAATCTTCATAATTTGCTTTGGGATTGGCTAGAAAAATGTAAGTTGCACACTGTTGAATGAGTGTTTTGGCAATATTACTTTCCAAGGCATCGCTAGGTTCTTGTGTTGCATAAACAAAAATACCATTTTGTTTACGGATAGTCTTTTGTTTATTTTTCGCTAAATCTTCAAAGTACGGATCTTGCAAAGGCTTCCAAAACTCGTCAAAGATATACATAAATCGCTGTCCGCTAATCATGCCTTCTGTGCGGTAAAGCAAATACATCATCACTGGAGTGCGAGTTTCAAAATTATCTAAAAATTCCGTGATATCAAAGCCGTAAATTTGATGTGTTGAGAGATCAAGAGCATCATGGGGATTATCAAACAACCACCCATAATCACCACCTTCACACCATTTTAGTAAGCGAGCATGAACAGATGGGTGAGCATTATAATCACTTAAACGTGGATTTGGTAAAAATTGTACTAGAAAGGACAAACGACGGAGTGATCGGTCAATGTTAGCACTCATAACAGACATAACTGCTTTGTTAATTTCTTCTTCGTCGTGGTGCGTGACTTCACCACCAGCTTCTGCCAATTTTTTAACAAATTGTTTCAAAAAAATAAGATTTTCTTGTGTGGGTGGGAGTTGGAAAGGATTGAAACCACTTTTTCTGCCTGGCTTGAATGTTAAATATTTTCCACCCATCGCCCGAATGGCAATTTCCATACCACGATCTTTATCAAAAACAACAGTTGTCGGCTTAAATTTTTGTGCTTGTGCTAACAAAAAGCCGAGTAAAACGGTTTTACCCGAACCAGATTGTCCGATAAGCGCGGTATTACCAAGTAAACGTTTATCTGTCGAGTCCTCTTCAAGTTTGGAGGCATGAAAATTGAAATAAAGCGGCGTTTTACTGGTTGTTTTAAGAATTGTGACGGCTGGTCCCCATGGGTTGCCAGTGGGTTTTCCTGACATAAAGTTATGAAAAGATGAAAATGATAAAAAGTTCAATGATGTAATCGGAGCAGGACGCGGTCTCCATTTCCAATTGCCAGGAAGTTGTGCCCAATAGCCAGCCTCTATTGCTAAGTCTACAGGTTTGGGCAGTACCGCAACGTCTAGTAATGCTGCACTTGCTTTGGCCATATGGTCGCGAACTTGTTGAATTGTATCACCATAGATCGTTAATGTGCAGTGATGTTCTCCCATGACAAAATGCCCACTGATAAGCTGGTTTAGTGCTTCGTCAATCTGTTCAATTTGGCTCGTTGCCACATCTCGTGCATCAATCAGATTACGCTGATGCCGTTGTAAATAATCTTTAGCAGCATGTCGGGAGAGCACCGAAAAGCTCTGCGTCAATACGAACTCGAAGTCACTTTCCAACAAAACATTCAATTGTCCTGGTTTGGTTGTTGCATCATATTCTTTAATTTCCAGCATTCCAAATCGACGCATTCCACTGGTTGTTCGCAGTTCACCAAGAGCGCCCCATTTTGAGAAAAAAGGTCGATTGACAGACATATAGTCAGCAAAACGGTCATGGCAAATTGGCATAGGGCGATATTCACCATTGACAAGCATTCCAAGGAATTCAAGTGCAGAAGAATAAACATGCCCATTTTTTTCATAAGCACCAAGAAGTTCTGCACCGTAACGGTTTAAAGATTGGCCTAAAGTACGATTGATGTCATTGAGTTCTTTGATACATGTGTCTTGTCGCATCTTTTTTTGATCAAGCGTTTCACGTTCATGTTTAGAAAAGAACGACATAATTTTATCCGCTATCGGTTGAAAAATGACAGTCAGATATAAATCATTGACCATCAAATTATAACCAGTAAAGCTTTGTCGATATTTTTCATCAAGTTGATAGCAAAACATTTGATCAAATGTTGAATCAGGATATTCATAAACACGGCGGCGCACAATATGCGTCCAAAATGATAAATTGGCTGATGCAAGACCCCGTAGAGTATTGTTAAGCTCTTTTATCCATTGAAAAATATCTTCTTCTGAAGCGCTTTGATGCGAACGCCCATCAATTTTCCAAATTGATAAATATTCCGCATTTTTAGTAGAAATAATTGTATCTGTAATATGATGTGAATAAGGCAGAAACAGGCTTACAGGTGTCTCTGATGCAAGGCGTTTGCTGCTTTCAACAGCTGTCATGTTTATCTCCTTTTACTATAATCAGAGGGACTATAACTTGATGCGCCCCAAAAACCTTTGTTGCGATTGCGAAATTTAGTATCGATCCATAACCACCAGATACGAAACGCCTTATCATCGTTTTTAGTAATTTGCACCATAATAAACCATAATGGAGGTGCTATAATCCACAAAAAGATATTTACTGTCATAGCAATAACAGCAACCCCCATAACCATAACGATAAATGGCATCATGGGAACACCCCATATCGTTGGAACACGTGTTGCTCCCTTGAATAGGGGGAATTCTTTTTTTTCTTGCGATTTCATGGAATGTTCTCGTCACTGGAGGTGAAATAATATGTGGCTAATATAAAAAGCTGCACCAGCAATAATGACACTGAATGCCCATCGCATAAATGTAGCTCTTGCGATAATGCGAAATATATAAATAAGCAAAAGTAATAAAAGAATGATAGCAGCAACGATAGGAATAATTATACTTAATCCATATTGCATCCCTATGAAAACATCTAAACTCTTTGTTTCCGTCTGAGCATATGCAGATTGAGTTATTAATAACATAACTGAAGTGATAACAATAACACTAATCTTATATATTTTTACCTGAAGTGTGTTTAATTGCTTCATATCTTTTATCCCCTTTTAATTAAAATTGCTCTAAATAATATTCCTTTTTTCGTAGTATGAGCGATATTACTACTGGTATACAGCTACTACTCGTTTTGTTATTAACTTTATTTATCGTTAACTTTACGATGTTTTAAACAACATTGAGACAAGTTGAGTTGCTGAACCAGCGATGACAACACCGATTGCCCAGCGTACAAAAGTGTCTTTTCCGATGTAGCGTCCTGCATAACCAATTGCTAAGCACAAAAGTATAACAGCAGCAGCAACAGGAATAATATGGGTAGTAAGATCTGTTTGTAGAGCTGTTAAAGCATCTTTAGCTTTTAAAACTTGCGCTTGGGAATGTACAGGATGAGCCGTAATAAATGTTGTTATAGCTGCAGAAATTGCTATGATTCTGTTGTTATTTTGTGATTTGAAATTATTTAATTTTCTCATTTTTTATCCTTTCAGAAAGCATTTATGAATGCTATGTGTTATTATTTTACATTAAATAACACTATCATCAGTGTATATACGACAGATAAATAAAATCTATTTTGTTAAAATTATCCTTATATATAATTCATTATGCTTTAAACAGCATTCCAACAAGTTGAGTTGCTGAGCCTGCGATAACAACACCAATTGCCCATCGTACAAATGTATCTTTTCCGATGTAGCGTCCCGCATAACCAATTGCTAAGCACAAAAGTATAACAGCAGCAGCAACAGGAATAATATTGTCAATAAGATCTTTTTGTAGAGCTGTTAAAGCTTTGTTTGCTGGACTCAAAACTTGCGCTTGAGCATATATAGGATGAGTCATAAAAAACGCGGTTATAGCTACAGAAGCTGGAATGGTTCGATTATTTTTTGACTTTAAATTATTCAATTTCTTCATTTTTTTAACCAATAATTATATTTAAATTTATTATTACTTAGTAAACAGCATCCCAACAAGTTCAGTTGCTGAACCAGCAATGACAACACCAATTGCCCAACGTACAAACGTATCCTTTCCGATGTAGCGTCCTGCATAACCAATTGCCAAGCACAAGAGGATAACGGCAGCAGCAACAGGGATAATGTATTTAACAAGATCATCTTGTAAACTTTTTAAAGCCTTGTTTGCTGGACTCAAAACTTGTGCTTGAGCACATATAGGATGAGTCATAAAAAATGTTATTATAGCTGCAGAAATTGCTATGATTCTGTTGTTATTTTGTGATTTGAAATTATTTAATTTTCTCATTTTTTATTCTTTCAATAAACATTTATGAATGCTATGTGTTATTATTTTACATTAAATAATACTATTATCAGTGTATCTACAATAGATGAATAAAACCTATTTTGTTAAAATTATACTTGCATATAATTCATTACGGTTTTAACAGCATTGAGACAAGTTGAGTTGCTGAACCAGCGATGACAACACCAATTGCCCAGCGTACAAACGTATCCTTTCCGATGTAGCGTCCTGCATAACCAATTGCTAAGCACAAGAGGATAACAGCAGCGGCAACAGGGATAATATGGTCAATAAGATCTGTTTTCAGAGCACCTAAAGCTGTCGTTGCTTTGTTCAAAACTTGCGCTTGAGTGCATATGGGATGTGCCATAAAAGATACGGTTAAAACTGCAGAAAATGCAATAATTCGATTATTTTTTGATTTCGATTTACTTAATTGTTTCATTTTCTATTCTCTTAAGAGTTTTATCGTTATTTTCAATATCATTGAGATTATTACTAATTTATCTAAAATTAATAAGTAAAATCTATTTTGTTAAAATTATCCTTACGTATAATTCATGGAGCTGTTCCAAATAGCATTCCAACAAGTTGAGCTGCTGAACCAGCGATGACAACACCAATTGCCCAGCGTACAAATGTTTCTTTTTCAATATAGCGTCCTGCATAACCAATTGCTAAGCATAAGAGGATAACGGCAGCAGCAACAGGAATAATATTGTCAATAAGATCTGTTTTCAGAGCACCTAAAGCTGTCTTTGCCTTGCCCAAAACTTGCGCTTGAGCGCATATGGGATGTGCCGTAAAAAATACGGTTAAAGCTGCAGAAAATGCAATAATTCGATTATTTTTTGATTTCGATTTACTTAATTGTTTCATTTTCTATTCTCTTAAGAGTTTTATCGTTATTTTCAACATCATTGAGATTATTACTAATTTATCTAAAATTAATAAGTAAAATCTATTTTGTTAAAATTATACTTACATATAATTTATGGCGCTGTTCCAAATAGCATTTTGACAAGCTCAGCTGCTGAACCAGCGATAACGACCCCGATTGCCCAGCGTACGAATGTATCTTTTCCGATATAGCGCCCTGCATAACCAATTGCTAGGCATAAAAGTATAACGGCAGCAGCAACAGGGATAATGTGTCCAATAAGATCTGTTTTCAGGGCATCTAAAGCTGTCTTTGCCTTGCCCAAAACTTGTGCTTGAGCGCATATGGGATGTGCCGTAAAAAATACGGTTAAAGCTGCAGAAAATGCAGCAATTTTATTACGAGCTGTTGTGTGAAGAATATTTAATTGTTTCATGTTCTTTATCCTGATTAAGATTAAAACTCCCACAAATGACCCCTCGTTCATGAAGAAACTTAAAAAGATATTTTGGATCAGCCCAAGTTCTTAGTTTTCCTCTTTGTGTAAGTAACGTATATTTATTTGGTTTTCCGGTGATTGGATCATCGGAAATAAATGTGAAATACCATTCCCTTTCTGAAAGCATCACGACTGTAATCTCACGTGCTGCTTTTTGACTAAATGCCATATCAACGCTGTTTTGTTCTATCATTTTCATTATCTTTGCCCTCAATTAGAAGAGATTTTTTTCAATCTTACTAATTAGAGCTTTAACATTTTCTTATCTACCTTTCATTATAATATCCTATCAAAATTCTGGGTTTTCGTGAAAATATCAATCATCACTCTAGCGATTTTCTCGATGAAGAAAATCTTCAGCTGAAAAAGCATCGTGGGCGCTACTTTCTTTATGTGTAAATGCATCTTCCTCTCCTTTTGAAGAGAGAGGAAGAGAATCTACTTTAGTTGTCTGTTCTGGTTCTTCTTTTTTAAGCTTTACAGGCTCCTGCAAGCCTTCATTTCCTCGTACAGCAGCTTTTACTCCAATATATGAAGTAATTTTTTGCATACGGGTGTGGTTTGAGTTTTCTGTATTGTAAAAATTCAGCACAGACTGCAAAGTCGCTTTTTCAAAGATGCACTTTGATGTTGTTTGTTCATAGCAGTAAGTTAAAGCGCTTTGTACAGCTGTAATATTTCTGCAAAAATCAAACGCATCCAAAAGAGAAAACAATTTCACATTTCCAACATCAATTTGCCCTAAAATTATGTTAAAATTATGTTCACTCTGTTTAGCTGTTGCGATTGTTTCTTTAAACTGAGATGATTGATAGAACAAGTTATCTTTATCATCTGTTACATAGACATTGTCCCGCGTTTCTTGTTCGGCAACAACTGAAAATGTCATGGGAGGCATATTGGATATGTATGCAGCAGCAAAAAATGTGAAATCTGGAACAATCATTAGCAATACACCTTATTATGAAGAATTTTATTAATACAAATGCTAATTCTGTGTTGTGCTTTTTCTCGTTGTCTTTTGATTTTATAAATTTGTAGAATGAGATTGTTTAGCTTAGAATATTCCTTGTGATTATTGCTTTGTTCTCTTCTAAGAATATTTCTAATATATGCGAATATCCAACCAACAAGATAAAAGTGTGGAATAAAATATAGTACATTACGCCAACTAATATTATTGGAATCACGAAGAAAGGCGCTGCTTTTAAAAAATAATAATCTTTGATACTGTATTGAAGCTGCTTGTTTTATATAATTCTCTAGTTGCAAAAATCTTTTCAAAAAAAATTTATACGAAGTAAAAAGCCGTTGTGTATGAGGGGAGGTTTTCTTGTCATAATGAACTACACCATCAATATACAGAGAGGGCTTGTTCTTTGTTGCGTATTGCCATAACTTATAGAGTGACGATTTATATTTACTTTTGACTACTGATTCATGAGAGTCAGAGAGGTGTGATGGTGTTTGAGCACTGCATTTAGCAGTTCCAGCGATTGAGCTGAAAAAAGATGCAGTGGCGGTAATTGATATACCAATAAACAGTTCTTTGTGGCTCAAAGCACATCTCCGTCAAAGTGATATATGTATCGTAATTTTAATTTCGATAATAAATGGACAAAAATTGTCTATAATTGTGTTTAAAATATGGCAAAAAGAAATTCTTTTTTGCAAGGGGAGTAATTAAGGTGAATGATCTCAAAAATATGAATTTTGATGAACTAAAAGAGATGCGTACACAAATCGATGTGGAATTAAAAAAACGGCAAGCAAAGGAAAAGCAAAATGCGCGACGAAAAATTCTTGAAATTGCTAATGCCCATGGAATTGATATCGCTGATCTTGTGAGCAAAGAGCGCCATTATAGAAATCCCAATAACCAATGGGAATTATGGAATGGGCGTGGACGTAGACCTAAGTGGATTAAAGAGTGGTTGGAGAATGGGTATACACTTGATGAACTCGAAGTAACGTAACACGTGTGCGATCTTTACAAGATAAGGGAATACCAAGGAATGTAAATGCAAGAAGTATGCTCTTTTGGGTAATTTAATTGTATAAATATACTGAACGAATATATTAAAGTATTGAGTTACCAAATACAATGATAGGGAGCGTGAAAAAGTTTATTTAAATGCAAAAGGTCTTGTTGTTATAATCTGGCAAGCATAATGATGATGCCAGATTGGAATATTGTAATTGCTTTTGGCATTTGAGAGAGGGGGATATTTTACTTCTTTTTATCGTTTCATTAACGTTGCTCTTTTTAGTCTATGTAAATAAAGAGTTTTATTGATTATTTACAAAAATGGTCGAAATTAGAATAATTTATTGCATAGAGATTTTAACTCAATATGTAAAATGATACTTTTATCAATTAATATGTTAATAAATTAGCATACTTATATTTTTGAAATACTGTTCTGTAGAACAAGCCTGATGTTATAGATTTTGTTTGGTCTTTTTTCTGTAAGATTATATAAGAGGCATTTACTTTATTTATCGTTCGTTTAGTTGAGATGAGTGAGTATATAGAAAAATGGAAAATTTCTATGGCTGTTATGGGTTTTATAGAATTTATGACATATTTCTGAGCGTTTGTGATTAAAATTCATTTATGAGCGTTTATGAATAATGAATAAAGAGCGTATTTGAAAATAAAAGGATTGGATCATTTCTATTGCGGTTTATCTTCTTTTATGGTGTGAAATAGGGGGTGATATGCAGGTTTACAATTGTGTATGATGGTATAGAGTACGGAAAACTTTGTTATATATTGGAATATTTTTTCTAAAGTCGTGTGGTATTTCCACAATAAGTTAAAGAGTTTGTCTGAGAAGCAGAATGCCCCAAACGGAATACATTTATGTTTCCAATTTACGCACTTTTTTAAAAGAAAAATTTTTCAATGCAACTAAGCTTATTTTATAGCGCTTTTCGTGAATAGTATAACGTAAAAGTTCCTATGATCATATAAAATCCATTGTACAGCACCATTTGTACTTCAATAAAAAGTGTAAGCCGGCGTCCTTATACACTTTACTCGCCTCCAATGTTGCTAAAGTCCTTAGTTCTCGAGAGGGGGAGACTTTTTGTTGCTTTGTTTAATTGTTTTTATTTATACGACACTTTCGCTTGTGATGTGCAAGCGAATGATTTTGATTGCTTCAACATGAGAGAGATTTGAAATAAGGGTATTTTATGATCTTTAGATTTCTCACTCAATATGAGAACAATGAACTTATTATTATAAATAAAAGTGTTGTGTGCTAAAAAGTCTTGTTTATTTTGTTATGCCGTGAGATGGCTTCTTTTAAGGTGTGGTGATATAAGGTAACCTCTTTGAGACATTAAACGTTTTTTCAGTGCATGGTGAATATTCTTAGAATGTAGCTTGCTTGTCGAGTTTTATATTAAATGAAATATGGGAGGAGGAAGTCAAGAAAAAATTACTCGACAGGAATCCGGTTTGTAAACAGATTGGATGAGATAGGAATTTTTTGTTCTTTGAAGGAGGAAGGCAAAGGTTGTAAAAAAAGTGAAATAGTATGAATTTTTGCTTAAAGTGGGAAGCCGTGTAGAAGACGTGGAGCATTTGGAGAGAGTCCGGCAGCTTCTTGAATGAAGTATTTTTTTATTTTTGGTGCTTGATTAATGATTCCAAGTCCGGTATCGCGGAGCATCCGTAAAAGAAGGCTATCATTAGAAAAGAGTTTATTAAGCCAATCATTGCTTAAAGCCATACGGACAATTTCAAAACGTCTCCAGCTTTGATAGCGCTCTAAAGCCGTGAGGGAGCCAATGTCAAGACCTAGTCGTGCTGTTTCAATAATCACTTCAGCGAGGGCAGCGCTATCGCGTAATCCTAAATTGAGTCCTTGTCCTGCAATGGGGTGGATGGTATGGGCGGCATCGCCAACGAGAGCAAAACGTGGTTTAACGCATTGACGTGTTAAAGAAAGACTCAAAGGAAAAGCTTGACGTTCGCCATCCCAAGAGAGTTTGCCTAATCGATGGCCAATGCGTCTTTCGAGTTCTGTTTCAAAAATAAGTGCATCAGCTTTGAGATAATATTGCGCAGTTTTATGATCTTCATTCCACACAATGGCGGATCGGTTGCCTTTGAGAGGGAGAAGAGCAAAAGGACCGGCAGGTAAAAAATGTTGAATTGCTTGACCATTATGGGGTTTTTCATGTTCAACTGTGCAGATGATTGCTGTTTGTTTATAGGGATGAGAAAAGTTTTTAAGATCTGCTTTTTGGCGTAATTTCGAATGGGCTCCGTCAGCTGCAATAAGCAATTTTGTTTGCCAAACCTCTTCATTATTTAAAGTAACGGTTGTATGTTGGTCTTCTTGATGAAAATCAATGACACGGGTGTTTGTAATAACAGGGATATTGAGATCTTTGACACGTTTTTTTAAAGTGTTGATGAGTTCTCTATGCTCTACCATAGCAGCAAAGGGCTCGCCGGGATTAATGTCGCCTTCAAAGGTTAAAAGAGTGGGTTTGACAGGATCATTTGTGCTTGTATCTGTGATGATCATTGAATGAATGGGTTGCGCATAGGGTTTTATAGATTCCCAACATTGTAATTGTTTTAACATACGAATAGAAGCAGCAGCAAGGGCAATGGTTCGTATGTTAGAAGCAGGGGTATCTCCTTGTGGAGCAGCATCAACGATTTTTATTTTCAGATTAGGGGCTGTTTGCTTGAGTGCTGTCGCTAGGGTTAAACCGACAGCTGCCCCCCCTGCAATGAGCAGATCACATTGTTTAGTTTTATGAGATTTAATTTTTTTATTGGGTTGTACGTTTTTATTGCGATTAGAACACACAATACTTCTTCCATTGTTTATAGTTTGCTTTCTTTTAAAAAGAATATCTTTTTACATTGCCTAAAATATCTTAACTTTTACTTTTCTCTCTGCTTTACAAGAACGAGGTTTCTTTTTGGCGCCAATCTGATGACGGATTGGTTTTTCAGAGTTTTTCTGCTTAATCATTTATGTGATTCATCTTACAGATTTATCGGATAAGCTTTTTTGAATATTCCTCTTCAATTCTTTTTACACTTGGTTGATAAAAAAGAAAACTAAAAATAAACAAAGATGGTCGTGTATTTTTTAAGTTGTGTGAGTTACTTCAGTATGCCTGTCCTGAAGGGGGATATTTAGTTAGTATGATAGATAAAAAATTGTTGTCATTCGTGATGGTTAAAACAGTATTCATATTTTGCCGTTATCATGATGTAGCATAAAAAATATTATTTGTTGAGGAAGGTGCCTATAGGACCCATGTGACATTTTAACACATGAGGTGTTTTTTGGTTGATCGTGTGATAAATATCTTGGGAGAGCTTTTTGTGTGCCTTATGAAGGATAGTCTCTTAGGGTGGTGATATATGAGTGATATGAAGTGGTTAGAAGGTAGAACGCGCTAGATAAGACGTCGGATTGTTTACAGGCTATTTGTTTACAGATCGGTACAGAGTTTTAAGCTTCATCCTTTTTTAAGAGAGAGAGGGAGTTATAACTCTTTAAAATATGAAAGTTTTGTATTTGGAATTGATAGATGCACCGAAGTTCTTCTCCTTATGATTCATTAGAAGTGCGAAATTCTCAAGGTTCGCGTCTTATTGAGATGTTTTTACGTCAGATAGGGGTATTTATTGGGCTTGGGCTTTTGGGCTTTATTATTTTTTGTGTGTTTGCTTTGGCGACGTGGAATGTTGAGGATCCATCTTTAACCCATGCAAGTACAAATGAGGTTACAAACCTTATGGGGTGGATGGGGGCAATTTTTTCAGATTTTATTATGCAGTTTTTTGGCTTGGCAAGTCTTTCTGTTTTGTTGCCACCGTTATTTTGGTCTTTTCTCTTGTTGGCGCAAAAGAATATCTACAATTTGACTTTGCGCTTTTTTTTATGGGTGCTATCAACGATTTGTTTTTTAATTGCTTTTGCCCTTATGTCACCTGTTGCTTCTTTTACTTATTGGCCATTGCCAATGGGATTAGGAGGGGTTTTAGGAGATAAAGTTTTAAGTGTTGCTTCTTCAGTCTTTCCTCTTTTTCTTTCTCCTCCTTACACGGTGTTTTTCAGTGTTGTTTTTATTCTTTTAGGTTTTTTCACCGCTGCTTTTGCTGGTAATGTGATATGGCGGCGTCGAACAAAGAAAAGAAAAGAAAAAAGCATTCCCAAAGACGAAATCGTTAATCCAGTCTTTGAGTTGGAAGAAGATACGGAATATGCCGCAGAGGAGGATCGTGAAAATCATGGTTTTTTTGCGACAACTTGTGGCGCTCTTTTGCATCTTTTTTATTTTTTTCAAGCGCGTTTTTTTCGTTTATTCTGTTTCAAAAGGCGTTTTCAGAGTAAAGGGCAAGGAAAGCCATTTGATCGGATTGAGCCAACTTTTTTAGGTGAAAAAGTAAAGTGTGAGGAAAATCAAAATAAAGCCTATATTTCTCCTGTTAAAAATCGAAAGTCTTTAACAGCTTCTTCAAAGGGTGGTTTTGTTCTTCCTCTTGTAGATTATCTTTCGGTTCCACCACCGTCTGTTAAGGATGCAAAACTTTCTCCTGCTATTTTAAGAGCAAATTCTCAAGAGCTTGAAGGGGTTTTGTTAGATTTTGGGGTCAAAGGAAAAATTATAGATGCTTGTCCTGGACCGGTGGTAACTTTGTATGAATTTGAACCGGCTGCAGGCATTAAGTCTTCCCGTATCATTGGTTTGGCAGATGATATTGCACGCTCGATGCGTGCGATTTCGGCGCGTGTTGCGGTGGTTCCAGGACGTAATGTTATTGGAATAGAATTGCCTAATGCAAAGCGTGAGATGGTTTATTTACGAGAAATGTTGCAGGCGCAAGAATTTATTGACAGCAAAGCCAAGCTAGGACTTGCTTTGGGTAAGACAATCGGGGGGGAAGCTGTTGTTGCAGATTTAGCAAAAATGCCCCATCTTTTGGTTGCTGGTACAACAGGATCGGGAAAGTCTGTTGCTATCAATACAATGATTTTATCATTGCTTTATCGTATGACACCTGAACAATGTCGTCTCATTATGGTGGACCCGAAAATGCTTGAGCTTTCGGTTTATGATGGCATTCCCCATTTATTAACACCCGTGGTGACAGATCCTAAAAAAGCCGTGATTGCTTTAAAGTGGGCTGTTCGTGAAATGGAAGAACGCTATAGTAAAATGTCAAAACTAGGCGTTCGTAATATTGATGGGTTTAATGCACGTCTTAGGGAAGCTGCAAGTCAGGGAGAGACAATGGTGCGGACAATTCAAGTTGGATTTGATCGCGAGACCGGTGAGCCTCTTTATGAAACGGAAACACTTGATTTTAGTCCTATGCCCTATATTGTTGTCATTATTGATGAAATGGCTGATTTGATGATGGTTGCTGGTAAAGACATTGAAGGCGCGGTTCAACGCTTGGCACAAATGGCACGTGCTGCCGGTATCCACGTGATTATGGCGACACAGCGTCCTTCCGTCGATGTTATTACTGGGACGATCAAAGCCAATTTTCCTACACGTATTTCTTTTTCTGTGAGTTCAAAAATTGATAGCCGAACAATTTTAGGTGAACAGGGGGCCGAGCAATTATTGGGACAAGGAGATATGCTCTTTATGATGGGAGGAGGACGTATTCAACGTGTGCATGGTCCTTTTGTTGCGGATGATGAAGTGGAGCAGGTTGTTGCGCATCTCAAAGCGCAAGCACGACCTGATTATTTGGAAACAATTACGCAAGAAGTTGAAGAGGATGGTGCTGATGTTTCTTTGGCTTCTCCTTCAGAAGATGATCCCTATAGTCAAGCTGTTGCTATTGTGCTTCGTGATCGTAAGGCTTCGACTTCTTATATTCAACGCCGTTTAGGCATTGGTTATAATCGTGCTGCGACACTGATTGAGAGGATGGAAGAAGAAGGTATCATTAGTCCAGCAAATCACGCAGGGAAACGAGAAATTTTAGTGCCTGCTGAAGAAGAGCGCTTTTGAAAAATCTTTATAGTTGTTTTTTATAATATCTTATAAAACAAGTGTTTGTTTACTGTATCGTAGAAAGTCTGCATTTTCATACACCAGTTCTCGATTTGCGATAGCTCCTTGGCACTTGGAACTCTTTATAAGGGGATTCTTTATCTTATATAACTTTTATCCACACACCAACCTTGCTTGTAATGTGCAAGCAAATGATTTGAGTTGATTCAATATGAGAGAGTATGTGATGAAAGAATCTTATTGTATTTGGCGTTATGATTTAAGTTAAAAAGATAAATTATTATAAATCAATATCTTGGTATAAAATAATGTTATTGCGAATGTAGGGGTGTAAAAGCATGTAAGACTTGATATTTAAGTGTCTTTTTAAGTGCGCTCTAAATATTTAGGGCAAGGCTGATCTGTCGAGTCTTAATATAAATGAATTATATGGGGTGGGAAGCTAAGTGAAATTTGCTAAACTCCAAACTGTTTACAGAGCGGTTGTGGTGAAAATTTTTATTCTTTTGGGTGAGAAGGAAGTCAAAAAAGTATTTTTGATACTTAAAAGAGCTTTCAGGTTTGCGAGTAATATGTTTAGTCCTTAATCCATTATGTCTTGACTATAATTTATGTTGCTTCATAGATTAGGGGTGGAAAAGAATATATTATGCGTTTAGAAAAGCAGGAAATTTGGATGCTTTCGGAAACTTAAACGCAGACTGATTATTTGGAAACGATACCGCAAAAAATAAAAAAGGATGTTTCTTTAGCTTTTTCTTTAGCAGATGATTCCTATTGTCAAGCTGTTGCTATTATGCTTCGTGATCGTAAGGCTTCAACTTTTTATATTCAATGTCGTTTAGGCATTGGTTATAACCGTGCCGCCACATTGATCGAAAGGATAGAAGAAGAAGGCATCATTAGTCCAGCTAATGATATGGGTAAGCGAAAAGTGTTGGAGATTGTCGAAGAAGAATACTTTTAAAAATCTTTTGATATTTTTTTCAAACAATATCTTTATCTTATAAAGAAGGGTATTTATTCGTCGTTGATCACTTAAGTTATGAATTATAAAGTCAATTAAGTATTGCTTGGGAGCATTTTTTATGAAAACGTCTTTTTTACCGCAAAGAAGAGTCTTTGGGTTGGTGGGAATTATTATCTTTTGGTGTTTAACTGTTCCTGTTTTTTCGCAAGCATCTAATAAAGTGATAAAGGCGCAAAATGTTGTGAATCACTTTGCGGCAATCAAAACAATGACAGGTGATTTTATTCAGTTTAGTCCAAAGGGAAAAATGTCTCAGGGGACATTTTATTTAGAGCGCCCAGGGAAAATTCGTTTCATTTACAAAAAAATGCCTTTACAGATTATTTCAGATGGCCAATTTGTAGGTATTAACAATCGGGCTTTGAATACTTGGAACTTTTCACAACTTTCGCAAACGCCAATGAAATTTTTGTTGGATGATAAAATTGATGTATCTTCTGGGCGCTTGTTCGCATTTCGCGAAGATCCAGGGGCTGTAACGATTGTTCTGCATGATAAAACGATTGGGGCAGGGCAAATAAGGATGGTTTTTGATTCTAAAGGCTCTGCTTTGCGACAGTGGACAATTGTTGACCAACAAAATTTGGAAACTACTGTGCAGATTATGAATGTGCGGACAGACGTCCGGTTCGCTAATGGGATGTTCACACTTCCTTCGAAGAAATGAAGAAAGAGTGTTACGTCATTGGGATTAAAACAAATGTTCTTTCGTATTGCAACTTGGAATATTAATTCTATTCGTTTGCGTCTTGCACAGGTTTTTCAGTATTTGGATCTCTTTTCCGTAGATGTTTTGTGTCTACAGGAAACAAAATGTCCAGATGCTTTATTTCCAGTGGAGGCTTTTGAAGCAGCGGGTTATAAGCATATCGCATTGAGTGGACAAAAATCTTATAACGGGGTGGCTATTGTTTCTCGTTTGCCTTTTAAAAAGGTAGAAAAGCGTTTTTTTTGCCAAAACCAAGATTGTCGCTATATCTCAGTTATTGTGGAAGCCCATGGGAGAAGCTTGCGGATTCATAATTTTTATGTTCCTGCTGGGGGAGATATTCCAGATGCTGATGTGAATGAAAAATTTCGTCATAAGCTTGATTTTTTAGAAGAAATGTCTTCCATACGTGCGGATCAAGGAGATGGTCTTTCTTCTCTTTTGGTGGGCGATTTAAATATTGCTCCTTTGGCAGAGGATGTTTGGTCTCATCAGCAATTGTTGAAGGTTGTAAGCCATACTCCTATTGAAACCGAGCGTTTACAGGATTTGTGTTGTCAAGGTGGATGGGTTGATCTGATGCGGTTGCATATTCCTGCTCCTACCAAGCTTTATACATGGTGGAGTTATCGTGCACGCGATTGGGCATTTACCGATTATGGGCGGCGGCTTGATCATGTTTGGTCTTCTCCTGATTTAGCACCTTTTGTTGTAGATCTTTCGATTTTTCGTGATGCGCGCGGATGGGAACGCCCTTCAGATCATATTCCTGTGCAAACTGTATTTGATTTTTCACGTCAAGTTTGAAATAAGAGGTAAATAAAGTATTAATATTAAATAATGATTCTGAAAGAATGCGGGAGACTAGATGTATATCAGAAATCTCAAAAGGGGCGCTTCTCGTGGATTACTTTCTATTGTCTTGTTGTGGTTGCTTTTGTCAGGATGTATGGTTGGTCCCAATTACCAGAAAACATCTTTTCGTGTTCCAGCAGTTTGGGGAGAAAAATCTGCACAGACTGCTGGACAGCCAGTTGCGCTTGCCGGATGGTGGCGGCGTTTGAATGACCCTGTTCTAGATGCATTAATGGATTATGCGATTTCTGGAAATAATAATGTTGCTGTTGCCAAAGCTCGGGTACGTGAGGCGCGTGCGAGTTTAGGACAGGTTGTGGGAACTCTTTTGCCAAATGTGTCCAATTCAATTTCAGGAACCCGTAGTCATTCTGCACAGTCTGATGCATTGTTAAACCAATACCGTAGTGGTTTTGATGCAAGCTGGGAGCTTGATTTTTTTGGTGGGCATAAACGAGCGGTTGAAGCAGCGCGTTATGGTCTTGATGCGGCTGTGGAAGATATGCGTGCTACCATGGTGACATTGTTAGGAGATGTGGCAACAAATTATGTACAAATGCGTGGTTGGCAACAGAAATTGTTGATTGTGCGTCAAATTGCTGTATCACAACGTAAAACCTATGAATTGATGCGTGCTAGATTAACAGCTGGTGATGTTTCTGAGCTCGATGTTTCAAATGCGCAAGCACAAATGGCAAATACAGAAGCAGATATATCACAGATGGAAGCGAATTTAGCAATGAGCGTTCATCGCCTTTCTGTCTTAATTGGTCGTGTGCCTACGGCATTGAAGGCTCTTTTACAAAAAAATGCTAAGTATGCAAAGATTCCACAACCGCGCTGGCCGATACCAGCAGGAATTCCAGCTGATATTTTGTTAACACGTCCGGATTTACGACGGGCAGAGCGTCAATATGCGCAAGCGACAGCGCGGATTGGTCAACGTGAAGCAGATCGCTATCCATCACTTACTTTAACAGGTAATATTTCGACAGCCGCAACGGCGATAGATCAGTTATGGAAAAATTCAACGATTGGCTGGTCTTTTGGACCTGGTCTGCGTTTTCCTTTTTTTAATGGAGGTCAGGTTGAGGCTTCTATTGCTGTCGCGCGTGCACAGTGTGATCAAGCTTTTATTACTTATCGGGCTGCTGTTTTGGGAGCTTTAGAAGATGTAGAAAATGCGTTGGTAAGATTAACTAAAGAACATCAACGCTTAGAAAAGCTAATCATTGCGAATAAAGCTTCTCTTCATTCCTTAAAACTTTCACGGAGTCTTTTTGAGAATGGAAATACCAGTTTTCTTGAATTGTTAAATGCTGATCGCTCTTATTATTCTGCACAAATGGCACTTAAAGATAGCCGTGTTTCTTTGGTTACACAATATATCACGTTGATGAAAGCATTGGGGGGGGGCTGGGATGGCGTTGTTGATGTATCACGTCCGGAAGTCGTTGATGGTGCACCTCGTTCGCGTGCAAAGGTAGGGAAATGAAAAAAAACTTACTCAAAAATTTCATTACAAAACACAAAAAACTTTCCTTCTTTTTAACTGCTATATTTCTCATTCTCTTGTTTTTATGGTTGCGTTCTGTTTTTTTTGGAACATCTACTCCAACTTATATAACAGCGGTGGTGAAGCGTGGGGATATTGAGGAAAGTGTTTTAGCTTCTGGTCTTGTACGTCCTTACCGGTTGGTGGCAGTTGGTGCGCGAGCAACAGGGCGTGTGGTGTCAATGCATGTTTCCCCTGGGAGTGTTGTGAAAGAAGGCGATCTCTTAGCAGAAATTGATCCTACAGATCAGGAAAATGATTTAAAAAGAAAAAAAGCAGCATTATCGCATTATTATGCGAGTTTGGTAGAACAAGAAGCCTATCTTTCTCTTGCACAGAAAAATTTAGAGCGTCAGAAAAAAATGATTGAAACACGTGCGGTTTCACGTGCGAACCTCGATGAGGCTACGACACAGGTGAAAATACGCGAGGCGCAAATTGAACAACTTCGTCAGCAGATTGTGCAAGCACAAATTGATGTGGAGAGTGCAGAGGTTAATTTAGGTTATACACGCATCACTGCCCCTTCAGCGGGAACGGTTTTGGCAACAGTTGTGGAAGAAGGGCAGAATGTGAATGCGGTTCAGTCGGCGCCAACAATTGTTATTTTGGGTGATTTATCAAAGATGACGATCAAGGCGCAAATCTCAGAAGCAGATGTTCTTAAAGTCCGAGCTGGACAACCACTTTATTTTACAGTTCTAGGTAATTCACAGCGTCGTTATGAAGGCGTTTTAGAAAAAGTAGAGCCGGCTCCTGAAACAATTCGTGCTGATGTGAGTATTAATCCTGGTATGGTGAGTGGTTCTAGTGCTTTAATCTCATCGGCTATTTATTATAACGGAATTCTACATGTTGATAATGCGGACAATTTTTTGCGAACCTATATGACTGCTCAAGTTCATATTATCTTAGGGCGCGCACAGAATGTCTTGTTGGTTCCAAGTAATGCTTTACGCGATGAGACAAGAGAGCGTAAAGCATGGGTTTCTGTTTTGGTGGGGGAAAATAAGTTGGTTACTAAACAGGTGAGCGTTGGGTTGAATAATAAGGTTATGGCAGAGATTATTTCAGGACTTAACGAGGGTGATGTCGTCGTCACCAGTTCGTCTGATGGAGTGATGCCCGAGTCTTCTAACATGCATAGCGAAGACGAGAGTTAAAGCATGAGCACAAATCAAGCAGATGCTGTCTTCGTCTTGGAAAATATTGTGCGTAAATTTCCTGCGGGCGAAGCGTTTGTTACCGTTTTGAAAAACATCAATCTTACCATTAAACGTGGTGAAATGGTGGCAATTGTAGGTGCTTCCGGTTCAGGTAAATCTACCTTGATGAATATTTTAGGCTGTCTTGACCGTCCAACTTCTGGCCGTTATTGGATCTCTGGTAAAGAAATAGCTTCCCTTTCTGCGGATGAATTGTCGGCTTTGCGACGTAATCATTTTGGTTTTATTTTTCAGCGTTACCATTTGTTGAATGAATTGACAGCTCTTGGTAATGTTGAAATTCCGGCTATTTATGCGGGAAGTGCCGTGGAAGCAAGGAAAAAGCGGGCACAGGATCTTTTAACACGTTTGGGCATGGGTGATCGGATAAATCATCGTCCAAATCAGCTGTCCGGTGGTCAGCAACAACGTGTTTCTATTGCTCGGGCGCTCATGAATAATGCGGAGGTCATTCTTGCAGATGAACCAACTGGTGCATTGGACAAAAAGAGTGGGCAAGAAGTATTGCATATTTTGGATGAACTTCATCAAGAGGGACGTACTATTATCATTGTAACCCATGATATGCAGGTGGCTGAAAGAGCAGAGCGTATTATCGAAATCAGTGATGGGGAAATTATTGCTGATAAGCGGTCAAGGGTTGCAAAAACAAAAGTTGGTGGAAAATCTCTTCAGGAACAACAAAATCTAAAAGGCCAACAAAAACTGGGCTTTTTTCGTTCTTTTGTTGAGCGATTCCGTGAGGCGTTTGTGATGGCTCTGTTGGCAATGAATGCACATCGCATGCGGACTTTTCTAACAATGCTTGGGGTGATTATCGGTATTGGGGCGATTATTGCTATGGTGGCTTTAGGGAATGGTACACGAGAGAAAATTCTGGAAAATTTTAAAAGTTTGGGTGCTAATACATTAACCATTTTTCCTGGCAAAAGTTTTTCTGATCCACAAGCAGAAAAAATAACCAGTTTGGTTGAAGCTGATGCAGAAGCCTTGTCTGGGTTACCTTATGTTTCTGGTGTAACACCTCAGATTTCAACAAGCTCAAAAGTGCGTTTTGGTGCAGTTGAAGTCAATGCTGTCATTGTGGGGGTGGGAGAACAATTCTTTCAGACACAGGGGCTTAAAGTTTTCAAAGGACAGTTTTTTGATCAAAAAAGTGTGCATGATCGGGCGGTTGATCTCGTGATTGAAAAAGAAGCATTGTCTGTTCTTTTTCCCCATAGCCATGAAAGCCCTCTTGGCAAAGTGGTGCATGTGGGTAATGTTCCAGCGCGTATTATTGGTGTTGTTGATTCGCAAAATCACGCAAATGGAAACACATCAAATACATTACAGCTTTATTTGCCCTATACAACAGTGCAAACGCGTTTTCTTGGTACAACAGAAGTTCGTGCAATTACTGTTAGGATTGCTGATGATGTCGATTCACATTTAGCGGAAAACATGGTGAAACGTTTTCTCATTATGCGGCATGGTGGAGAAGATTTTTTCATTAGAAATTCAGAATTCTTTCGTGAACGTATCATGGAGAGTACACATATCTTAACACTTTTAATTTCTTCAATTGCAGCGATTTCCCTGATTGTAGGTGGTATTGGGGTGATGAATATTATGCTGGTCACCGTTTCTGAGCGGATCAATGAAATTGGTGTGCGTATGGCAGTTGGTGCACGCCAAAGTGATATTTTGCAGCAGTTTCTCATTGAAGCGGTGTTGGTTTGTGTCATTGGTGGTGGTTTGGGGATCTTGCTTGGGCTTTCTATCGGTGGCTTGTTCCTTCTGTTTAAGGCACCTATCCATCTTATCTATACCATTGAATCGATCATTATGTCTCTTACTTTTTCAACCCTTATAGGAATATGTTTTGGCTTTTCTCCAGCGCGGCAAGCTTCACGGCTTGACCCTGTTGTCGCTCTTTCACGCGATTAGACTTTATCAATTTGGGCATGTTTGTTCGTGATGCTTTCCACTTGGATGAAGCGTTTATGAAGCAAAACATGAATGGGAAAAGTTTAGCATTATTTGCTGCTCTATTTTAGAAAACGCTTTGTTCGTTAAGTGGAGCGTACCACTAGAGGTGAACGTTTCTTATAGCGCACCACATCATGTGAGATGTGGTAGGCATATAAGCCTTCTTGAGGCATTAAATGTTTTGAGAATGCATGATGAATATTTTTAAATCTTTCTTGTCAAGTCTTATGGAAGTAAATCCTATTAAGGAGAAGTTAAATGGAACCCGTTAGAATGAGATTGCTTGCAGACTGAATTTTGTTAAAAATCTTTGTCTTCTGAGATATGAAGAGGAGGACAAATGAAATATATTGCGCGACGATTCTTAAGATTTAATTTAAAAAGAGGCGGGGTAGTGAATAGTATATCTGCTAACAAACAAAAGAACAAAAAAGAAGGTTGATGCCAAAAACAGCTTAAACCTCCGTTCTTCCAAAAAAATGAACTGGTATCGAGATAGCTGAGCAGTTTAAGAGGTTTCGTTTAGTCTTTTTAAGATTTTCGGAAAAGAGGTTATGTGGATTTCTCACTTTTGGTTTTGCAGAGGGTGGTGCAAATTATAGGTGTTTAGGTTTATGCAAATAAATTATGATCTTGCTCAAGTTTTAAAATGTGACCTAAGACACTGTCATTTTCTGTTCCTTTATTTAAGTAACGTAGCTTCTTTAGAATATTTTGTTTAAGGTATCGCTTTTTTCTGCCTTATTTCATGAGTTTGGTGAGGACGACAAAAAGTTTGAGAGGCGGATCGCTTCTTATTTTGAATGATGTATGAATGAAAAGGGTTTTCATTCATTGAAAAAGAATAAGCTCATATTCAGCAGGTATGAGATGAAGTAAGAGAACATCGTAATACCAAGCTGCAGTTATGCTGCTAAAGAACATAATGGCGCTAGTGATGAGCAATGGTATGTCTAGTTGGTATGGTATTCTCCCTCCTGCTACAAGTCCGATACAGATAAAAAAGAATTCTAAAGCCACCCGCTATAAAGTATAAGAAGCGAATAATTAGTCTACGAAAGAACAAAAGATAAAGAAATATTTCAAAAATCAATATTTTGAATATCACGACTAATATTTTGCGTATTATAGTGAAATTATATGCATGATCGTTCGTAAAATGCGCTGTTTTGTGTGTGGAGTTTCTTCCTTGGTGTCTTGTGTGTTCGCAGGTGTCGTATCCATTTCCCCCCTCTCATTCCTAAGCTAAATCCTAAAATTATTGCGCACTTTATTTTGTATTCTTAACAAAAGGCAAAAAATATTTTCAAAATCATCACGCCTTACCGTTTATTTCCATAGGGATACAGACATCAATAAATGCATCATATGATTTGGGGGATACTCAAAAGGATCAAAAGATTCTCTATTGTTGATTTAATTAAGCATAGAAGAAATGTCTTAAAATCAAGCAATTTTAAGTTTTTTGGGTAGAACAAGAGGCATTGACGAATTGGTTTAGATTCGATAATTGAAGGTATTTTTCATTGGGGGGAAGCATGACGCTGCAATCGCTTTTACAGACATATCGTGATGAAGCGCGTACCGAACGAGATAAAGGTACATATTTTGAGCGTTTTGCTCTTGCTTATCTAATATATGATCCTCTTCAGTTTGGGTGTTATGAAAAGGTTCAAACCTTTAAAGATTGGGCTCATGAAAATGGTTGGGATGGTCGGGATACCGGTATTGATCTTGTGGCAAAGCTTCGTGATGAAGAGGGGTTTGCAGCAATCCAATGTAAATTTTATGATGCAGCCTATCGAATTAAAAAAGCAGATATTGATAGTTTTATTTCGGCATCAGGGAAAGCTCCATTCAAGCGGCGTGTTATTATAGATAGTACTGAAAGTGCTTGGAGTGATAACGCTGAAACAATGATACGGGGGCAGGATATTCCTGTTATACGGATTAATCTTTCCGATATACAACAAAGTCCGATCTGTTGGGAAACTTTTGCAGCCCAGGGCAAAGTTGTTTTGGAGGATAAAAAGAAGTTGCGTCCACATCAATTGGAAGCATTGCGTGATGTGCGTGCTGGGCTTGCTCAAGCAGATCGGGGGAAGCTTATTATGGCTTGTGGTACTGGTAAGACATTTACCAGTCTTAAAATTGCTGAGGATTTGGCGGGTGAAGGCAAGTTTGTTTTGTTTCTTGTTCCTTCCTTGGCACTGATGTCACAGACGGTTCGTGAATGGACAACGGATGCAGGAATCGGATTGAGATCTTTTGCTGTTTGTTCCGATACACAAGTGGGAAAGCGTCGTAAAAATAGTGATGATGTTGCTGAAATTGATGTGTTTGATCTTGCTTTTCCGGCGACAACCGATGCTGCTAAACTTGCAGAACAGGTGGCGAAGAGTGTTGCAGATAAGATGACCGTGGTGTTTGCAACCTATCAATCTATTCAGGTGATTGCTGATGCTCAGAAAAACTATGGTTTGCCAACATTTGATCTTATCATTTGTGATGAAGCGCACCGTACAACAGGGGCAACGCTGGTGGGCGATGGTGAATCCAATTTTGTTAAGGTGCATTCTAATGATGTTATTTGCGCCAAGAAACGCCTTTATATGACAGCGACACCACGCATTTTTGGTGATAACGCAAAAAGTCGCGCGAATGAAGTTAATGCCGTTCTTGCTTCGATGGATGATGAAAAACTTTTTGGTAAAACACTTTTTTATCGGGGTTTTTCATGGGCAGTACAAAATGATCTTTTAACAGATTATAAGGTTATTGTCTTAGCAATGGACGAAAAATTGGTCAGTTCCGCTGTTCAGAAGCGCCTTAGTGATAGCGATTCTGAGCTTATTCTTGATGATGCAACAAAGATTATTGGCTGTTATAAGGCTTTGACAAAACAAAATATGAAGGCTGATGTTGGTGCGGATTTATATCCTATGCATCGTGCTTTAGCGTTTTGTAAAACTATTAAAAGTTCTGAACTTGTGCGTGATGAGTTTTCTGCGGTTGTTAGAGAATATCTTGATTATACGAAAGAGGATACAGAAAATGAGCATTTTCTGAAGTGTGAAATTGAGCATGTTGATGGCACTTTCAATGCGAAGGATCGTGGTGCATTACTTGACTGGTTGAAAGCTGATAGTGGGGATGATGTTTGTCGTATTTTGACCAATGCTCGGTGTTTGTCTGAGGGGGTGGATGTTCCGGCTCTTGATGCGATCATGTTTTTAAATCCACGCAAAAGCCAGATTGATGTTGTGCAAGCGGTTGGGCGGGTGATGCGTCGCTCTGAGGGTAAAAAGATGGGATATGTCATTTTGCCAATTGGTATTCCTCCTGATACTCCAGCGGAACAGGCTTTGAACAACAATGATAAATATCGGGTTATCTGGCAAATTTTAAATGCTTTGCGTGCGCATGATGATCGTTTTGATGCGACGATTAATAAGGCATCCCTCGGGCAAGATATTAGCAATGTGATTGAGATTATTGGTGTCACACAGAGCACTGAATTAAAGGCTATTACGGCTGTTGTAGACAATCTTCCACTACGCGCACAACCAGCACGATTGGGCATTGGTACAGCGGAGCGTGATGTCCTTTTTACAGATGGACAAGGGGAGCTTGCTTTCCCTGTGGATGAGATTTCTCGTGCCATCATGGCAAAGATTGTCAAGAAATGTGGGACACGTGATTATTGGGAAGATTGGGCGAGCAACATTGCTGAAATTGCTAAGAATCATATTACGCGTTTAACAGGTATTCTGGCAGAGCCAGAGACTGAGGCGCGTCAAGCCTTTGACAGATTTATGGCAGAACTTCGTGATGATTTAAATGATGCGATTACAGAGGCTGATGCGATTGAGATGTTGGCACAACATATTATCACGCGTCCTGTCTTTCAGGTGTTGTTTGAGGAGTATCAGTTCACACGTGAAAATCCTGTCTCGCGTGCTATGCAGCGTATTCTTGATGTGCTTGATAAGGCGAATCTTGATAAGGAATCCAAAGATCTGGAAAAATTTTACGCAAGTGTAAAATTACGCGCCAGTGGCATTACGGATCCAAAAGCAAAACAGAGGTTGATTGTAGAGCTTTATGATAAGTTTTTTCGTTATGCTTTTCCACGTACGGTCGAAAAATTAGGGATTGTTTATACTCCCGTTGAGGTTGTGGATTTTATTTTGCACTCTGTCAATGATGTCTTAGAGCAAGAATTTGGGCAAACGCTTGGCTCATCGGGTGTGCACATCATGGATCCCTTTACTGGAACGGGAACTTTTATCACGCGGCTTTTACAATCGGGTTTGATAAAACCAGAGGAGATGAAACATAAATTTTGTCATGAAATTCATGCCAATGAGATCATGCTTTTAGCTTATTATATTGCAGCCATTAATATTGAGACGACCTATCAAGGTCTGATGGGGGGAGATTATGTTCCTTTTGAGGGAATTTGTTTAACCGATACATTCCAGCTCTATGAGCAAGAAAAAGACTTGATAAGTGATTTGCTGGTGGATAACAGCACACGTCGATCACGCCAGAAGGAACTGGATATTCGTGTTATTGTTGGCAACCCTCCTTATTCTTCTGGACAAAAAAGCGAAAACGACAATGCACAAAATATTGGCTATCCTAAATTGGATAACCGCATTCGTGAAACTTATGCTGCTCAATCTAAAGCGAGCAATGTTAATGGACTTTATGACAGTTATATTCGTGCTATTCGCTGGGCAAGTGATCGCATAAAAGACTGTGGTGTTATTGGTTTTGTGACAAATTCAGGTTTTATCAATGGATACTCTACGAATGGCTTACGAAAAGAATTGAATGAAGAATTTTCAAGTATTTATGTTCTCAATTTGCGTGGTGATATTCGCAAAAATATGTTGAGCAAAGGACGTGCTCAAGAAGGGCAAAATGTTTTCGGCAGTGGAAGCATGACAGGAATTGCTGTGACACTATTTGTTAAAAATCCAAATGTTACGGAGCATTGCAAAATTCATTATTACGATATTGGTGATAATCTCACGACAAAAGAGAAATTATCTCAACTTCAGCGGTTGAGTAGTGTTGGTGGTATCAAGTGTGAACACGGTTGGCAGATGATTACACCAGATGAGCATGGTGATTGGCTGGATCAGCGCAACAATGATTTTGAAAAATTTCTAGCCTTAGGTGATAAGAAGGGCAGTGATAAAAAGCTATTCAAAACTTTTTCTCGTGGTATACAAACTGGTCGTGATGCTTGGGCATACAACTCAAGCCGTGAAGTTTTAGCGAAAAATATGAGCAATATGATTACTTTTTATAACGGTGAAGTAGAGCGTTTTAATAATGCCTACACACATGCTGATCGCAAGGTGCGTGCGAATGCCGTGAATGATTTTGTTAACACGGATGCCAAAAAAATTAGTTGGAGCAGTAGTCTTAAAGAAGAACTGGTAAGAGGAAAGTTTTCTGAATTTGAAAGTGATTGCTTAATTCAAGGTCTTCATCGTCCTTTTACACAGCAATGGCTTTATTATAACCGCATCTTTAATGAGAGAGTTTATCAAATGCCGCGTATATTTCCTATGAAGCAAGCGGTTGAGAATAGGGTAATACAAGTTACCGGTATAGGAGCAAGCAGTGGTTTTTCTGTCCTTATGAGCAGGGTTTTGCCTAGCTTAGATGCAATGGAAAAAGGTCAGTGTTTTCCACGGTATGTTTATGAAGATGCTGTGTCCTTGGGAGCTAAAAAAGAGAATCAGGTTCATTTGTTTGCAAATTTTGCAGAGGAAAGCAAAGAAACTGGTTTAGAGCGGCGTGATGCTCTTACGGATGAAGGATTGGCTTATTTTAAGGCAGCTTATCCTGGTGAAATGATAACAAAGGATGATTTGTTTTATTATGTTTATGGGATTTTGCATTCTGAAGATTATCGTGCTCGTTATGCGCATAATTTATCTAAACAATTGCCGCGTATTCCAACGGTCAAAAGAGTAGAGGATTTTTGGGCTTTTGTGACAGCGGGGCGCAAGCTTGGTAATTTGCATATGAATTATGAAGAGGTTGAACCCTATCCCGTTACCTATAAACAGGGTGATCCAAGAACTTGGGTGATTTCTGATGAGAAGAGTTTCTATCGTGTTGAAGCGATGAAATTTGCTGGTAAGCGTGGTGCTATTGATAAAAGCACAGTGGTTTATAATGCGCATATCACGATACAGAATATTCCTCTTGAAGCTTATGAGTATGTGGTCAATGGCAGGTCTGCTCTTGAATGGGTGATGGAGCGGCAGGTTGTCAAAACGGATAAAGCGAATGGACTTGTTAATGATGCTAATCGCTATGCTGTTGAAACGGTGGGTAATCCAGCTTATCCATTGGAATTGTTTCAACGGGTTATTACGGTAAGTTTAGAAACGATGAAAATTGTGCGCAATCTTCCAAAATTGGAAGTGAGAGAAACTGAAAGGGTTAAATTATCCATCGTGCGGTAAAATAGTCTCGAGTCGTAACAAGCTGGCACTCTCATATACTTTGCTCGTTCGTGGGTTTTGCTATAAGCCCTCGACACTTGAGACAGTCCATAAGAGGCGTGCCTTTCTTGTACAGTTTTACGCTGCGCAGGCTCTCTTCCTTTGTGATGTGCAAGTCCTATGTGATGTGCAAGAAAATGGTTTTGATTGATTCAATAGAGAGCAGATTTGAAATGAGAGAATCTGATGATATTGAGAGCTCTCATTCAAGTTGAAGCGTAATAAATTTTCATTATAAATCAATATATTGTATGTGATAAAGCACCTTAGGCAGTGAGGTCGCTAAAATTATGACGCATGAGCTTTAGCGGCAGTGATGAATATTCTCAGGCAGGGTTTTCTTGTCGAGCTTTATGTGAGTAAACCATATAAATGGGGAAGCTGAGAGGAACTTGTCCAGAGAAAGTGGATTGTTTACAAATCGTTGCTGATAGGAATCATCGTCCTTTGAGATGTTGAGAGGAAATCACAATTCTCATGAAATCTGTCCTTTGAGGTGTTCTGATATTGAAGTGAGCAGGGAGAACGCGTTAGACAAGAAGCTGAGTTATTATTGTTTACAGATCAATAGAGTTTAAAAATTTTCGTTCTTTTTTAGGGAGGAAACCAGACAAAAAGTGATCTTAGAGAGCGAAATGATTTCAAAAAAGATTGCGATAAAAAATGTAGGGTATTTGTCGCGGTGTGCGTTTTGAGCTTATTCCTATCTGTGATCTAAAATGCTCTTATGAAGATGCTTTGTAGAATGAAGAAGTAGTTACTAATATATTGATTTATAATGATAGTTTAATGTTCTCTCTGTTAAATGAGAAATCTAAGTATTATAAATTTTCTTATTTTAAATCTATTAAAATTACTTCTTTGCATGTCATATGAGGTTGGTATGTGCGTGTTTAAGAAAGGCGTAAAGCATTTCTCTTACCAATCATCCCAAGTGGCGTAAGAGCTATCGTAATACTTGGGGGTGGCAAAATATAGGGTGGGGCGGTTTGCATTTTTTATGAAGGGTAAGACAGTGGTGTAAATAGATTTTTATGACAAGTTTGATCTTATAGCTATCTGGGAAGATTTATTTACAAGAGCTGTCTTCTATATTGGGGATGGCATTAGATAGATCACGTGTTGTGAGATATGTTTGGGATGTAAGAGATGTTTTTTGGTTAATGTGCAAGACAGTGACACGTGTATCGGGGCGTTGTGCTTTGTATGGGGGGAAGTTCTGGCGGGCTTTTATGGCGGTAATTCGTGTGGAAAGGTATGGAGAGAAGGGTAAAGCAGTCAGAGGGTAGCAAGGTTTAAAGTCACAAGAATAAAGATCAGGGAGAAAGGTCAGAAGGCGGTTCTGATATAGACTTGCAGTGTTTTAATATATTGGAATATGAGAATACGGGCTTGCTTGATCTGTTGTATTGTGCTTTCAGCTTTGCTCTTCTTCACAGGATAAGCAATGAAATGGATATCAGGCATGAGATATTTAAGTTCACGCATCGAGCGCCATATGTGGTAATCATGGGTGACGATATAAAGGGTTTTATAGTGATGCTTTTCGATCCAAGCAGCGCTTTCTTCGGCGTTTCCTCTGGTGTTAATCGCTTGATGCCCAATGTCAATACAACAGGAGATAAGCTGTGGGTTAATATGCATGTTATGCATGAAACTCTTCAGGTTTGTTGAGGTATTTACGCCACTGATGAGGAGTCGTGAACCAAGCCCCTTTTGTAAGAGATGAAGTCCTGTCTCTATTCGGTGTTCTCCACCTGTAAGCACAATGATAGCATCGGCTTTGGGAAGAGGTGTTGGGGGGACAAGTCGTTCGGTTTTTTCAGAAAAAATAATAAAACCGCCCCAGAAAATTAAAACAATGATTGAAAGAGTAAGGGTTGTCGGTGGAAAATAGCGAAATAAAAAGCAGGGAGACCAACTATTATAGTGGGGCCGTTTTGGAAGAGGACGTTCTAAATTGTTTTGCGTCAATGAGTTGAAAGTGTTGTGAGTCATAAAATTAAAATAAACCGTTTTCACATTGATCAATTTTTTTCAGTTGCGCTAAAATAGTCATGCGGTTTGTAAGGGTGGTAAGAAAAGAAACGAAAATAATAAGAAAAATGATTTTTCCGTAGGGGATGGAACTTATGGAAAGATGTCCAAACAAAGCTGTTACTTGGCTAGCTTCTACTCTTCCCAAGTTATAATTCGTCCAGAGACAAAAGGCTGAAAATAGAAATATGCTTGTGAGACCACCATATAAAGCACCACGCAGCGCAGTTTTAAAAAAATGCCAGTCAAATTGGCGAGCAATGAAAAGAGTTTCAGTACCAAGGAAATATAAGACATTGATAATATGTGTATTTTCTGCCAATGCATTGCGGGTGGCAAAAATGATGGTGAGGATAAGAGAGCCTAAAACCAATGCTAAAATTGAAAAACCAATGAAAACAGTGGTGTGTGCCATGGTCGCAAAACGATGAACCCAAACACGGTGATCATCAAATTGACCTCCTGGAATTTGGGTTTTAATGGCGTGATTAATGGCTGCAAAATTGATTTTTTCATCTCTCTTCAGGGTCACAATGATGAGGCGGGGAAGGGGTAGTTCATTGACATTGAAGCCTGTTCCAAGCCATGGCTCCAGTAATTTTTCTGTAGCTTTTTGGTCAACAATTTTTGCATCTTGTACACCAGAAAATGTTTTAACCAATTGTACGGCATCACGGAGTGCTTTGTTGATATCAACATTGTCAATGGGGCGTATCTGTATTGTTGCTTCATAGCTAATCTGATTACTCCAATTTTCGGCGGCACGTTGGACCAAATCAACTCCGATTAAGGTGAGGCTTGAAAGAAATGTCATAATAGCAATCACGGCAACCAATGCTTTTCCAGAAATATTACCACTGGGAATAATCGCTGTTGTATTTTTTTTATTGCTGGTAAAAACGGAGAAAAATTTATTCATGAATCGTCATCCGTCCGTTATGGAGAAGCATACGCCGTGCTGCAACTTGTTCCATTAAGGCAATATCATGGGTGGCAATGATAACAGCCGTTCCAAAACGGTTTAATTCAATAAACAAACGCAGGAGGCGTTTTGCCAAGGGCGGATCGACATTTCCGGTGGGTTCATCGGCAAGTAGAATTTCAGGTTGATCAATGAGTGCGCGTGCAATGGCTACCCTTTGTTTTTCCCCACCGGAAAGAACCGGTGGTAAAACATGAATATGATCTCCAAGACCTACCCAACAGAGAAGATCTTCCACTTCACTGCGATAGGTTGCTTCTTCTTGTCCTTTAATGCGTAAAGGTAAGGAAACATTTTCATAAGTGGTCATGTGGTCGAGTAAACGAAAATCTTGAAAAACCACCCCGATACGTTGTCGCAGCGCAGGGAGCTCTTGTCGTTTGAGTAATGCTGTGTCTGTTCCAAAGAGATCAATATGACCGCGGGTGGGTTTGAGTGCTAAAAACATAAGACGCATCAGCGACGTTTTCCCTGCTCCAGAGGCACCTGTGAGAAATTGAAATGATCCAGGAGGAATATGAAAGCTAATATCACGAAGGACCTCAGGGCCCATTCCATAGCGTAGGCCGACATTTTCAAAATGAATCACTTTTTATTATTACTCCTGATTTTATATTGCATCATTTATTCTAATAACTCTTACTTTCATTGCTTTAGATTTTTGTTGTAAGCTTGTTTATTTTAGATTTCATGGTTTTCAATATTTTTTATACACCCTCGTTATAGATAAATATTTTTGCTCAAGAATATTATCACTTATACTTTCTTTTTTTAGCCTTATTTATGATTTTAGCAGGAATTTCAAAGGGATTCTAGCATAAACATCAGAACTATTTTTCCTTCTTACTCAGAGGCTTTTTTTGCATTGAGTGGACATTAGGTGATTTTAAAAAGCTATGTTGCTCTTTTTATCTTACTTTCTTATTCTTGTTCGTATCCCAATCCTGAGGTTTTTGCTTAAATTATTTCTTACCTCTCATGAAGAAAAGCGTTTGTTGTTAGAATGATTGAGCTTTTCATGAATTGTTTTGTTTTTTATTCTCCTCGGTGGTTTTCGTAATAATGCTGAGATAATTTTAGCAAAAAAAAACAAAAACCACCGTATGTTATATTTCTTCGTGGGTTCTTTAATTTTGTCGGTTAGCAATCAGATCTTCAACAACTTGTGGTTCGGCAAGAGTTGAGATATCTCCGAGAGTATCAAAATCGTTTTCGGCGATTTTTCGTAAAATACGTCTCATAATTTTTCCTGATCGCGTTTTGGGAAGCTGTGGGGCAAATTGAATTTTATCCAATATGGCAATAGAACCTATTTCTTGTCTTACATGTTTAATAAGCTCTTTTTGTAACTCTTCACTCGGCGCTGTCCCTTCCATTAAGGTGATAAAACTATAAATTCCTTGTCCTTTAATGGGATGCGGGTAACCCACAATAGCTGCTTCTGATACAGCGGGATGAGAAACAAGGGCTGATTCAATTTCAGCAGTTCCTAACCTGTGTCCCGAGACATTGAGAATGTCATCAACCCGCCCTGTAATCCAGTAATAGCCGTCACTATCGCGCCTACAACCATCGCCTGTAAAATATCTTCCTTTATAGGAGGAAAAATAAGTTTGAATAAAGCGCTCATGATCTTTATAAAGCGTGCGCATTTGTCCTGGCCATGAATCACTGATACAAAGATTGCCTTCTGCTTCACCTTCTAAAATATTGCCTTGGGCATCAACAATTTGGGGTTGAACACCAAAAAAAGGACGTGTGGCTGATCCTGCTTTGAGGGGGGTTGCACCAGGCAAGGGCGTGATCATATGCCCTCCTGTTTCCGTTTGCCACCATGTATCGAGAATCGGACAACGGTCATTTCCAACTGTATGATAAAACCATTCCCATGCTTCTGGGTTAATAGGTTCTCCTACTGTTCCTAAAAGGCGCAACGATGTCCTGTCTGAGCGTTCAACAAACGAATTTCCAGCTCCCATTAAGGCGCGGATAGCTGTTGGTGCGGTATAGAGTGTATTGACTTGATGCTTGTTGACAATTTCCCAAAATCTTCCTTTGTCAGGAAAGGTTGGTGTGCCTTCAAACATTAAAGTGGTCGCACCATTGCATAAAGGTCCATAAACCAAGTAAGAATGACCGGTAATCCAACCAATATCAGCTGTACACCAGTAAATTTCATCGGGGTGGTAATCAAAAACATATTGATGTGTCATCGCGGCATAAACAAGATAGCCCGCTGTGGTATGCAAAACACCTTTGGGTTTGCCGGTTGAGCCTGAAGTATAAAGAATAAAAAGCGGATCTTCAGCGTTCATTGGTTCTGGTGGACAAGCTGTTTTGGCATGAGCTATCTCTTCGTGGTACCAAAAATCACGTCCCTCTATCCATTGAATGGGTCCACAAGTCCGCCGTATAACCATGACTTGGTCCACATGCACGTTTTGGCGCGCTGCTATCTCAATAGCATGATCAACATTGTCTTTTAAGTTGATCCGTTTGCTGCCACGCAAGCCGTGATCAGCGGTAATAATGAAGGTTGATTCACAATCGACAAGGCGTCCTGCTATTGCCTCAGCAGAAAAGCCAGCAAAAATAACCGAATGAACAGCACCAATGCGGGCGCAGGCGAGCATAGCATAGGCTGCTTCGGGAATCATAGGAAGATAAATGGTTACTTTATCGCCTTTCTTAATGCCACGACTTTTCAAAAGATTGGCAAAACGACAAACATGTTCATAAAGTTCGTTATAGGTTATTTTTTTATCATGATAAGGATTATCTCCTTCCCAAATGAGCGCGATTTTGTCTCCATGGGTTTTCAGGTGGCGATCAATGCAATTATAGGTAACATTTGTTATCCCATCTTCGTACCATTGAATGGAGACATCTCCGTTAAAAGAAGTGTTTTTTACTTTTGTAAAAGGTTTAAACCATTCAATGCGTTGACCATGTTTTGCCCAGAAGCTTTCTGGATCATTAATGCTTTCTCGATACCATTGTTGATAAGTTTCCTCATCGAGTAAAGTATTTTTTTTGATCTCTTCTGATATTGGATAAATTTTTTCAGTCATGTTTCCCTCTTTTTATTGTTTGGAAAAATCTGCCTCTGTATTTTTGTATGGTTATATTTGTGGCAGAGTTTTCCCAAAAGCTTTTCATTATGAGGTTAGACTAAATGACAAAGATTAGAATAGTCAATTTTTAAATCTGATACGTTTTTCTTAAAAAGGTATTTTATGCTTTTAGGATATTCAAATATGGCAAAGACTATTGCGGTATAGAGCTTTTTATAAAAGCATAAAGATATTAAAAAAATACCCCTATAAAGGAGAGGGAATGAGAATGCTTTTTAAAAGAATAAATTTACTAAATATTAATATAAACCAAAATATCTACGCAAAAAATTAGAAATAAAGAACATAATAAATGACGATAATGCCATTATAATAGACAATCTCCAACCTACGCCATTGAATATTTTAAAAGAAATGGCAATTATAGGAGTAATTATAATTAACATGCAAAACATTCTTACAACTTCATAATGAATATCCATTATAACAAAATCCTAGTTATAGTAATGAGATTAATAAATAATTATGAAAAAAATTTGTTCAGTATACTCGAAACTCATCCGATAAATAATTAATATAAACCGAAGTATCTACATAAACTATCAGAAATAATGAACAGAATTACTGTATATAATGTTGATTTTATAGATAGTTTCCAACTGTAGCCACCAATTTTTTTTAAACCAATAGCATATATAGGGATGAATACAATGAGAATGCAAAACAGTCTTATGATTTCATAAAGAATATTCATTATAACAAAATCCTGATTATAAGATGTGATTCACAATAGATATCTCCGAAAACTATTTTATCCACAGATGTAGATATTTAATTTTGGTATATTCTTTCGAATATATTTACAGAATTATTTATCTTCAGAGATATCTTTGTAGCTACTTTTTATAAATTAGAACCAACAATTCCAAGCTGACTGTCCAAAGCCATAAATAGCACCTCCAATGAGCCCCCCTCCCAAACCTACAGTTCCACCTGTAAGAGCACCTCCTAGTCCTCCAAACAGAGCTCCCCCTGCTGCTCCTGTTAGCCCTCCCTGAGCTCCTAGTGTAGAGGCGTGTGAAATCATGTTATTAGCAAAACCATTAAAGCTACATGCATTTCCATGAGTATGTTTTGATATTCCATGAAAAGGTCTTGAATTGTGCGAATGACCAAAAGAAGGCTTTGTCGCCATATGACCGAATGTGTTGAATGAACCAAACATATTAATTATCTACATTAAAAATAGTATCATAATGATACATTTCAAATTGGTATCACGTATTTTTAGAAAAATGTCAAAGATAAACTTTAAAAATAACAATAAAAATACTTTATAAATAATAACTATATTATGTATATATGAAGTTTTTTCTTAAAAAGATAATAATATTAATTTTAATATTTTAAAATATAAGAAATTACACCATATTTTTTCTTAATTAAATTTTAAATTTAGAAAAATTGCGTATATGAAAAGTTGAAGTTTTTCTCTTTGTTTACGAGAACGATAAAGAAATATCGTTATTGGGATCTATCTCATTGCCATTGTTTTGCCTGCATGTATTATGCGCATATGCTTGGGATTTGTTCTTTTATGTTTCAGGCGAATATTGATCGTATGTTACGCTTTGTAGAGCATAGAAAGCCTTTATGCTATCGTTGGACTTTATAGATTGCTATTCATGTTGTTTAGCGCGGTTCTTGGTGCTCTATTGAGCATTTAAGATGTTTATTTTGCTCAAGTGGCTTACATGAAAGAGTTTTGTTACTGTATTATGCAGCCATAAGCCTCTTTTTGCCTGCTTTACGCCATTTGCATGTGGGGAAATTGTTTACGCGTGTTAGAGAAGTTTAAGAGAATTCATGATTTTTAATGGAAATCATTGCGATAATCGTATTGAATATTCTTTTGCAATTATTTATTTCGCGATAGTTTTTTCATTCATGTGCAACGCCTCTCTTATCATTTTGCCTTTATATAAGGATTTATTTTTTACGTTGCTTTTGCTGGAGAGGCGGTCAGAGGGGAGGTGAAGTAGAACCAATGTGCGAGAATATGAGAGCCAAATTGCAATGCTATCTTAAATCTATTGTACGTGTTGTGGATGTGCCGGTGAGAATTTTGAGAAGACCAGCTTTTTTGCTTATTTTGCTAACAGGATGAAAGAGGGACTGAAATCTTTTTTGCTAGAATTGCTCTTTTATTGATATTGAAGGAAATATTTTTTCTCATTTCTGCTGTTTTTGGCTTGTTCGTAGAATCTTCAATGGGAATTTATATGAAGGGGGGAATGAATTTATATGAGGGGAAATTGCTTTACACAGGGCGTTTTCCAAATAAAGCAGAGCCAATGCGAAGGACGTTAGAGCCAAACTGTAGAGCGGTTTTGAAGTCACTGGACATACCCATGGAAAGCTTTGAAAGACCTGCTTGTTTTGCTAATTTTGCTAAGAGCGCGAAATAGGGTCCGGGGTTTTCATCGACAGGGGGGATGCCCATAAGACCGATGATATCAAGTCCATAGTTGTTTTTGCATTGGTTGACAAAAGATGTCGCTTCTTGCGGTGAGATACCACTTTTTTGCGGTTCTAAGCCAATGTTAACCTGAACATAGCAAGGAAGATGCCTTTTTTGTTTTTGCATTTCTTCGGATAAAATTTTGGCTATTTTTTCACGATCAACCGTTTGAATGACATCAAAAATTTTGATAGCTTCGGCGGCTTTATTTGATTGTAGGGGACCGATGAGATGAAGTTTAATATTTTCAAATTGTTGACGTAAAGCAGTCCATTTTTGTGCCGCTTCTTGTACGCGGTTTTCTGCAAACAAAGATTGTCCTGCTTGCAAAAGGGGACGTATATCAGCGGCAGAAACAGTTTTTGAAACAGCGATAAGTTCAATTTCTTCTACAGGGCGTTGTAACTCTTGGCATATTGCTGCAATGTCTTTTTGAAGGTTTTGCCATGCTTCAATGGAAGGGGTATCGAGGGGCGTTTGTGTATTCATGTTTTTGTGCTTTACCGTTTTTGTTCAAGAGTTGGTCGTTTTTTTAAAAGTTTTATAAAATACTTAGGGAAATATTTCACGAAAATGTTGACGATGAGGTTAATCCATGGTCAAGCATAATAAAACAAGTTTTTGGTTCTGTTTTATTAAAAGAGTATAATGGGAATGACGATTGAACATTATAATATAGGCGAACGCTATAATCCACGTGCGAGAGAAAAAAAATGGCAAGAAATTTGGGATGAAAAGAAAATTTTTCAGACTGTTCAAGAAGATGCTCGTGAAAAATATTATGTTTTAGAAATGTTTCCTTATCCTTCTGGCCGTATTCACATGGGGCATGTGCGCAATTATGCCATGGGGGATGTGGTTGCACGCTATAAACGAGCAAAGGGATTTAATGTGCTTCATCCCATGGGGTGGGATGCTTTTGGTATGCCGGCTGAAAATGCTGCTCTGCAAAGTAAAGTGCATCCTAAAACTTGGACCTATCAAAATATTGCGGTCATGCGCGGGCAATTAAAACAATTAGGACTCTCATTAGATTGGGCGCGTGAATTTGCAACTTGTGATGTGGAATATTACCACCGCCAACAAATGTTGTTCCTTGATTTCTATCAAAAGGGGTTGGTAGCACGTAAAGTGGCTAAGGTGAATTGGGACCCTGTTGATCATACTGTTTTGGCCAATGAACAGGTTGTTGATGGGCGGGGATGGCGTTCTGGTGCGTTGGTGGAACAACGTGAGTTGACGCAGTGGTTTTTCAAAATTAGCGACTTTAGTGAAGATCTCTTGGCAGGGCTTGAAGAGCTGCACCAATGGCCAGAAAAAGTTCGCACCATGCAAAAAAATTGGATTGGAAAATCACAAGGTTTGCTGATTCGTTGGGCTTTAAAGTCGACGGGTGATGCTGATGATGTTTGTGAGAAATTTGATGAGGTTGTTTGTTATTCAACGCGTCCTGATACACTTTTGGGTGCTTCCTTTTTGGCTCTGTCTGTCGATCATCCTATTGCACAAGCTTTGGCAAAAAAAGACAAAGCGTTGAGTGCTTTTATTGAAAATTGTCGGTGTGGTGGAACGACAACGGCAGCACTTGAAACAGCTGAAAAACAAGGATTTCTCACGCCCTTTTTGGCTGTTCATCCTTTCGATTCAACAGTACATATTCCTGTTTATATCGCGAATTTTGTGCTTATGGACTATGGGACAGGGGTTGTTTTTGGTTGTCCAGCTCATGATCAGAGAGATTTCGATTTTGCGCGTAAATATGATCTTCCAATAAAACCGGTGGTTTTACCAAAAGGAGAGCAAGCAGAAGATTTTGTTATTACTGAAACACCTTATACGGGTGATGGGGTGATGATCAACTCCAGCTTTTTGGATGGTTTAACACCCCAACAAGCTTTTGAAGAAGCTGCTAAAAAGCTTGAAAAACAAATGCTCAATGGGCAACCGCAAGGGAAGAAAACAGTGCAATTTCGTTTGCGTGATTGGGGGATTTCACGTCAACGTTATTGGGGGTGCCCCATTCCGATGATCCATTGTACAACTTGTGGGGTTGTCCCTGTTCCACGTGCTAATTTACCGGTTGTGTTGCCTGATGATGTTACTTTTGATCAACCAGGAAATCCTCTTGCACGGCATGAAACATGGCAAAATGTTACTTGTCCTTCCTGTGGTCAACCGGCCAAACGCGAAACCGATACCATGGACACATTTGTTGACTCTTCTTGGTATTATGCACGCTTTACGGCTCCTTTTGCGCAGGAACCTGTTGATAAACAAGCAACAGCTGAATGGTTGCCTGTGCAACAATATATTGGTGGAATTGAGCACGCGATTTTGCATCTTCTTTATGCGCGCTTTTTTATGCGTGCTATGAAATTGGTCGGTCATGTGACGGTAGATGAGCCTTTTAAGGGGCTTTTTACCCAAGGGATGGTGGTGCATGAAACCTATCGAGATGATCAAGGGTGGGTTTCTCCAGCGGATATTTCCATTGTTGAAAAAGATGGAAAGCGGTGTGCTTATAAATTAACCGATCAAAGTGAAGTGACAATTGGTTCGATTGAGAAAATGTCAAAATCAAAAAAGAATGTCGTTGATCCTGATGATATTATCGCATCCTATGGCGCTGATACTGTGCGCTGGTTTGTGTTGTCAGATTCTCCCCCCGAGCGGGATGTCATTTGGACAGAATCTGGTGTTGAAGGTGCACATCGCTTTGTACAGCGTGTTTGGCGCCATGTAGCTGTGAGTGCTTCTATTTTAAAGGATGTGGCGCCTTGTGCAGGGCATCAGGGAGCAGCTTTGGAACTCTCAAAGGTTGCACATCGCACGCTTTGCGCTGTAGAAGATGATTTGGAAAAATTCGCTTTTAATCGGGCTATTGCACGCCTTTATGAATTCTTGAATATTATGGCGCCGTTGTTAAATAGGATAGAAAGTGTTGACGATGAAATGAAAGCTTCTTTACGTCAAGCCATGGATTTTTTTCTTTCTATGATTGCACCAATGATGCCCCATTTAGCAGAAGAATGTCATGCTGCTTTAGGGGGGAAAAAATTAATATCTGCGCTTGCTTGGCCTGTTTATGATCCCACGTTAACTGTTGAAGAATGCTATACTTTGCCGGTACAAATTAATGGTAAAAAACGTGGTGAGGTAACTATTGCTGCAACTGCCGATGAGGCGATGATTAAAGAAGCAGTTTTGGTTTTAGACTTTGTAAAGGCGCAGCTGCTTGAAAAGCCTATGAAAAAAATCATTGTTGTTCCAAAAAGGATTGTGAATGTCGTTCTTTAAAAGTTTTCTGCTTGTTGTTTTAGCTTGTGTCTTTACACTGTTGTGTGGATGCAAAGTTGAACCGCTTTACCGTCAAGAGTTGCAGAGTGCAATGACAATGAATTCTGCTTCTGGGCACTCTTCTGAACAATTTTCTTTGGGGTTAGCGCAAAAGCTTGCTTCTATTGTTGTGGAAGAACCTTCGGATCGTTTTGGTCAAATGGTGCGCAATCATCTGCTGTTTCTTTTGTATGGAAATGGTGGTAAACCTTCTCTACCTGCTTATCGATTGGCATTGCAGATATCCGTCTTTACAAGAGAATCGATGCAGATAGAGGTTGATTTCGAGAAAAAGAGAAAGGGACGACCTTCTGTTGGAACTGTTATGAGCAGAGCTTCTTACACTTTGCAGGATATGAAAAATACTCTTGTTGCAAAAGGAACAGCAATGATGAATGCATCTTTTGAGCGACTTCGTCAAGAATATGCAACGCTGCAAGCAGAAGAAGATGCAAAAAAACGTGTTGCGGAAGAGTTGGCTGAACAGATCTTTTTGTTACTTTCAAAAGATCTTTCCAATAAAAATTCTAGATATTAAGCAATATTTTGTCCTGTTTTTTTCCAGTCGTCGAGGAATATTTGCAACCCTTTGTCGGTGAGAGGGTGTTTGACCAGTGCTTTTAAGATTGTTGGTGGAACTGTTGCAACGTCAGCACCTCTGAGTGCTGCTTCTTTGACATGATTAACGGTGCGGATTGAAGCGGCCAAGATTTGTGTTTTAAAGTTATAGTTATCATAAATTGTGCGAATTTCATGAAGCAGTTCACTTCCATCATTTCCACAATCATCAAGTCTACCAATAAAAGGTGAAACGAATGTTGCACCTGCTTTGGCGGCTAATAAGGCTTGATTGGCAGAAAAACAAAGTGTGAGATTTGTTTTTAGTCCTGCTGCTGTGAGGGCTTTACAGGCTTTTAATCCATCGAGTGTTAAAGGAAGCTTGATACAAATATTGTCGGCAACCTTTGCTAAAACAGCTGCTTCTTTCATGATGCTTTCAAATTCCGTTGCTGCAACTTCAGCAGAAACAGGTCCGCTAACGAGAGCACAAATTTCTTTTGTAACATCAAGAATATTGCGTCCTGATTTTAGGATAAGAGAGGGATTGGTGGTAACACCATCAACAAGGCTTAAATTCTGTAACTCTTGAATTTCTTCGATATTGGCGCTATCCACAAAAAACTTCATATCTAACCTCTTCTTTTTAGCTTTTATCTTATTTTTTGTTATGCGCTATTGTTGACTGTAAAAGCAAGAGAAAGAATTAATATCTGTGTAAAGAACAAGAATGCTATGGTGTTAATCATGTACCCGTTTTCGGTAAAGAAATATGATTTATCGTTTCCACACCCATTTCATAGTGTTACTCGTGATAAGGCATAGAATTCATTGCGTATCAACATTTTTGCGTATTGGCATCTTTGCGTAGCGGTGTTTTTATATTTATGGAAATAAGCTAGCATTATCAAACACTTTGCTCATTTCCTATTTGCGATTGCTCTTGATATTTGAGAGAGCATCATAAGATACCTCCCTTTTTCAGGGGGGGACATTTAACCTCATTTTTGATAGAAGCGAATGGATTTATTTTATCGTAAAACACCATTGAAGAAGGCATGTAAATTTTACACATGAAGTGTTTTTTTATGGTCAATACATTGATTTATTCTGTGTTACCCATTCTTCAACAATACGCTTTTGTGCTACTTGTATTGTTGCTTGATTCTCAATCAAGCTGAAAGATGTACGCATGTGTTTCCACGTTTTGGCACAAAGCCAAGGTGAATATTGTAACGGTTCCATTTGCGATATTATTCTCCCTGTAATTAAAATCATGGGAGACTCTCTCATTAATAAGGATTTACAAATGTTCCTCGATGGGGTTGAAATGAGAAAAATTCATCGTATTGAGGGTTTTATTACAATAGGTAAAATGATGATTATATCTTTATAAATCAGTTTGTTGAAGATAAATTGAGATATGAGGCGGTAAAAAAATAAACGTGTGTGTTGGGAAGAAGTTACACTATGGGATAGCTTTGTTGAAGAGCGCACTTACAATATCATGTTGAATGCTTATAGTGATGAGCTTTATTTGCACAGAAGAATGGCGCTGTTTTTTTTGCTATAGAGTTTTTTATTATAGACGATGAGATTGGTTTTTTTATTGGCACTTTGGTGATGAAATGAGTATTAAAAAGAATTTTTGTGAGAAAAATGTTGTGATAGGGGGGAGAGATTGAATCCTGCAATGAATTTTATAAGAGTGTTTAAAGATAAGGTGTAGACCTGTTGGTGCTCAAGAGGTCGTAGATTGGTTTAAAAGATGCATTCAAACGTGATAGAGGAAGAGATTGTATCTGTATTGGTTCCTCTTCCTGTTGCTCACGCTTATAGTTATAAAGTTCCCTCTTCTATGGAGGTGAACGTTGGTTCCTTTGTTCGGGTTCCGGTGATGGGGCGTGAGCTTTGCGGTTTTGTTGTGGATGTTGGAGAGAAGACAGCAGATGGGCAAAGGTCTGGTTTGGTGGCGCGTGAAAAATTACGCTCTCTGCTTCATGTTTTTGATTGCCCCCCATTAAAGGCAGAAATGATCACATTTTTGCGTTTTGTTAGTCGCTATACAATGGCGCCTTTTGGTCTTGTTGCACGATTGGTTTTGTCTGTACCGGCTGCTTTAGAGCCGGAAGCGCAGATGCTGGGTTTGCGATATTGTGGTGGAAATGTAGAACGTCTCACACCAGCGCGGTCACGGGTTTTGGAATTGGTGCGCAGTGAGAAGATATGGACACGTTCTGGTCTGGCACATGCGGCTGGAACTTCGGTTTCTGTTGTTGAAGGTTTAAAAGCGCTAGGAATTTTTGAAGATGTTAAGGTTCCTGCTCCTGATCTTGTGGGCATGCCTGATCCTGATTTTTGTTCCCCTCAGTTGCAGGGAGCGCAAAATGAAGCAGCAACAATGTTGCGGGAAGGTGTTTTATCTTCTCAGTTTCAAGTTTTTTTGCTTGATGGTGTTACGGGATCAGGAAAGACAGAGGTTTATTTTGAAGCGGTCGCTCAAGCCTTCAAAGGGGGCAAGCAGGTTTTAATTTTATTGCCGGAAATTGCTTTAACACAGCAGTTTTTAGATCGTTTTTATGCACGCTTTGGAGCTGCGGCAGCGGAATGGCATTCTGATTTGACGCCACGTCGTAGAGAGCGCGTTTGGCGGCAAGTTGCAGAAGGGCGGGTGCGTGTCGTTGCGGGGGCTCGTTCAGCGCTTTTTCTTCCCTTTCATGAGCTTGGCTTGATTGTTGTCGATGAAGAACATGATAGCGCTTATAAACAAGAAGAGCGCATTTTTTACCATGCGCGTGATATGGCTGTTGCACGGGGCTCTTTTGAGCGTTTTCCTGTTATCTTATCTTCAGCAACACCGTCGATTGAAAGCCAAGCCAATGTTTTAAGAGGGCGTTATCAAAAGGTACATTTACCTTCCCGTTTTAAAGAAGTAGCACTTCCACAGTTGCGGGTGGTTGATATGCGCCAAGGAGGGGTGCAAAAGGGGCGCTTTATTTCCTTTGCTCTTGAAAGGGCTTTAAAACAAACGCTTGATAAGGGCGAACAAGTTCTTCTTTTTCTTAATCGTCGTGGTTATGCACCTTTAACTTTATGCCGAATTTGCGGACATCGTTTTCATTGTACTGATTGTTCAAGTTGGTTGGTAGAACATCGTGCGCAAGGGCAACTGAAATGTCATCATTGTGGATATCATGAACCACTTCCTCAAGCCTGTCCTGAATGCGGGACATTAGATCATCTCGTAGCTTGTGGACCGGGTGTGGAAAGAATTGCAGAAGAAACACAAATGCTTTTTCCTCAAGCGCGATCATTGATCCTTTCAACGGATCTCAAAGGAGGGATTGGGCAGTTGCGAAGCGAATTACAAGCCATTGCCAATGGCGATGTGGACATTATTATTGGAACACAGTTGGTTGCTAAAGGACATCATTTTCCCAAGCTCTCTCTGGTTGGTGTTATTGATGCTGATCTTGGTCTTGCCAATGGCGATTTACGCGCAAGTGAACGTACCTATCAGCTGCTTTCTCAAGTTACCGGAAGAGCAGGGCGTGTGGGATTGAAAAGTTTAGGATTATTGCAAACTTATCAACCAGATCATCCGGTCATCAAAGCCTTACTTGCATGCCAGCCAGAAGATTTTTACACACGTGAGATTGCAGCACGTCAGCATTATCATTTGCCCCCCTATGGGCGGCTTGCCTCTTTGATTGTTTCTGCACAACAGCGCCAAGCAGCAGAACATTATGCGCGCGCATTGCGTCAGGCAGCGCCACGGGAAAAAAATATCTCGGTTATGGGACCAGCAGAAGCGCCTTTGGCTTTGGTTCGGGGGCGTTATCGTTTTCGGCTTTTGTTGCAGGGACAGCGTTCTTTTGATATACAAGGGTTTATACATGCAATGCTTAGCGGTACACCCAAAATGCCCAGTTCCGTTCGGGTTCAAATTGATATTGATCCGCAAAGTTTTTTCTAAAACCAGTATCGCATAAAGTAAAGATCTCTTTGCTTAAGGTGCTTTACTTGAACTCTTAGTATTATTCAGAATAAGCATCCAGGCAGCAAAATATGATATATGTACATTGCATTAAGTAGAGCCACGGGAAAAAATATCTTTGTGATAGAACCAGCAGAAGCGCCTCTCTTCTTTGAGGGCGCTATCATTTCGGCTTTTACTCCTTTTTTGTGTTAGGGACAGTATTCTTTTGATAGGCGGATTCTTTTTATAAGGGCTGAAAATGCTTAGCTGTACACCAAAAGTATCCAATTCTATTCGGGTTCAAATTAATATTGATCTATGCTTCTTCTAAAATCAGTGCAATATAGTGCCATATAAAGTGAAGCTACGCGGGCTTAATGAAGGGCGTGATTTTGATAAAAAAATTTGAAAAGAGAGAATTTGTCGATATTTGAAGCTTATCCGGTATGAAAAATGATATATTATCATTATAAATCAATGTGTTGTATATTTAAAGAGTGTGCTTACAAGAAAATATTACTTGGTGAAATTTTTTAAAAGGAGTGGGTATTTGAAGAAAAAAGATCAATGTTTTCTTTAATTTTTAGGAGGATATTCATTGTTTTTTTCTTTCTTATCAGTTTGAAATAATAGACTTTTTCAATCGCAGCTGCATCTCATTAAAGGTCTTGTGGTGATAAAGGGAGTGTTTTTTAGAGAAGAAGTGTTTTATTATGGTGGCAAGGGCATTTGAAGAAAAATCAAAGAGAGTGAAAAAATCGCTCAGAGAATGTCAAAAAGAGGCATAAAAAAACTGTGATGCCATCCTGTATATCTAAAAAAAATGCTTTTCAAAAATATTTTGAATATTTTATTAAAATTTTTAAAAAGCAGCGATTTGTAGTGTTGCGAGTCGGCTATGTCTATGCTAGAAACCAAGTGATTTTTGTTCTAGGTTTTAAGAAAAAGATTCTTAAGATTGAGAATGTCTGTTTCATTTCATCTGATAACTATCAGAGAGTCGCTCAAGGGAAAGAGGCGGTATTTCGTGTCGGATTCATTTTCTCTCATACCGCTGCCGTTGGTAGATCAACGCTATGCGCAAGCGCTTTTTGATTGCGTTCAAGAAGCTGGGAACGTTGAAAAGGTTGAAAAGGCAGTAGAGGATCTTTTGCTTGTTTTGGAGCATAAGGATTTAAAACGCTTTGTGCTTAGTCGATTCTTTTCAGTTAAAGAGCAAATTAAGGTGATGCAATCTGTTTGTGCAAACATCAAATTTGCTGATAAAAACGCAGGGCAGGTCATTGGTAATTTTTTACGCGTTATTGCAACAAACCGTAGGCTTAGTGCCGTATTTGGTATTTTACGTGCTTTCCAGCATTGTGTTGCACGCGCTCGTAGGCAGGTTACTGCGCAAATTGTTTCTGCGCGCCCCTTAAGTTCTCAACAAAGACAAGAGTTGTGTGAGGCTTTGGAAGGTGTTGTTGGAGGAAAAGTCTTGCTGCACATCATTGTGGATCCAACAATTCTTGGTGGATTAATCGTTCGTGTGGGGTCGTCTCAAATTGATACGTCTCTTCTCACAAAATTGTCTTCACTTAAGCTTGCATTGAAAAAAGAGGTCAGCTGATGGATATTAGACCATCTGAAATTTCAAAAATTCTAAAAGAGCAAATCAAAAACTTTGACCAAAAGGCTGAGGTTTCAGAAATTGGTTGGGTTCTCTCTGTAGGGGATGGTATTGCTCGCGTTTATGGTTTGGATAATGTCCAAGCAGGGGAAATGGTCGCTTTTCCAAACGGTGTGCGTGGTATGGCACTCAATTTGGAAGTTGATAATGTTGGTGTGGTCATTTTTGGCTCAGATCGTGATATTCGTGAAGGTGATTGTGTAAAGCGGTTAGGCGCTATCGTCGATGTTCCTGTGGGCCCCGCTTTGCTGGGACGTGTGGTTGATGCGTTGGGAAACCCTATCGATGGGAAGGGTCCCATTAAAGCAACGGAGCGTCGTCGTGTTGATGTTAAGGCGCCAGGGATTATTCCGCGTCAGTCAGTGCATGAACCGATGTCGACCGGATTGAAAGCGATTGACGCACTTATTCCTATTGGACGGGGGCAGCGTGAATTGGTGATTGGTGATCGCCAAACAGGAAAAACAGCAATTTTGCTCGATACATTTTTAAATCAAAAACCTTTTCATGAAAAAGGGGCTGGACGAGAGCAAGACAAAGTTTATTGTATTTATGTGGCTATCGGTCAAAAACGTTCGACGGTGGCACAATTCGTTAAAGTTTTAGAAGAACGTGGAGCGCTGGAATATTCTATTATTGTTGCAGCGACCGCTTCTGATCCAGCACCACTGCAATTTATTGCACCTCTTGCTGGGTGTGCTATGGGTGAGTATTTCCGTGATAATGGGCAACATGCTTTGATTGGTTATGATGACTTGTCAAAACAGGCGGTGGCGTATCGTCAAATGTCTCTTTTATTGCGTCGTCCTCCAGGTCGTGAAGCTTATCCGGGAGATGTTTTCTATCTTCATTCGCGTCTTTTAGAGCGGGCTGCGAAGTTGAATGCGGAAAATGGATCTGGGTCATTGACAGCTTTGCCGGTTATTGAAACGCAAGCAAATGATGTTTCTGCCTATATTCCTACAAATGTGATTTCGATTACTGATGGGCAAATTTTTCTAGAGACTAATTTATTTTATCAAGGAATTCGTCCTGCTGTAAATGTTGGTCTTTCTGTGTCGCGTGTTGGTTCTGCCGCACAAATTAAAGCGATGAAGCAAGTTGCTGGCTCGATTAAAGGTGAATTGGCGCAATATCGTGAAATGGCAGCTTTTGCGCAGTTTGGCTCTGATTTGGATGCGTCAACCCAGCGTCTGTTAAATCGGGGTGCGCGCTTGACAGAGCTGTTGAAGCAGCCGCAATTTTCTCCACTCAAAACAGAAGAACAGGTGGTGGTTATTTTCGCGGGTGTGAATGGCTATCTTGATGCTTTGGCGGTTTCTGATGTTGCGCGGTTTGAGCAGGGACTTTTGGTGCTTTTGCGTAGTGATTATCAAGATCTCTTAAAGGCAATTGCTGAGCAAAAGCAAATAACAGATGAGCTGAAAGATAAGTTGATAACTGTTCTTAATACTTATGCGAAAAATTTCTCGTGATGAATTGATGGAATGCTTGAATGGCTTCACTAAAAGATCTTAGAGACCGTATCGCTTCGGTTAAAGCAACACAAAAGATTACCAAAGCTATGCAAATGGTTGCAGCGGCAAGGTTGCATCGTGCTCAAGAGGCAGCGCAGTCTGCACGCCCTTATGCGAAGAGAATGGCTGATATTTTGACCAGTGTTGCTGCTGATGTAGATGGTGTTGATGCGCCTACTCTTATGCGTGGTACGGGGCGCGATGATGTGCATCTTTTGGTGGTGTGTACTGCTGAGCGCGGTTTGTGTGGTGCTTTTAACGTGCAAATTGCTCGTCGTGCACGTGAACAGATTAAGGCATTGTTGGCGGCTGATAAAATAGTAAAAATTATCACTGTGGGTAAAAAAGGCGCGGATATTTTATCGCGTGATTACAAAGGCTTGATAATTGATCATATCGATTTGCATGCTGTAAAGCGAATTGGTTTTGCAGAGGCAGTGATGATTAGTCAACGGATTGTTGATTTATTCAATGAAGGTGCTTTTGATGTTTGTACGCTGTTTTATTCTGAATTTGTTTCCGTAATTAATCAGCGTCCAACAGCTTTGGATTTGATTCCAATGGTTGCTCCAAAAGCAGCTGTTGGGGCAATAGATATTGTGGAGCAAACCGATCATAACAAAGGTTCACAATCGATTGTTTATGAATATGAACCTGATGCTGCGTCTCTTTTAGAGGCTCTTGTACCACGTAATCTTTCGGTGCAAATCTTTCGGGCTTTGCTAGAAAATGTTGCTGGTGAAATGGGCGCCAAGATGACAGCTATGGATAATGCATCGCGCAATGCGGGTGAAATGATTAGTAAATTGACGGTGGCTTATAATCGTCAACGTCAAGCACAGATTACGACAGAATTGATCGAAATTATTGCGGGCGCTGAAGCGCTTTAAATGGAGAAGGTAAGGATTGATGGTAAAAGCAGTAACCTCAAGCAAAGGAACAGAAAAAGGTGAAAAAAAGAAACCAGCTGCTCGTTCCGGCGTGAAAAAAGCCGCTTCGAAATCTCAAGTGGATGTAAAGGCTTCCTCTGTACCTGCGCGTGATGCAGCTAAAGATACACCTGTAAAAAAAGATACATCCGCAAAAAAAGAAGAGCATGCAAAAGGCGCTGTTGGTGAAATCAAGCAGATTATTGGTGCTGTCGTTGATGTGCAATTTGAAGGTGAATTGCCAAATATTCTCAACGCTTTGGAAACAGAGAATTTAGGCAATCGCTTGGTATTAGAAGTTGCGCAGCATTTGGGTGAAAATACCGTGCGTACGATTGCTATGGATACGACTGATGGTTTGATGCGGGGCCAAAAGGTTGTGGATACAGGCACACAAATTAGCGTTCCTGTAGGAGAAGCAACGTTGGGACGTATTATGAATGTGATTGGGGAACCGGTGGATAATGTGGGACCAATCGCTTCAACCAAAACACGTTCTATTCACCAAGAGGCACCTGAATATGTTGAGCAATCGACTGTTTCGGAAATTCTCGTAACCGGTATTAAAGTCGTGGATTTGTTAGCCCCTTATTCTAAAGGGGGTAAAATTGGCTTGTTTGGTGGTGCTGGTGTTGGAAAAACCGTTCTCATTATGGAGCTTATAAACAATATTGCAAAGGCACATGGTGGCTATTCTGTATTTGCTGGTGTGGGAGAACGTACACGTGAAGGAAATGATCTTTATTATGAAATGATCGAAAGCCGCGTGAATGTGAATCCAAAAGAGAATAATGGTTCAACGGAAGGGTCAAAGTGTGCCCTTGTTTACGGGCAAATGAATGAACCACCAGGAGCGCGTGCGCGTGTGGCTCTTTCAGGATTGACAATTGCGGAAAGTTTCCGTGATGAAGGACAAGATGTTCTCTTCTTTGTGGATAATATTTTCCGTTTCACGCAAGCAGGAGCTGAGGTATCTGCTCTTTTAGGGCGTATTCCTTCTGCTGTTGGGTATCAGCCTACCTTGGCAACGGATATGGGGGCGTTGCAAGAACGTATTACCAGTACAAAAACAGGCTCTATTACTTCCGTTCAGGCAATTTATGTTCCGGCAGATGACTTGACGGATCCGGCGCCGGCAGCGTCTTTTGCTCATTTGGATGCAACAACTGTTCTTTCGCGCTCTATTGCGGAAAAGGGGATTTATCCAGCGGTTGATCCGCTTGACTCTTTCTCGCGTATGTTGGATCCATTGATTGTGGGGGAAGAGCATTACACTGTTGCTTGTCAAGTGCAAACCATTTTACAACGTTATAGAGCGCTTCAGGATATTATTGCTATTCTTGGAATGGATGAACTTTCTGAAGATGACAAATTGCTGGTGGGGCGGGCGCGTAAAATTGAACGTTTCCTTTCGCAACCTTTCCATGTTGCGGAAGCCTTTACTGGTTCGCCGGGGAAACTCGTTCCTTTGGAAGATACAATCAAAGGCTTTAAGGGGCTTTGTGCTGGCGATTACGATGATTTGCCAGAAGCTGCTTTTTATATGGTTGGTTCGATTGATGAAGCACTTGAAAAAGGAAAGCGTCTCATGGCAGAGGCTTCTTAGTAAGAAGCTTCTTATTCAAGAGAAAACTGTCATGGGTATTTTTCGTTAAAAAGGACGAGTCGTTGGAGAAAACGGAGAGTCCTTATATCGGGTATTGTGGAGACTTTTGTGGAAAACAATAGAGAAGAGCATTTTTTATTTGAGCTTGTATCGCCTGAAAAAATTGTGTTTTCAGAGCAGGTAGTGTCTGTTGTTCTTCCTTCAGCCTCAGGTTATTTGACAGTTATGGCGCATCATGCGCCATTGGTGGCAAGTATTGTGTTGGGCAGTGTTCGTGTTCGCACCTCTTTGGGTGAAAAATTATTTGTTGTATGCGGGGGCGTTGCAAATATTACCTTTTCAGGTTGCTCTTTATTGGTAGAGCACGTTGTGGCTGTAGAGAATCTTTCTTTTGATGTATTAGAACAGCAGATTTTGCAGATTCAAGCGACGTTAGAAGGAGGGACAAGTGATGAGGACAATCATAAAATAGAGGCTTTTTTTCAGCAGTTGTCAGCTGATGGTGTTGTGTTGATAGAAGCGTAGCAGAGTATACAGGAAAAGATGACATGAGCGGAAAAAAGAGTACGGTTGTGTCTGCTAAAAGGAGTGCAAAACCTTTTCCTCATCCTGGTCGTGTCTTTGCGGGACCTTTGCCAAAGTGCTTTGTTTATATTTTTGCTTCTCTTATTTTGCAATGGGCTTATGGTTTAGGGGCTAATATTGTTCAGTCTAACATTGTCCATCTTACGGGTGATTTTCATGCAACTTTGGCCGAGACGACATGGCTGGTAGCGGCTTATATGGCGCCAAATGTGAGTGTAGCGATTATGTTGATCAAAATCCGCTATCAATTTGGGCTGCGCGCTTTTGCTGAACTGTCAATCCTTGGCTTTGTTTTGGTTTGTGTGTTGCAGCTCTTTGTTACGGATTTGCGTTCTGCGCTAATTATTCGCTTTTTTGCTGGGATTGCTGCTGCGCCTTTGGCTTCGCTTGCGCTGCTTTATATGATGGAGGCTTTTGCTCCAGCAAAGAAGTTTACTGTTGCTCTGAGTTTGAATTATATGAATGCAGCTTTAGCAGCACCTTTATCACGTTTGATTTCTCCTGATTTGCTGGAAAATGGTGGTTTTTCCAGCCTTTCCGCTCTGGAAATGGGGTTGGTTCTTATCAGCTTAGTCTGTATCTATACTTTACCTCTTACTCCTGTTGTGCGTAGTAAGGTTATTCAAAAATTAGATTGGATAAGCTATGGTTTGATTGCTCTTGGTCTTGGATTAAATGCTGTGATCATGTCTGTTGGTGTATTGTATTGGTGGTATGAAGCGCCATGGATTGGTTGGGGGCTCGCACTTGCTATTTTCTCTTTGGCTGTTGCTATTATTATTGAGCTTAATAGAGAAAAACCGTTGATTGATCTCCGTTGGATTTTCAGTAAAGAAATGATACAATCTGTTTTTATTTTATTGATTTTTCATGTTTTTTTGTTGGAGCGATCCAATTTGCCCGTCGGTTTTTTTAATCTTTTTGGTTTGCTCAATCGTGAAATGGCGCCCATGTATCTTGCGGTGACATTAGGGATTCTGTTAGGGGGGGCTGTTTGTGTCTTTTTTTTACGGGCGGGGCGTGAAGATTATTTTTATTTGTTATCTTTGGGTTGTTTGGCACTTGGCGCTTATTTAGATAGTCGTGTCAATCATTTAACGCGTCCGCAAGATATGATGTTGAGCCAAGGATTGGTGAGTTTTAGTTATGCACTTTTTTTGCCTCCTGCTCTTTTCAAAGGGTTTGTGATTGCTGGTGAGCGAGGGCCGCGTTATGTTTTGAGTTTTATTGCTGTTTTTTTGCTAACGCAAGTGACAGGGGGATTGATGGGATCGGCTTTTTTTGGCACTCTACAGTTTTATTTTGCTCATAAGAACTTTGAGTCTTTAACACAAAATATTGTTGTGACGGATCCGCTTATTTCTGGTGAGATAAATACTTTATTTTCGCCTTCTTATGGTGCTTCTGTTCCCCATGGCTTTGGAAGTGAGCAGGCGACTTCTCTGTTGATAGAGAAATTTAAGTTAACAGCAAATATTTTTGCTTATGATGACGTTTTTCGGCTTTATTTTTATATTTCAATGGCTGTATTCGTTGTTTTTCTTGTTACAATGGTTGTTAAGTCATGCTCTTTGCGTGCGTTAGAAAAGTAGAGTGATGTTATAGAAGAGGGGTGCAAAAAATGATAAAAGCATTACGGTCAAAAGCTACGATTGTTGCATTCCTATCGGGCATTACGGGTGTTTTGCTAATTTTGTGGGCTTGGAGACTTCCTCCTTTTGTAAATAACATTCAAATAACGGATAATGCTTCCATTAAGGGTAATGTTACTCTGGTGAGTTCACAGATCTCTGGGGTGATTGCACGGATTTATGTGCAAGATTATCAACGTGTTGAAAAAGGAATGCTGCTCTTTGAGCTTGATGATTCTCTTTTTCGTCAGCAGCTTGCACGGGCACAGGCTGTTCTCGATTCAAAAAATGCAAAACTGGCAAGTATTGAATTGCAAGCTCAGATTTTACAGGGAGAAGTTAATGCTGCAGAAGCGGAATTAGCGCGTTCACGAGCATTCTCTAATGTTGTTTCTGATAGTAAAAAGTTAGGCTTTGGTGATGCGGCAGTTTCTGTTTCTCGCCCTCTTTCACAACTCTTGGCAGCCCTAGAAACAAAACGACAATTGCAAAAACAATTAAATCTTGAACGGCAAAGTTTACAGTCAGAAGTTTCGGGAGCGAAGGTGAGTGTTGAGTTGGCAAAACTTAATCTCGATCATACAAAGATTTTATCTCCTAGAACAGGCTATGTTGGATTGGTTGGCGCTAGGGTAGGGCAATATGTTATGCCGGGGACACAATTGGTCTCTGTTATTTCTGATGATATTTGGATTATTGCTAATTATAAGGAAACGCAACTTTCTCAGATGCGTGTGGGACAACCGGTTGTTTTTTCTGTTGATGCATTGAACAACAAAAAGTTAACAGGGCGTGTGGTTCGTTTTGCACCTGCTACAGGCTCAGAATTTTCATTGTTAAAAACGGATACGACAATTGGTAATTTTATCAAAATTGCGCAACGTATTTCAGTACGGATTGCTTTAGATCCTGGGCAGGAAGGGATTGAAAAACTCATTCCTGGCATGTCCGTGGTTACCTATGTAGATACTTCGCAGCGAGTCGATTCTGGAGGATGAAATTTTGGGTTTTTTCAGTTTAATTTTTGCGTCATTTACTTATAGCAAGTGGTTGTTTACGTTGGAAGATTTCGTTTGGTTTGCTATACTACATGTTTTAAAGCTCTTAGGCTTCTTATACTTTTATGTCATGATGTAAAATAATGTTCCTTAGAATATTAAAGCGCATGCATCTTTACTCACTTCCATTTCTTTTGAACTAACTCAGTAGGGGGATGGAGTATTGGAAGCTTTGCCTGTGGTTTTGCACAACACTGTCCTTTGAGGTGTGGTGTCACCGCATGTTTGGAAGATGGGGGTGGGGGATGCCAGATAAAAAACTGGATTATAGACTGCTCGGATAGGTGGGAAACTTATCCTGTTGGGAGAGGGCATAAAGTTAGGAGGAAGACGTAAAGTTTATATTTTGTAAACCATAAAAAATGCCCGCTTTGAGTCGGGCATTAAAAGGGAAGGTTATTGGTTGTGTTATTAATTTTTACGGATCAGCAAGAAGCTTACTAAAACGACTCCTGCTGCTAATGCGAGGGTTTTTTTAGGATTTTCTTTCGCTTTTTTCTTTAATTCTGTAGCATGTTCGTTGAGGTGATAAAGTGCGTGACGGCCTTTTTGTTTCCATGTATTAAACAGCTCAGAAATGTTTTCAAAGCTATCATTTTGAAAACTCCAATGATTTACGGGGACCAGCTCTCTTTTTAATTGTGCTATACGTTTTTTAATTTTAGCATTTTTTCTATGGGGTGAAAATAGACACATTTATTGACTCCTTCATGTGTTAAATTGTTGTGTGACAGTTGGAATTGTGTTTGGGGTTTTGCTATAACGGCTTGAAAATTGAAAGGTTGCATTGATAATGCCGTGCGTGGGTGAGATGAGAGTTAAGAGTTTGGGTTTAATGAGGCATTTCTTAATGTACTCGAGTTCATTTCGTGATGGTGTTTGTTAAGGATGTAAGGTAAAAATTTTTACAAAATGGTGTAAGATTCATTCATAAAAATGGTGGGCGATGTCTTCATTTTTTTGTTTGTTTAAAGTGTTGGGATAGCTTTTGGCACTTGAAATAGTTTATAAGGAGTTTTTATCTACCTATTCTCTTGTGGCTGTAGGGAGTGGTATTGATTGATTCAATTAAGAAGATTTAAAATGAGGAAATCTTATGATATTTGGGTTTTCCATTCAAATTTGTAAAAAATAGATTATTATAAATCAATATATTGGATTAATTTGGCGATGTCTTTCATGCATTTTTAAAAATGGCGCTTTGATGGGTGTTATTTGTTGTGTTGTAAAACACTGTTTTGTGATGACATTGATGTCAGGTATCGGCATGCAACTTAAAAATACAGTATTGTCTCTGTTTTGTTTCAGTTTCTTTTTGAAGCAACCAAGTGTAGAAGTATAAACTTGAACAGAAGTAGTAGAACTTATCCGGTACGTCTATAGAATGAATACACCTATGAGTTGTATTGCATCAGTGTTAGTAGGTCGAACCTTTTGAGAGCAATCTGTTAAGATTGGTGGGCGGTGTAATTTTCGTCCTTTGAAGCGCGGAGGAAATCAATGTAAATAATGATTGATAGCGCAGGTTTTAAAAATTTGAGGACTTGATGAGTACGACCTATTTTTTATCTAAACCACTTGAGCGTCGTCGATCTGTTGGTGTTGCTGTTGGTGATGTGATCATTGGGGGGCAGAGCCCGATAGTTGTACAGTCGATGACCAATACAGATACCGCTGATGTTGATGCAACTGTTTCTCAAGTAGCTGCTCTTTGGCAAGCTGGCTCACAATTGGTTCGAATTACTGTTGATCGCGATGAAGCGGCGGCGGCTGTACCAAAAATACGGGAGCGATTGGAGAGGTTAGGATTTTTTGTACCATTGGTTGGGGATTTTCATTATATTGGTCATAAGCTTTTATCTGAGCATCCTGCGTGTGCTGAAGCGCTTGCAAAATATCGCATCAATCCTGGAAATGTTGGTTTTGGCGCAAAAAAAGATCGTCAATTTGCAGAAATTATTGAGATTGCTTGTCGGTATCATAAACCTATTCGCATTGGCGTGAATTGGGGCTCTCTTGATAATGCGTTGTTAACACGGCTTATGAATGAAAATGCACAGCAAGAAAATCCTTTATCGGTTGCTGAAGTGATGCGGGAAACTGTTGTGCAGTCGGCTTTGCTTTCGGCTACTTTAGCAGAAGAGTTAGGGTTGGGGCGTGATAAAATTATTCTTTCTGCTAAAGTGAGTGATGTCCAAGATCTTATTGCTGTTTATACCACCTTGGCGGCGCGTTGTGATTATGCTCTTCATTTGGGGTTAACGGAAGCTGGGATGGGAACAAAGGGCATTGTTGCTTCTTCGGTGGCTTTGGGTATTTTATTACAGCAAGGGATTGGCGATACGATACGAATTTCCTTAACACCAAAACCTGGTGGTGATCGGACACGAGAAGTAAAGGTGGGGCAAGAACTTTTGCAAGTGATGGGTTTTCGGCAATTTTTGCCTGTTGTTGCGGCTTGTCCTGGTTGTGGGCGCACAACCTCAACGGTCTTTCAACAATTGGCGCAAAAAATTGAAGCAGATTTATACAAAAATATGCCTGTTTGGCGTAAAAAATACCCTGGCGTTGAAAGTTTGAAGGTTGCTGTGATGGGATGTATCGTCAATGGACCGGGGGAATCAAAGCATGCGGATATTGGAATATCTTTGCCTGGAGTGGGGGAAAGTCCTGCGGCACCTGTTTTTATTGAGGGACAAAAGGTAAAAACTTTGCGGGGTGATCACATTGCTGAAGAATTTGAAGCACTTTTGAGTGATTATATTCATACACGCTTTGGGCAAGGTTGAGGTAAAAATCGCATAAGGTTGAAGTAAAAATGGTGTGTCGTTTTTTTTAACAAGCTGTCTTCAATGTGAAGATGGCGCTGTTGTATGCTGCTGCTTTAGCTATGGTCAATACTGTTGTTGGTTGCTTATTATTTTAGGTAAAACCAGATGATATGCCTGTTTTAGAATCAGAAGCTTATGAAAGATATTAATGAGTTTGAGTGTGTTAAGACTATTAAGCAAAACGATATGAATACTTTAATAGATCCGTAAATGTTGTTGCTGGTTTTTTGGCTGCTCTTGAGACAGTAAAATATTTAACGGATTCTTCAAATATCAAATTATAGAAAGAACATTGTTTATTGATTTTTCAGGCATTTTCCCAGCATTTTTTGGGGTATCAAATTGATAGGATTGGAAATCCTTATAGCGATTATAGTCCTATTTGTCGTAAAATGTAAGCTTTTATATTGATATAAAATGATGTATACGGGTGCCTTTTTTGGCGTTATTGGGGGAGTGCATGACAAGTATATTAGCGTTTGGCTTTTTATTTAACGGTATAAGGATTTTAACCGGCGCCTTTATTGTCTTTTATATGCTTGAAAAAGGCTTAACGCTTATTGATATAGGTGTCATTAAGTCGTTTCAGGCTTTTATTATGATGGTTACCGATATTCCTCTGGGATATTTTGCTGATCGAAAAAGTTATAAAATATCGATCGTTTTGGCAGCGGCTTTTGCTGCCACATGGCTCTTTCTCATGGGATTTTCTACAAGCTTTTATGGTTTTCTTTTGGCAGAAACTTTTAATGCCTTATCGCTGACATTAATTGCTGGATCCTATAATGCTTTACTTGTTCAATATGCAAAAGCAAAATTGACATCTACTAAAAAAGTGCTTGGTTCCAGCTCTCAATATAATTATATCGGCATGTTTATATTCAGTTTAATCGGCGCATATTTTGCTGATTATTCTAGCCAATATATATGGTATATCGCGGCGTTTTTAATGTTTATGACGACACTATTTGGTTTGTTTTTTCTTGATGACTTGAAGGGGGAGAAAAAACCAAATAAAGCGAATTCTCTCATTTGTGAAGCTAAGGAGATATTGTCTATTTTTATTAAAGTTCCTTATATCTCTTTATGCTTTTATTTTTCATTGATCTTTTTCAATATATTCTCGCAGTATTGGCAGTGGATATTTAAAGATTATGATATTAATGTCACTTATTTTGATCTTGGTGTGACATTTTCACTGATATTGTTCTCTCAGCTCTTGGCTAGTTTTCTCTTTACAAAACTAAGTGAAAGAGTGAATTTTATTTTACTACTGTTTCTTTCGGCTTCACTGATTTTTACCGTTGCTTTCTTTGAACCAAGAAAAGAAATGGCTGTCATTTTAGTTTGTATGATTTTTTATCTCATTAAGTATACATATCTTCGTGTAGAAGTTGTTTTGCATGATAGTATTAGTGATCATTTCAGGGCTACATATGAATCTTTCTTGTCAACCGTTGGGAGATTTAGCTTATTGGTATTTTTTTACATGAGTGCGTATATGGTCAATATATTTGGCTTTTTCTCACTCGTTTATATTTTTGCTATTTATTTATTGATTTACTTGTTGGCAGTACTTTTTTTAGAAGGAACTCTCAAAAAAGTTCAGTGAAAATATTAACTTATTACGATACGTGTTTTATAGGGTTTCATAGTGGGGCAAAGCTTTGATTTATTAAGGCGCATCGTTGTTTTTGCATGTTGAATGAGAAAGCTGAATAGTGTCAGTTATTCTTATTTAAAATCTATGTATGTTGAAGCAATCAAAGTCATCTGCTTGTACGTTATAAGTGGGCTTGGCATAATAATCATTAAAATGGCATAACAATCATTACAAAAGAAATAAAAATGCTGCTCATGAATATTACACAAAGGGTTGCTGACAAGATTGGACGCTGATAAAGAAAATGATTGTGCCGGATTATATACTTATTAAGGAATGGTGATGGAGCAGTTTTCTCATTTTCATTGGTTCCTTACTGGTAACACTTTATCTCATTAGAGCTAATTTAAGCAGTCGGACAATTTATAGCCTGTTCAAATAGGCTTTCCTCATGACTGATTTTATTGTTGATATATTTAACGCGTTTTATTGCTGTTTTCTTTAAAATATCAATTATCTTGTTGAGATAATTTTTTACGTTGTACATTCTCATTTTTGAGTATTTTCTCTTTGATTGTGGCGTTAGCTCTGTATTTTCTGATGTTAGAAAATTTCTGATCCAGATAATAAACTTATCTATGGAAACTTTGAATGACATCCCCCCTCTTTGAGAGGGAATAAAACCAAGTACAGAAATATTGTTGAGTACAATTTGCTACAAATAAGCCACAAGAAACCAGCACATATTGATATATTTGATAGGAATCTGTTAAGCCGTACAAATTATGGTTATTATAAAGGTAAAGCGATGAAATCGTTATCCATAACGTGTGTTGTAACATTTATAACTCTTTTTTCTGTATTGGTATTGTTGGGATGTACGCGTGTAGATAGTTTAGAGCAGTACAATAAACTTTACGAAGAATATATAAGTGAAAAATACGAGGCTTTTGAACATTTTCAAAAGCAGGAACAAGCAAGAAATTTCGTCTATAGCCGTGGTTATCAAAATATAGCGCCCAAATTTGATATTATATGGCATCGACACATACTTATTGTTTTATGTGGACGCTTTGTTAATTTATTACGCAGTGATTATAATGAGGAGATGTCATGGGCAATGCTACCCAATGTCATAAGCAGTTTGCGTTATGACTATAATTGGAGAGAAAGCGATTTTATCTGGGCTTATAATATGTCTATGAATTCTACCGACCCCATGATTGATTATGCGAAAAAATTTCTTAATTCTTCAAGTGGAAATGGTATTAGCCCAACAACACAAATTATTGACCTTGTGTCTAGTATGAGAGCTGGTCATGATGACAATACTAAACAAATAGCGCGTTTTTGCAGAGAACTCCACACGATATATGATATGATGAAACCAAGAGGAATTTACAAATGATATTGAATGGGTAATGAGAAAAATTCTCTCGAAGGGTATTAAATGGCTATAATACTCTTGATAATTGCGGCATTTTCTTGGCCATGTTGCTTGTTTTTTTATTATGGCTTCAAAAGGTGGCCATATTTTCCAGCGTTGGCAACAGGCATAGGTTCACTTACAATGATGCTTTTCATCTTAATAAGAAAATTGCACTTAAAGGAGGAAATTTGCACTTGGATTGAAAAAACGACTTATCACAAATTAGATTGCGCTATTATATATAATAATAAGGACTTTTTTATCTTTCTGTTGCAAAGATCATTCTCTGTTTAATCTTATCAATTCTCTTTTTGTGTGATGAATTGAATAAACGAGATAAAGAGCGTGATGAATTAAAGTTGTACAGTGATCATGATTATTATTAAATTGAAGTTATTACACACTTTTGTAAATAAAAATGTTTCTGCTTTTGAAGGAGCATGCCGACATAATCATTCACTTTGCTAGCCCCTAATGTTGCGACAGCCCTTGGCTTTTAAGACGGTTCATAAGAGGCATTTTTTTAGTCTTTTCTTTGATGTTTTGCCCTACGCGGCTCTCTCTGTTTTTGAGGTGCAAGCAAGTGATTTTGATTGATTCAATATACACAGATTTGAAATGAGAGAATCTTACGGTATTCAGGGTTCTTATTCAAGTTGAATAACCGCAAATTATCATTATAAATCAATGTGTTATATCTTTCCAGTTTAAGAGAAGAGAGATCGGTAATAATACTGCTTTGGTCTTTCGTTCTATTGAAATTAGTGGTTTTATTTATCCTGTTATGCTATAATATACTGTCATTTGAGGGGTGGTGAAGGTATCCTGTTTGATACATTAAGTATTTTAAGAAGTACATGGTGAATATTCTTAAGTCTTGCTTATCGCGTCTTTAGTTTAAGTGAATCGCATGTGTGGAAAGCGAGAGAAACCTACTCGGTAGGATACTAGACTGTTTACAGAGCAGATTGTATTAAAAGACTTTGTTCTTTGAGGGTGGCATAAAAATCAAAATAGCCATTATGTTCATTTTTTTCTGATATTTTAAATACGAGCTTCAAAAAAATAATGCTTAAACTAAACAACGAGCATTTTTGTAAAAGTGTTTTTAGAGAGCAAGCAATACACGACTGAATTTACAGAATGTAACCATATTTGATCTTTTACAACAAGATAGCGTGGAAAGGCATAAAAATTACGACTCTTTACTGAGGGCAGTGTACTCCTAGGGTTGGCAATAAACAACAGATGACTTTGATAAGGCTACAAAGCCAATCGGCATTTTTATTGTTTTTTGCGGGTTTATAAAATGCCTTGTTGTATACTTATTCTGTTTATTTTTGCCTTATCGTTAGAAGATTAAAGACATAAAGGAGAAAACGAGTTTTCCTCTTTCCGGTTGTTTTTTATTCGGCTTTAAAGCATCCACTGTAATATCTTTTAAAACATGGTGATTACGCATTTTTACATTTTGTTTCTTTTAGTCTTTAATGGAAGGCATTTTTCATGCAAAATAGGATACCCAGAATGCATTTGTGTTATAAATTCACGCGGCTTGTTTTAATGAAATTCCTCTCAAGATTTGTCGTACCCATTTCATGATAAGGACTATAATGGAGATTAATAGTAACGTTTCTTGGAAAAGTCTATTATGCATTCAATAAATATAACGGTGTACACTATGTACAATAGGGTGGATGAAGTTTAATTTTGGCGTATTGCACTAAAGTGTGCTGCTTGTTGGAGGGGGAGTGCTTTAGCGCCAAAAGGATGTAAGAATGCTTCTGCTTTACTGATGAGTATATCTCGCTTTTTTTGGGTTTCTTTAATGCCGTAAAGATGAACAAAAGTGGCTTTTTGTGCCGTTTCATCTTTCCCAGCCGTTTTTCCTAGGGTTTGCGTGTTGGCGGTGACATCAAGAAGGTCATCGGTTAATTGAAAGGCTAAACCAAGATAGGTACCAAAATCAGTAAGCTTTTCGGTTAATTCTTTAGATGCATTGCCAATGATGGCACCTGCTTGGCAAGCAAAGCTTATCAGGGCTGCTGTTTTCATGTGTTGTAGAGTGATGATGTCAGTACTTTCTTGCGGTCTTTTTTCAGCTTCAAGGTCCAGCATTTGTCCACCTAACATACCGCCAAGTCCTGCCGATTGTGCAAGAGACGTGATCAGCTTGATTCTAATATCTGTAGATAGATTACTAGCTTTATGGGCAATGATTTCAAAGGCAAATGTTAAGAGGGCATTGCCTGCTAGAATTGCTGTTGCTTCATCAAATGCTACATGGACAGTGGGTTTCCCACGCCGGAGTATATCGTTATCCATAGCGGGAAGATCATCATGAATGAGCGAATAACAATGGATACATTCTAAGGCACATGCAACATCAAGAGAATGTTCTACAGGGACGTCAAAAAGTGCAGCACTTTGAATTACAAGAAAAGGACGCAAGCGTTTTCCACCGTTCAGCACACCATAGCGCATGGCTTTGATTAAGTTTTTAGGGCGTGAAATTTCACCATTTTGGATTTGATCACTTAACAGGGTATCAAGCCGTTTTTCAACGGTGTCTCTATGTTTTGCAAGAAGGGTGGTAAATTCGTGCATTCTTGCTTCCTTTGTTTTTACAAAAATGAAATTATGAAGTTTAAAGAGAAAGGTTGTCGCTTTTTCTTGTTTTCATAAATTGGCGTCGTTTTTTATTAAAAATCAACTTCTCTTTTTATCCGTATCTCTACTGTATGCGCAAATCCCTTTTTAAACCAAATAAAAATTGAATGAAGGGCTTATAAAAAAGCTTTCATTGGTGTATAAAATTCTTAAATTTTGCAGTGTTTTTGATATTCATTTGATTATTGTGACACCATTTTTGATAACAGGAAGGTCATTTTTGGTAAGAGGAGGATCATTTTGACATTGCCTCTTCTTTTTTATCAGTGTATAATATCCTCAAATTTTATGGTGTTTTAAATGAAGCATTGTCATTTTTGACATTGCTTTTTCTGTTTTAATGGATTTGGAGTGTCTTTTTATGGCTGTACCTAAACGAAAAACCTCTCCAGCGAAGAGGGGCATGCGCCGTTCGGCTGATGCTCTGAAGGCGCCGACTTATATCGAAGATAAAAATTCTGGTGAATTACGTCGTCCTCATCACATTGATTTGAAAACGGGAATGTATCGTGGGCGTTCCGTTTTAGTGGTTAAAGACTGAGCGTTTTCTTTCTTTTCCAGTGGTGAACTTCTTTTATTTCGTCGATCAATGCACGCTTGGGGCGTGCATTTTCGCTTTAAGATCAATGTTGGGGTTCCCTTGCGTCGCCCTCTATTGATATAGAAAAGGGAATGTATCGTGGGCGTTCCGTTTTAGTGGTTAAAACTTTAGCGTTTTCTTTCTTTTCCAGAGGTGAACTTCTTTTATTGCATCGATCAATGCACGCTTGGGGCGTGCATTTTCGCTTTAAGATGAATGTTGAGGTTCTCTTGCATCGTCTTCTATCGATGTGGAACAGGGAATGTATCGTGGACGTTCTGTTTTAGTGGTTAAAACTTTAGCGTTTTCTTTCTTTTCTAGTGGTGAACTTCTTTTGTTTCATTAATGAATGCATTGGGTAAGATGCGTTTTTCACTTTTTCTTGAGAACATGTGTGGGATAAAGTTGTGCTGTAGAGAAATGATTCTATTGTGGGAGATGATTTTCTTGTTTTCTTGAGAGGCTATAAAGGGCTACTTGTATCAGTGTCTTTTATGATGACTTCGTTAAGAGCTTGGGTATTGATATAAGTTAGCTCAGTAATAGAATCATTTTGTATCGCACTTAATCTTTATTGACTATAGAGAGAATCCTATTAGACCGTAAAATATCATCGTTTAAGGCGGTTGATCTATGTAAGGATTTAAGCATATCGGTGTTTTCCGGTGTTTTTTATGAGAATATTTAAGGCAATGGTTTGTCTATAGGCTTATATTGTGACATGTGATTCTCCTTAAAAAAAAAATAGAGATCGACATCATATTGATTTATAAAGATCATTTGTTGTTTTGCGCCTTGAATGGAAGGTCTATCGTAGGATTTTCTCATTTCAAATTTTTCCCTATGTTGAATCAATGATAATCACTTGCTTTTCGGTCACAAGTGGGGCTGGCATGTGGGTGAAAACTCTATAAAAAAGGAAAAATGTTTATAATGAATATTTTCAAATGTAAGAATTGTTGTAACATTGGGGTTAAGTGTATGCTGATGCCAGCGCGCTTTCTTATGAGCAGAAAAGAGAAAACCGTTACAAGACAGAAGGTGTACACATTCAATAATCTTTAGTACTTTTTATGATAAAAGTGCATGAGACTTTTCTATGAATATCACGCTGTATTTTCATGTTTTTGAACTAAGAATTGTCTATATATTTTTCTTATTTTTGTGAATATAAGGGATTTGTTGCGAACAGCTTGTAAAAATAAGTAAACTTAAAACCAGATATGTTATGTGTGGGGGTGAGCAAAGTATTTTATCAAAGCCGGTACGATTCTCCAGTTCATAGCTGGTTTATGAATGATTTTATAGTGTTGCTTACCTAAGTTTATGATTTTTTTTGTTATCTGTTCATCACTAGACAACATATTGATTTATATATATAATTCATTGTTTTTCATATTGAATTAGAACCCCGAATAACGTAAGATTCACTCATTTCAAATCTCTCTATCTAGAATCAATCCAAACCACTCGTTTGCACGTCACACGTGGGATGAGTGTGTGGATAAAATTTGTATAAGAAAGAACTAAAAATGGTTCTTATGAAGAGTCTTAAGAGCCAAGGGTTGTCACAACATTGGGGGCTAGCAAATATAATGATGGTGCCGGCTTGCTTCTTCACAAACGTAAAGATGGTGGTGCTCAATGGCTTTATCGTTATACCATTCATGGTCGGCGCCGTGAAATGGGCTTGGGTGCCTTGCGAGATGTTTTTTTTAAACAAGCCCGTGAATTGGCAACTGGGTGGTAGGCTGTTTTACGTGAGGGGCGTGATCCCATTAAAGAACGTGAGAAACAAAAGCGTGAGGCAATGCGCAATCTCCATTATTTAAAAGATATCGTGTTGGATGCTTTTGAAAGCCGTAAAGCTGAATTAAAAAATGATGGTGAGGCTTGTGATTGGTTTTCACCCTTACACCTTTATATTCTCCCCAAATTAGGCTGTCTGCCTGTTTCAGAGATTACGCAAACAGAGATACGCAATACCCTTGCCTCTATTTGGCATGCAAAAGCTGGAACAGCTCAGACAGCACTGAAGCGTCTTAATCTTTGTCTTAAACATGCGGTTGCATTGGGTGTGGATGTTGATTTACAAGCAGTGCAAAAGTACGCGCGCTCTTAGGCAAACAACGTCATAAAACCACTCATAGACCAGCAATGGATTGGAGAGATGTTTTTGCCTTTTATCAGTTACTCTGTAAAACATAACATAACTGGCTTTGCGTTTGCTTGTCCTGATAGGCGTTCGTACTAATCCTTTGCGTCATATTCGTGAAGATCAGATTGAAGATGATAACTGGACAATTCCTGCTGAGAATATCCAATCTTTAGCAGTCTGTTTGAAACAGAGATTAAGACTTTTAAGAGTTCTATGAATCATTCTAGATTTTTTGTGTTCGATTGGAGTAAGAATATTGCGTATATCTCCTCTGAAATAAGAAACCTCATTTGGGAAAAATATGAAATTGGAAGGGCAATGCCAACGTTCATTTTTATTGTGATTTTTTAAGTTAGTTTTACAGCTTTCAAAAGTATTTGGAATGCCTTTTACAGAATGGAGATGATGGTTTTAGTTCATGCTTTTTTTATCGCGTTCTTTAATGGGGAATGCTTCTCATGCAAAATAGAGCGCCCAAGACAAAATATCTTATGTTGTACCGTCACGCATTTTTTTAAAGCAATATTTTTCAATATTTGTGGCATCCATTTTATGACGGTGTTTTTGAATGTTACAATGGTTTTGTAGAAGGGAATAAATGGTAAAGTTTCGGTGTAGTGTATAAACGGCACTATGATCTTTACGCTTAAATAAAAAAGCAAGCCCCGCCCTTACACATCTTGCCAGATTCCAATGTTGGTATATCCTTTGGTGCTTGAGACAGTGTCTCGCTCTTTTTGTACAGTTTTTACCCACAGATCAGCTCCGCTTGTGATTGACAAGCAAGTGATTTGATTAATTCAACATGAGAGAAATTTGAAATGAGAAATCTTACCATATTCAAGATTCTAATTTAATATGAATAATGCTAGATTATGATGATTAATCAGTTTGTTATCTATGAAGAAAGAAAATAAGGAGGAGGAATTTGTCGAAAAGTTAGATTGTTTATAGATTGGCGCTGGTTAAGAAACTTTGTCCTTAAGGGTAGAGAGGATGTTAAAAAATAAAACCAGCTTTTCGCTGGTTTTATCGAAATATCATCATTATGATGAAAGAGTGTATTATGCAGCGTAGACAGCTTTACTGTTTTCATCTGTTTCTTCTCTCTCAGTTTTAAACTCGCGTTCCGGCTTGTTGGAGAGATGCATCTCTATGAGATTGATAGCTTCTGTTTCAGAAAGACTATTAATAACCGCAATTTCGCGGGCCATTCTTTCAAGAGCAGCTGTATAAAGTTGGCGCTCAGAGTAAGATTGTTCAGGCTGTAGATTAGAGCGGAAAAGATCACGGACTACTTCGGCGATACAAATAAGATCTCCTGAGTTGATTTTAGCATCATATTCTTGTGCACGACGTGACCACATGGTCCGTTTAACGCGTGCTTTTCCGCGTAAAACTTTTAAGGCACGTTCGACAGAATCACTAGCAGATAATTTACGCATTCCAACGGAAAGGGCTTTTGCAATGGGGACTTTGACATCCATCTTATCTTTCGCGAAATGAATGATAAAAAGTTTTAATTTATGTCCTGCAACTTCTTGATCTTCAATCGCTATAATTTGTCCTACTCCATGCGTAGGGTAGACGATATATTCAGAGGTTGCAAATTCTTTGGTCTTGGAAGACGTTCCATGTTGGGATGCCATATTTTAGTTTACTCCCTTATGATCAACAAATGTATCGGAAAACAGGTTATAAACCTGAGGGTTGAGTTTTCTTTAACCAAGTATATTGTACCAATTAAGTGAGCATAAAAGCCGAGTACTTTTAAATCAAAAAAAATACACCGCTTTACTATAACAAGCAAAGAAAAATACTTAGAAAGATGATCATGTTAAAATAACATTAACATCAAAATTTAAAAGAATCAATCATTTCGCTTAAGGATTTTTTATTTTTACAAGAGAAGTCTTTCAATCGTTGAAGGAGGAGAGTGTACACTTTATCATTACTCTTCGCCACTTCCTGGATTTTCTGAAAAATACTTTTCTAATTTATTTGGAACGCCATCCATTTCTTTTGCTTGAGGAAGAGGATCTTTTCGGGTGGTTAGATTAGGCCATTTGTTTGCATAATGAAGATTGAGTTCTAACCACTTTTCTAACCCTGGTTCTGTATCAGGTAAAATCGCTTCTGCTGGGCATTCTGGCACGCAAACACCACAATCGATGCATTCATCGGGGTGAATAACAAGCATATTTTCCCCTTCATAAAAACAATCAACTGGGCAGACTTCAACGCAATCCGTATATTTGCAGTGAATGCAGTTGTCGGTTACTACGTGGGTCAAGATCGAACTCCATTTGTTACTTTAATTCTCTTTAGAGGAAAGTGTGTGCGTGTTTTTATGATTGGTGAGTTGATCGCGTAGTACAGCTAGTTTCGCAAAAGGTGAATCAGGATTAAGGCGCTTTTCTTTTTGAAAGGGCTTATGATTTGCATGTTTTCCTTGGGATTTGTGGAACTTATGAGAGCGTTTTGCTTGTGATGGTGCTTTTTGAGGGGAATTTTCATTTTTGTATTCCGCTTTTTTTACAGCGTTCTTCGATTTATTTTGCCATTTATTTCCTAATTTATCACGTTTTTTTTGTGCATGGTGGGGAAATTGATGCTTATAATGCCATAATAAAATAACTTTATCTTCTTCTGTAGAGCGAGGGGATTTGGCAAAATTCCCAATAGGTTCAGCTTCTGGTAAACGATTGGTTTTATGGAGATGTTTTTCAATACCAGAGGATGAAATGTTTGGGTATGAGATATTTTTTTCTTCTCGTGTTGTTTCTAAATCGCTTATTGTTTGCCATTGACTTCCAACGCATTCTGCTGCGGGAACATCTTGCATTGTTTCATTGACAGGGGAAGAGGCTTGGTGTGCAAGGAGATTTTGTTCAAAAACAGTATTGCTTATGCTGTACGATTGATAACCAAGTCCTTTGAGGATTTCTTCCATATCATTTCCATTGGCCCCAAGAATGGACATCATGGCTGGTGTAACAAAAAAACTTTTTCCATCATAGGCGCCATCTGGTTTGGGATCACTTCCTTGTTTCCAATGAAGTGCGGGACGGATGAGATTGGCAAGACGTTCTAAAATATCAATCCGTACAGCACGTTGTCCTAAGATTCGGTAGCCGGCTAATTGATAAAATTGGCGGTTATAGGTAGAGTCAACCATCAAAGAGGTTCGACCAGCAGATAATGCTGAAAAAATTTCACCCAAACCAGTTTGATCTTGTCCCGCATTTTGAAGATTCCACAGGAGAGTAATGGCTTGAACCGGAGCAGGTTTAAGCATTCCGGCAACATAGATATGAAAAGCGCCAAAACGCACGCCTAGACGCCGAAGAACGGCACGTGATTCTTGCGCAAGGTTTTTGACAATGTCTAAGACTTCGCGGCGTGGTAAAATCCCTAAAGAGTTAAAAAGTTGTAAAGCAAGACTGTTTGTTGAATCTGTTAAATTATCAGCATTGCGCAAATCAAACAGGGGTTTTAAAGTCGTTTCAAAATGAAAGGTGACAAAGCGTTCTAATCGTTTCACAACGTTATTGCGGGATTCTTCCGTGAGTTGTTCATCTGCTAAAACAATTAGTTTTGGTTTGAAAAAATCTTCTGTTGCTACAAGTTGTCCTACGGGTTGACCAATCCAGCGCACAATTCCATCAGAACTGAGGGTAAAATCTCCATTTGCACAAGCACAAAAACGTGTCGCGCGTTTGGAAAAAGCAAGAATCAAATTCTCATTCTCTGTTGAAATTTGCTTCTCAGCTATTTGATCGGTACTGTTTTTGTTGGCATAAAAACGAAAACCTTCAAATTTACCCCTTCCGTGTTTTTCAATGAGAATATCATCTTGAAGAATCTCATTCTGTTGAACAATCTTGCTATCCATGATCATTTTCTTTCTCAGTGTGATACTGGTCAAAAGCTTTTTGCGACAATTTCATAATGGTGCTCTTTCTTTAACACGTTTGTTGCGTTTGCTTCAATCACTCTTGTCATTTTTTGCTGTTTCTTTGCGCCTTTAAAACTTGAATGATTCTTTTTTCATTCAGTTTTCATTCAGTTTGGATGCTTTATATTTGCAAATTACACTTATTAGTTGTATTGTAAAGCTAAAAGCATAAATAAATTCTTCGATTTAAAAGGAAACGGAACCGATTATCAAAAAACGGCATTTCTTTTGCATGATCACTTTAATTTTTTTGCTGTTTTGTCATGAAAAGTGAAGAGAAAGTTTTTTCAAATATTTCATAGGCTAAAAGGCATATTGTAAAGGCATTTTGCAGGTGAAATTGTGTCTTATGACAAGAAGTTTTACCATGACAGTAAAAAAAACAATTGCGATTATAAAATTACACGTTAAAGTAGTGGTCACAGAAGTTAACAACTTTTGCGTTCTTTTTAAGCGAAGAACAATGATGTCGTTGCCAAATCAATTTTGATAATTTTAATCGCAAGGGGTTATTATGGGTAATCTTTCAAATGCTGTTTATAAAAGCAGCAAAAATTATAGCGATGCAGACAAAAGCTTAGGACGTAATATGATGCGTTCTGCTATGCAAGCACCTTATCTTGAACGACAAAAAGAGCATGATTTGGCTCTGCGGTGGAAAGACAAACGTGATGATGACGCCATGCATCAAATTGCAGCGGCTCATATGCGTTTAGTGATTGCTATTGCTAATCGCTTTAAACGTTTCAAAATGCCATTGGGGGATTTGGTACAAGAAGGGTATGTGGGACTATTGGAAGCAGCTGCACGTTTTGAACCTGATCGGGAAGTGCGTTTTTCAACATATGCAACGTGGTGGATACGCGCTTCTATTCAAGATTATATTTTGCGAAATTGGTCAATCGTTCGAGGGGGAACGAGTTCTTCGCAAAAAGCACTTTTCTTTAATCTTCGGCGTTTGCGTGCAAAACTGATACAAGATGATAGTGCTTTGTCAAAACAGGATATTTTTCGCACAATCGCTGAAAAACTCGGTGTTTCCGTGCGCGATGTTGAAACGATGGATTTTCGTTTTTCCAGTTCTGATAATTCCTTGAGTGTTTCTGTTTCTGAGAACAGTGATAATCCCATTGCTAAGATGGATGTTTTGGTGGATGATAGTCCTCTTCCTGATGCTTTAATTGAGCAAGTCATTGATGGTCAACGGCGTACACAATGGCTTTACGATGCGTTGCAAATTCTCAACGAACGGGAGTTGGAAATTATTCGCTTTCGTCGCTTAAATGAAGAGGGTGCGACTCTCGAAGTTTTGGGTGAAAAGTTAGGAATCTCGAAAGAGCGCGTGCGTCAAATTGAAGCTAGGGCTTTGCAAAAATTGCGTTCTGCTCTCCTTACGATTCATTCAGAAGATGCTTACGATATATAAGCAGTGAAAGGCTTTTTGGGGGGGAAAGAGAATATATTAAGTGGGGGCATATGAGAATATGATAAAGTCAGTTTTAGGGGATGTCCGGATTTGTTTAGAAATATGCCTCCTTGGGAGCGCTACTACAGAGGAAGATAGGGGGCTGTTAGTTGGAGGAAATATATATCAAACGGAGACCTATAAAGGTATGATGAAGTTGGATTTTAAAGTGTTCCTCTTTATTTTCGAATATGCTTTAAGGGGGAGGGCGTGATACAGACAGAAAAGAATCAAAACTGTAACAGATGAGAAGAAAGGCTTATTCTGTAATAATTTTCACTTTTGTACCTGCCGGTAAAGTTTGCGTTGGTGAGAGGGCGTTGAGGATGCGAAAGAGTTTTTCTTTATATGGTGTGTATTGCATTTTATCTGCAAGATTTGCAACGGTTTCTCCTTGTTTAACACGGACAACACGGATTTTTAAGGGCTGCAATTTTTTTAACTGTGAAGATGAAAGAGAATGAAAGCTTTGTAGCGTTTTTTGGGCAACCTCTGCAAAATTTCGAGAATTATGTGGAGCGGCCGTCAAAAAACGAAAGATGTGGTTGTTGAATGGAATGACAACCACATCAAATTGCCATTGATCATTGGTAGCATGGGCCCTTGCTCCAAGTAAATTTTGGCTTTGGGATTCTTGACGCATAAATTCTTGATTGGGGAGCCCTTGAATTGTGATGGGGCGGATAGATGATTGGTCTAGACCGATAATCCAGCCACTTTTCAAATAATCACTCGCAGATATTTCAGCAGGATGTGGAATAGCGTCAAAACGAATCGCAATTTTATCTGGTCCACTGGCCCAAACAGTATGTGCTGAATGTTCTATTGTAAAATTGTTTGGAACAGAAAAAGCTATGCGCAATTGTGGGTGAATAAATTGGTTGCCTCGTACAAAACCTGTATAAAAGCCTCCTCCAAAAATTATGCCATCAATGCTTTTGAGAAAAGAATCGTGATCAGATATTTTACTATTCCCTTTACTGATTTTACCCGCTTTTTTTATCGCAAGCCGAATGCGTTGAGGGGTAGTTGGGTGAGAGGCTAGAAAATCTAGAGAGGCATTTTGGGAGCCAGAGATATTACGAAAAGCACTATAGGCTTCCATTGTTTGAAGAAAGCGCGGTGAAGCAAAAGGATCATATCCTGATTGTTGGAGCATTTCGAGCGCAAGGGAGTCAGCTTCCAGCTCTTGATTGCGGGAAAATTGCGCGAGTTGTTGCTTGTTTTGCATAGGGTTATGAAGTTTTTTGCCAATAGAAGAAAGAAGACGTGAAGACATGTGATTGGTCATCTTTAATTGGGCTTCTTTTTGCAGGCGTAAAATGCCATGATTGGCTCTGATATGCGCTATCTCATGGGCTAAAATGGCTGCAACTTCTGAAGAATCATTGGCTAATGCCAGCATACCACGAGTGATGTAGATCGAGCCGTTGGGGAGCGCAAAAGCGTTGATAGTTTCTGAGTTTAAAATTGTTACAGAATAGCTTTGATGAGAACTATAGGATGCAACTGCCAGTTTACGGACAATCTTTGCTAAAAGGTGTTCAAGTTTTGCATCATGATAAGCGCCACCATACATTTGCAAAATACGTGGGTGTTGCAGAGCGCTTAATGTGACATAGATATTGTGGTTGTTGGTACGTTTGATCGTTTTAGAAGAAGTGGAAGAAAGCCTATCATTTTGAGAAAAGGGTGTATGACAAGCTGAAAGGAGAAACGTTAAACTTATGAAAGTTGCTTTATACAGGCAAGAGCGAAAAAGAAAATTGCGGTGAAAAATGGGGTGCGTTGGACCATGGTGCACATTATTTCTGCGGAGTAATTTGGCAAATTGCATTTGTATCTTTATATCGTATGTTTCTTTAAGAAAGGCATTAGGGATAAGGATTCGTTTGGCTATATCACGCTTTTTGTTTATAAAAAATGACTCTCACTTATAAAAAGATGCACTGTAAAGAAAATTTTGTGAAAGGCAAAGTATGGCATGACAACATTTACGATATTATTAAATGGGGATGTTCATATCACTGATCGTTTGCTTAATCAAATTCAAAACAGTCGGGTAATTGCTGCTGATGGTGGTATGCGTCATGCGGCAGCGCTTAATGTGACGCCTGAGTTGTGGTTAGGGGACTTTGATTCATCAGATGAGAACTTAATACGTCAATATAGTCATGTTCCGCGTGAAGTTTTTCCCTCTGATAAAGATATGACAGATAGTGCTCTGGCATGTGAAAGAGCGTTGCAAAATGGCGCTAAAAAGCTTATTTTGTGCGGTGCTTTGGGAGGGGAGCGAAGTGATCATAGCCTTTCTCATATGACGCAAGCGTTGATGATGGCTGAAAGGGGTATTTCAGTGTTGTTGACAAGCGGTTTGGAAGAAGGTTGGCCGGTTTTGTCAAAACCTTGTTCGTATGATTTGCCTAAGGGATGTTTGTTTAGTATTATCGGTTTTTCTGATTTAAAAGGTTTAACTCTTAAAGGGGTAAAATGGCCAGTTTGTGACAAAAATGTGTCATTTGGCTCTTCTTTAACACTTTCTAACCGTATTTGTGGAACCTTTTCTTGCCATTTAGGTTCTGGAAAAGCTATATTGTTAGCGTCTGTGCCTATTCCATAAAGCTCTTCCAATATATTTTGAATAAGGCAGGGGGAGGACTAGTGATTATAAGTGCCGACATAAACAATATATTATGTATTGATCTTGAGAAGGAAAGGTTTTGATATGTTAAAATCAATTTTTAAAGTGGCAGTTGTTTCAGCCATTGGTTTCAGTTCAGTTGCTTGTACCACAAACGATGAACGCGTTGCACGTTACGGCGTAGGAGGAGCAGCAATCGGTGCTTTGGCTGGAACTGCTATTGCTGGAAGTACGCCTGGAGCAGCACTTACCGGTGCAGCATTTGGTGCTTTGGCTGGAACAGTAACAGGTGCAGCTGCAAATCAAAGAAAACAACAAAGACAGGCATCACAATTGTGCACGTATCGCGGTCGTAGAGGGCATGTTTACCAAGCACCTTGTGGACAGAGAGTTCCTGTACGGCAATTGTGTGCTTACCGTGATGCAAGAGGGGTGATGTATAAAGCACCTTGTCCGCACCGCGTTCGTTAATGGCGGTGCCGCTTCTGCGGCTTGACCGCATTTTCTTAAATTTTGGAAAAACGCCTTTGCTCAATCAAGCTTCTTTATCGGTTGAGCAAGGGGCGCGTATTGCGCTGGTCGGCCGTAATGGTTGTGGAAAATCAACTCTGTTAAAAATTGCCGTGGGAATATTAGAGCCTCATGGTGGCGAAATTTTTCGCCACCCGCGAGTGACGCTCCGTTATGTTTCACAAAATCCGGATTGTTCAGGATTTGAAGATATTAACGCTTATATGGAAGCGGGGCTGGACGATATATCTGATGTCCAGTGGATCAATACGCTTCGCACAAATTTAGGGTTTTCGGGGGCGGAAAAATTGGAAACGCTTTCGGGAGGCGAAAAGCGGCGTGTTTCATTGTTACAGGCCATTGCTGCAAAACCCGATATTTTGTTCTTAGATGAACCAACCAATCATCTTGATTTACCAACCATTGAATGGCTGGAAGCTGTTTTATCTTCTTTGCGTTCAGCGATTGTGGTGATTTCCCATGATCGGCGATTTTTAGAAAATGTTACGCGGTCAACGGTATGGCTTGATCGTGGCACAACCAAAAGACTGGAAAAGCGTTTTTCAGAATTTGAAAGTTGGCGTGATAAGGCGTTGCAAGAAGAAGCCATTGAGCAGCATAAATTGGGGCGCCAAATTGCTCGTGAAGAGCAATGGTTACGTTATGGCGTAAGTGCACGGCGTAAGCGTAACGTACGGCGTTTAGGCGAATTAAACAACTTAAGACAGCGTCATCAAACCTATAAAGGGCAGCCTGGAAATGCACTTTTGACAGCAGCGAAAAGTCATGAGTCTGGGCAATTGGTGCTTGAAGCAAAGAAAATTTCAAAATCCTATGGTGATCGCATTATCGTGAAAGATTTCTCTTTGCGCATTCAGCGTGGTGATCGGATCGGTTTGGTAGGACCCAATGGAATCGGAAAGACAACGCTCATTTCTGCATTAATTGGGCAAGAAGCCGTGGATAGTGGAACGGTGAGGCATGGCTATAACCTCTCTATGGCATTGCTTGATCAGCAACGTATTTTAAATGAAGAAGAAACTTTAGCGCATTATTTAACGGGAGGAAGAGGTGACACTCTTGTGATCAATGGACAAGAGCGGCATGTCGTTTCTTATATGAAAGACTTTTTATTTTTACCGGAACAAGCACGCACTCCCCTTAAAGAATTTTCGGGGGGAGAAAGAGCACGCCTCATGCTTGCACGACTTCTTTCACGTCCTGCAAACTTTTTGATTCTTGATGAACCGACCAATGATTTGGATATGGAAACTTTGGATTTGTTGCAAGAATTTATTGCTGATTTTGCGGGAACAGTATTGTTGGTTAGCCATGACAGAGACTTTTTAGATCGTACTGTAACGCATATGTTGGCACCTCAAGGTGATGGTCAGTGGGTTTTGTATGCGGGCGGTTATAGTGATATGATGGCGCAAAACCAGCATGCTCTTCGCTTACAACGCAAAAGAACAGAATTATCGCAGCGTAAAGCACCTTCAAAATCTCATGCGGGAGAGCTTTCAAAACAGGATACATCAATAGATCATAGCTTGATAGGGCGAGAGAAAAAAACACGAAGTAAATTGTCTTATAAGCAGGTTTATGCATTGGAAAAATTGCCTGAAGAAATTGCTGTTTTACAGGACGAAATCAAAAAAATTGAGCAAGAGCTCTCTGATCCAACCCTTTATTGCCGCGATAAAGAACGTTTTGAGCGTTTATCAACAGCGTTGGAAAAAAAGAGAAATACTTGCACACAAAAGCAAGAAGAATGGCTAGAACTTGAAATTTTACGCGAAGAAATGGAAGCGTGTTCACGATAATATCTAAAAAACTTTAAAAGATTTGTATTGCATCATCGCTTTTCTTTGATTTGTTACAAGAGTTTGTGGCTGATTTAGCGGGAACAGTGCTGTTGACGAGTTATGGCAGAGACTTTTTAGATTGCACTGTAACATATAGCATTTCAAGGTGATGGTCATTGGGATTTCTATACGGGGGAGCAGTGATATGATAGCGCAAAACAAGCATGCTCTTCGTTTACAAGGCAAAGAAACAAAACTACCTTTGCCGTGAGTTTTTTCAAAATTTCGTATATGGAAGTACGCCAGTTCCATTGCATACTTTGCCAGTCCCCAATGTTGCTACAGCCCCCTTGGAACTTGAGAGCATTCATAAGAAACATTCCCTTATCTTTACCTTATATCCTAAATACACCAACCTTGCTTATGACGGAAAAGCAAATGATCTTCATTGATTCTAACGTGAGAAGTGTTGTGATGAGGAAAGCTTACTGTATTCGACGTTATGATTTAAGTTTAAAAATGATGATTTGTTAGGATAAATCAACGTGTTATTGTAACATTTCTAGGAGGAGAAAATGATAGCAATTAAAACAAAGCGAACAATTTCTACATTGATCGGTTTAGAAGATGCAGCTGAACTGTCTTCTTATTCCCTCCGTAATGCGAATCATCTGCGTCCTTTTGAACCTGTTAGATCTGATGGTTATCACAGCCTAACAGCTTGGGAAACACGAGCTAATGCATTTGCTTATGAAAGTGCACAAGGACAAGCATACCGATATGCCGTACGATTAAAAAATGAAAACACAGTCATTGGTGTTGTGAATTTTACAAATGTGGTTCGGGGTGTTTTTCAAGCTTGTCATCTTGGTTTTTCTCTTGATGAAAAACAACAAGGTAAAGGTCTTATGTTTGAGAGTTTATCGGCTCTAATACGGCATATCTTTCATGTTTATCATCTGCATAGAGTGATGGCAAATTATAGACCTGAGAACATAAAAAGCGAACGTTTATTAAAACGCCTTCATTTTGAAAAAGAAGGCTATGCCAAAGACTATTTGATGATTTCTGGAAAATGGAGAGATCACATTCTAACCTCTCGAATCAATGATCTGTATGAGTCGGTTAATAGATTCGAATAAAGTTTTATTAAAAGTTCTATCAAGGGGCTTTTTATCAAATGTGTAAATATGCCGAATTTCTGCCTATCCTAAAAGATAAAGATCCTTAACCAGCTCTTCTTTTGTAAACAGCTCAGACTCTCATTTAGCGGATTTCAACTGCTGACCGCTTTCATATGTTTCTTTTTGTAGATAATGAATTGATTTATCATCATAATTCATTTTGTTCAATTTGAAGGAAGAGAGTCCTCAATATCGGAAGACTTTCTCATTTCAAATTTATTGATGTTTAATCATAAAAACACCTCTCTTGCACATCACAAACTGGGTTGGCATAGGTTGGCATACAAGTGAGGGTTTATGTGGATAAAAATGATTGAAGAACAAGAATAAAAATTCTCTGTATAAATCCTTTTAAATGTGAAGGCTGTTGCAATATTGTGTATTCTGTGATCGATAGTCTCGTTACAAGTTACACAAACGGCTTATTGTTTGGGTGAAATTTTTATACATTCATTTGTTTTTTGCCATTTTTTTTGTATTTTCTTTTCTTAAAAAAATTTCCAATGTTATCAATGGTTTTAATTCATACCAAGCGCATTTTTATAAAGTTCAATGATTGCTTCTTCTTCCATTCTTTCATGCTCTTCTTTTTTACGCAGCCGTATAATGCTTCGAACAGCTTTACTATCAAAACCAGAGCCTTTAAGTTCAGTGTAAACGTCTTTAATATCATCAGAAATGGTTTTTTTCTCTTCTTCTAGTCGTTCAATACGTTCGATAAAAGAGCGTAATTGGTTTACGGATATAGCGTGTGTTTGATCGGTTACTGTATCGTTCATTGTATTTTTCTCCAAGTTATATATTTTAAGTTGTTTTTCGACGACGAATTTATGTTAAAAAAGCTTGAAAACAATAAAGTAAATCAAGCTACACAGCTTTTTTACAAATTGACTTTAAATATTTTGTAAAATTTTTAAGATATATGCATTGATAAAAGGGCTATAAAAAGAAAAATATAAAAATATACGTTTTAGACTTGAAAAGCTTTTGAAAAAGAAGTGTGTAATTTGTTTTGAGAATTTGACATTATAGAGGAAGTTTTGTGATTTTAAAAAAACGATATTGGGTGCTTCAGAAAGGATTTAAGGTTTTTTTCTTGAGCATTTTGCTCTTGTTTCCCCTTGTTGTTTTTGCAAAAGCTGACTTTAGGGTTTGTAATACAACCCAACAGTCTGTAGGGGTTGCTCTTGGATATCGTACATTTTCAGGATGGGTGAGCGAAGGTTGGTGGACGGTACCCGTGACGGAGTGTAAAACCTTAATTGAGGGGCCTCTTGCTTCACGGTTTTATTATTTTTATGCGGAAGGGGCACAAAAAAAGGGGAACTGGGCAGGCTCTGTAACCATGTGTGTGCAAGATAGCCAATTTACCATTCAAGGCGTTCATGATTGTTTCCCTCGAGGATATCAAAAGGCTGAATTTAAAGAAATCGATACCGGAAATCAAACCAGTTGGATGATCCAGTTGACGGATGAGTCTTTGTTAAACAATTCAGTTATACCTTCTCTTTCAGGAAATTCTCCACCGTGAAACGTGCACGTAAAGTGAAAATTATTGCGACTCTTGGTCCTTCTTCTTTTTCTCGTTTGATGATTGAGAAGCTTTTTAGGGCAGGAGCAGACGTTTTTCGTCTTAATATGAGCCATACTGATCGTGATATGATGGGTGATTTGGTCAAGTCTATACGAGAAGTTGAAAAAACAGTTCGACGCCCCATTGGTATTTTGGTGGATCTTCAGGGGCCAAAACTGCGTGTGGGGCGTTTTGCTAAGGGTCAAGAAGATTTGCGTGTTGGACAAAACTTTACATTAGATAATCGCGATGTTCTTGGTGATGCACAGCGTGTTTTTTTCCCTCATGAGGATGTATTTTCGGCGATTAAACCAGGGGACCGGTTGTTGATTGATGATGGAAGGGTGGAACTGCGTGCGCAAGTTTGTGATGGTCATTCTGTACAGTGTCGCGTGGTTGCTGGAACCCGTATTTCTGATCGAAAGGGTGTCAGTTTTCCCGATACAATTTTGCCTTTTGATTCAATGACGTCAAAAGATAAGGAGGATCTTCAGGCTCTTTTACAGCAGCCTGTTGATTGGGTTGCTCTTTCTTTTATTCAACGTCCAGAAGATATTATGGCGGTGCGTCAGTTGACGAAAAGCAAGGTGTCTTTGATGGCTAAAATCGAAAAGCCTCAAGCCTTGGAGCATATAGAGAAAATTATTGAGGTATCCGATGGTATTATGATTGCACGGGGTGATCTTGGAGTGGAAATGCCTTTGGAAAAGGTCCCTGCACTTCAGATGGAGCTCATAAAAGCTTGTCGTTTAGCAGGAAAGCCTGTTGTGGTGGCAACACAGATGCTTGAATCAATGATTACATCTCCTGTTCCGACACGCGCAGAAGTGTCGGATGTTGCTACAGCAGTTTATGCAGGAACAGATGCGGTGATGTTGTCTGCTGAATCTGCTTCTGGTCGCTATCCTGAAGAAGCTGTGCTTATGATGGACCGAATCGCGCGACAAATCGAACAAGATCATACTTATGCCGCTCAGGTTGGAGCACAACATCCAGCACCAGAATCAACAGGAACGGATGCGATTTCTCTTGCTGCACGTCAGATTGCTGAAACACTTGCGCTATCCGCTATTATTGCTTATACGGCTTCAGGAACCACCGGGGTGCGTGCCTCTCGTGAACGCCCTAATAGACCCATTATTGCTTTATCGCCCATTGTGGAAACAGCACGGCGTTTGGCTTTAGTTTGGGGGCTTCATTGTGTGGTCACGCAAGATGCACGGAGTTTAGAGGATATGGTTGATCGTGCAGCAGCCATTGCATTTCAGGAAGGTTTTTGCAAAGGGGGAGATCGCTTCCTTGTGACAGCTGGGGTTCCCCTTGGAACGCCCGGTGCGACAAATCTCTTGCGTATTGCCTCTGTCTCCCAAGATGGAACGAAAGGGATTTGAGCCGTTTACGCATGGTGTTTTTTCATGCGCCTTTGAACAGGCTTTAAAAACAACGGGTGTGCGCCTCTTGTGAATGCCTCCATAGACCCATTATTCTTTTATCTCCTATCGTAAGATAGAAAGGTATTGCGTTAGGTCGTCCAGTTTGGGGATGGGAGCAGATGCGGTGATGTTGTCTGTTGATTTTGTTTTAGTTCTGAGGAAGCTGCTTTTACGGTAGGCATTTAATGGGAGCTCCTCCTTTTATTTCATTGAGGCATATTGGGGATTGCTTTATTGATGTTTATACGAGCGAGATGTTTATTGATAATGAGAATTTATTCTTTTTCTTTTTGGATAAGAGCCTTGAAATTGTTCTCATTTTAAACTTTTGCCAACAGAATTGAATAAAGTTAAAATTATGTGCCTAAAAAATCGTACTGGTATGTTATGAGAAAAAGTGATGGGTGAATGTGTTTTTAAAATATGCTTTGTCGAAGCATTTGCAAAATATTGATTTATAATGATAATTTATCGTTATTAAACTTGAATTAGAACCCCGAATTCCGTAAAATTCTCTTCAATTTATTTATGTTTTGTTAATCATAACTCTTTGTTTGCACGTCACAAGCGGGTGGGGCATGTGGGTAAAAAGTGTACAAAAATGCCTCTTATGAATCGTTTTACGAGCCAAGGGGGCTATCGCAATATTGAGGGCTGACTATAATGATGATGCCGATTTGCTCTTTCTTTTATTAAGCTTGGAGATTTTGAGGGGTGGGGAGAGAGGTATGGATGAATTGTTTGTTTGTTATAAGGATAAAGATGTCGGTAGAGAATGTTTTCAAGAGCTATTATTGTTGTTTATAATGTTTGAGCTTGTATGAGATTAACATACTCTTCGAGTTTGACTTTTTTCCTGCTCTAAAGGATGAAAATACTTAATTCACGCTGGTTTATAAATGATACGGTTCTTTTCGGTGGGTTTCATCGGATGGACATTTCAGGTGCAAAGACTCCATGGTGCTTGTATTATCAAGTGGCGGTGTTTTACGGTATAATAGATAAGGTTATTTTTTAATATATATTGAATATGCTTGATATTATCTAGGGGAAAGAATTTTTTGGCATGCATTCATAGGGAACATGAATATAGCTCTTTTTTTCGAAGGGTGCTTTATTTGTTTGTTGCTGTTGTCATTTATGTGATTTTTTTACAATGATGTTGGTTTTGTTATCTTATTGCGCGGTTAAAAGACATCTCATTTGAAATGTGGTGATATAAGGCAGCTTCCTTGATATAGGAAGTGTTTGTGCGGAGGTGAAATATTCAGGGTAGGGCTTTCTCGTTGAGGTTTAAGTTAATCCCATAAGTCGTGAGTAGCTGGAATCCTTCCTATAAAAAACCAGACTGTTTACACACTGGTGTGGGTTTAAGAATTTTTATCCTGTGAGATGTGGCGGACAAGTCAAACCTCTGGTTTATTACGCGCTGATGTACTTTTTAGAAATCTTCCTGTTCTTGTTCTTGAATGTTTGTGCAGTTTTGATCATCTTTGAGCAATTGGTTGGTGAGATTTTCAATGCGTTGTGTGGTGTCACGCATAATTTTCCCCATGGTGCGGTCTCTTTCGTTGTGGAGTCGTAAAAGAGTATTGTAGTCTTCTTGTAATTTTTTATTTTCTCGTTTTATTTCTTCCATTTCATCGATAATCATTATGCCAGCCATAACCGATAAACGATGGTCGCCAATTTCACCAAAATTGTTCTTTAAATGTGTGATATATTGATCCAATTGAGCAGCAAGCGCAATAAGACGACGTTCTTGTCCTTTGTCACAAGCCATGCGATAAATTTTACCATCAATGGTAACGGAAACAGTTTCCATACATTCAAACCTTTATCTATCAATGACAACACGAATTGTTTCCATTGCTTTAATAAGACGTTTGGAAACTTCTTTGTTTACGGACTCTAAGCGTTCAATTTGGGCTTCAGCTTTGTCAAGCGCTTGGGCAAGATGGCTGCGGTCAGCATTCATTCGTTGGATTTCTTCTTCCCATTCGTTATTTTTATTAATAACGGCATTGCGGTTTATTATGGTAATCTCTAAAGTTCTAAGTGCCTTTTCTAGGTGCTCTAAAGCATCTTGTAGAACTGTAGTCTCTTGGTTCATTGCCTTTATCCTTTGGGTAATTGTATCCTTTATCAATGTGTTATGCAAAAACGAATCACTTTCACTCTTGTGTTGTGTGCATTTTATTTTTAAGTATGTAGGATATTTTAGCAAGCAAAGCAGGGGATAGATATAAATTAAAAGCTGGATTTTTTGCGCGTATTGGCATAAATGACATGGATATACAGAACGCGTGAGGGGAATGTTATTAATATTATTGAAGTGGTGGCAAAAAGTCTCACGCTAATGGTTAGAAAATAGTATTTCTTGAGAATTTTAAGAGAATACGGAAAAAGCAACAGAATAACGTATTTAACGAAATGGTCGATTATTCATGACAAACACCCACCAACAGAATCAGATGGCCAATGCTATCCGTTTTCTTGCTATTGATGCGATTGAAAAAGCAAATTCTGGTCATCCGGGCTTGCCAATGGGAGCAGCCGATATTGCTACGGTTCTTTACACAAAATTTCTTGCTCACGACCCCAAAAAACCTCGCTGGCCTAACCGTGATCGTTTTGTGTTATCAGCAGGACATGGGTCTATGTTGCTTTATGCTCTCTTGTATCTTTCTGGTTATGAAGATATTGGCATTGAAGATCTCAAAAATTTTCGCCAATTAGGAGCAAAGCTTGCCGGGCATCCAGAATATGGGCATGTGGCAGGAATCGAAACAACGACTGGTCCTCTTGGACAAGGGTTGGCTAATGCCGTGGGGATGGCTCTTGGAGAGCGTTTGCAAAATGCCCGTTTTGGTGATCTTATCAACCATTACACTTATGCGTTGGTGGGTGATGGATGCCTTATGGAAGGGATATCTCAAGAAGCACTTTCCCTTGCTGGTCATTTGAAACTCAATAAGCTTATTGTATTGTGGGACGATAATAATATTTCTATCGATGGAGAGATTTCCCTTGCTGACAGTACAGATCAGATTGCGCGTTTTAAGGCATCTGGTTGGGAGACACATAAAGTCAATGGGCATGATCAAGCAGCAATTGCGCGGGCTATTGAGGCGGCACAAAACTCCGATAAACCAACTTTGATTGCTTGTAAAACAACAATTGGTTTTGGAGCACCCAATAAAGCGGGTACCAATAAAGTTCATGGAGCTCCTTTGGGCGCACGAGAAATCACTGAAACCCGTATCGCGTTAGGGTGGGATGCTGAGCCTTTCGTTATTCCAGCCGATATTCTTGATAATTGGCGCTTGGCTAGTCTCAATGCTGCTAAAAAACGCCAAAAATGGGAAGAAAAATTTGCTGATCTTCCTGTTTCAGAGCGTGTGGAGTTCGAAAGATTGATGCGGGGCGATCTCGTGGGCGGATTTGATGGTGCTATTGATACTTATAAACAGAAATTGGTTGAAGAGCGCCCCGTTGTTGCTACGCGTAAAGCTTCGGAAATGGCTCTTGAAGTGATCAATGAAGTCGTTGTTGAGACTATTGGTGGTTCGGCTGATTTAACCGGATCTAATAATACAAAAAGCAGCCAGATGAAAAGTATCTCTGCTGAAGATTTTTCAGGGCGCTATCTGCATTATGGAATTCGCGAACATGTAATGGGAGCTGTGATGAATGGTCTTGCCCTTTATGGCGGCTTTATTCCTTATGGGGGAACCTTTTTATGCTTTTCTGACTATATGCGTCCTGCTATGCGTTTGTCTTCTCTCATGGGGTTGCGGGTGATTTATGTCATGACTCATGATTCTATTGGTCTTGGTGAGGATGGTCCGACCCATCAACCCGTGGAGCATTTGGCTTGCCTGCGTGCAATGCCTAATCATTTTGTGTTCCGTCCTGCCGATGCTATGGAGACAGTCGAGTGTTGGCAATTGGCTTTGAAAGCACGCGGGACACCTTCTACCTTGGCTTTGAGTCGACAAAATCTACCGCTTTTGCGTCAGGAGTATGAAGAAGAAAATCTCTGTATGCTTGGTGCTTATGAATTCCTAACAGCTAGCGATGATGCACAAGTGACGCTGTTTTCTTCTGGTTCAGAATTGCAAATTGCAGTGGAGGCACATGCGGTGTTAGAAGAAAAAGGCATCCCAACGCGTGTGGTTTCTGTGCCTTGTTTTGAACTTTTTTCTCAACAATCTCTCTCCTATCAGCGTGCTCTCATTGGAGATGCACCGATTAAAGTTGCCATTGAAGCTGCCGTCGCCCAAGGATGGGACCGTTTTATTGGCTGTGATGGTGTGTTTATTGGTATGGAGGGCTTTGGGGCAAGTGGAACAATTGATGCCCTTTATGCGCATTTTAGTATTACTTGGGAAAATGTCGTTGCCACCGTTGAAAAAGAGCTGGAAAAGATCAAAGAAGAAAAGACAAAGTGACAGCTTGTGTTGTCATGAATGGGGTGGTTTTAGGGCATCATATTTTGTGCATTATTGTGGATAAGTGAGTGAGTGATCAAGATATTGACAATGTGGGAATTAATGATTTGGGATTGGTGAAATACCCATTTATTGTGTTTTAAATGTTGTGCTTAAAAAATTTATGAGGAAACATGTGAAATGACAGTTCGTGTTGCAATTAATGGGTTTGGTCGTATTGGTCGCAATATTTTACGTGCACTTGTGGAAAGTGGACGACAAGATATTGAAGTGGTTGCAATTAATGATTTGGGATCGGTGGAAACAAATGCCCATTTATTACGCTATGATTCAGTTCATGGGCGTTTTCCTGATATCGTTAAGGTGATAGGGGATGCTATTGATGTGGGAGGTGGTTTAATAAAGGTATGCGCAGAGCGTGATCCTGCTCAATTGCCTTGGAAAGATTTGGATATCGATATTGCTTTGGAATGTACGGGTATTTTTACTGCGCGTGATAAAGCAAGTGCTCATTTAGATGCGGGGGCAAAGCGTGTTCTTATTTCTGCGCCTTCTGAAGGAGCAGATCTTACGGTCGTCTATGGGGTTAATCATCAATCTTTAAGCAGCGAGCATCGCGTTGTTTCAAATGCTTCTTGTACAACCAATTGTTTGGCGCCTGTTGCACAAGTTTTACATAACACGGTGGGCATTGAAAAGGGCTTCATGACAACAATCCATTCTTATACGGGTGATCAACCTGTGTTGGATACAATGCATCGGGACCTTTATCGTGCACGTGCGGCAGCTCTTTCTATGATTCCTACCTCAACAGGAGCGGCAAAAGCTGTGGGATTGGTCTTGCCAGAATTAAAGGGATTGCTTGATGGTGTATCGATTCGTGTTCCGACCCCTAATGTTTCTGTGGTTGATTTGACATTTATCGCTAAGCGTTCCACAACAATCGAAGAAATTAATACAGCTATTGCTATTGCTGCACAAGGTCCTTTGAAGGGCATTTTGGATTATACAGAAGAGAAACTTGTGAGTTGTGATTTTAATCATAATCCTCATTCAGCTATTTTCCACAATGATCAAACAAAAGTGATTGATGGTAAGCTCTGTCGCGTTTTGGTTTGGTATGATAATGAATGGGGCTTTTCCAACCGTATGAGTGATACGGCAGTGGCTTTTGCTAAGACAATATAAGAGGACCTCAGGGTCCTCCTTTTTATAGGGAAAAGTCTCATTTTTGTGCAATTTTGAGAAAAACAGATAGAGGCTGTTGTTCTCATGCGCTAGAGAGAAGAGGCTATTGAAATATTGATGATGTGTTTTGTTTTAATACTGGGTCAATACGTGCTTTTAAAACCTGCATGAAAGAGTAAACTTTGAAAAAGTAAGATATGAACGAGACACCTTTTGAGAAAACGTTAGGAAACAGGAGATGTAAATTCTTTTGCTTAGAAGTAAAAGGAAGCTTTAATAGAGATCAAGTTGAGCCAATGCATTTGTTTGCCACAATGGGATATGAAGATTAAGAGCAATGAGTGGCTTTTGTACATTTGATGATGAAAGCTTTGGCTTTTCAAACAGAGGGTGAGAGATGGGCTGTCGTGGGTCTCTTGTAAAAGCAAAGAGGGGATAAGTGGAAAGAAAAGTGGGCAGGGTTGTTGGATGCGTTTTTATTTGAAACAATGGAAAGTGAAGAGGAAGCAGTGATGGGGTTTCGTACACTTGATGATGTTGATGTCACTGGAAAACGTGTTCTTGTGCGGGTGGATTTTAATGTGCCAATGGCGCAGGGTAAGGTCTGTGATACGACACGCTTAGAGCGGCATAAAGAGACACTCGTTGAGCTGCAAAAGTGTGGTGCTAAACTTATTCTGCTTTCTCATTGTGGTCGCCCCAAAGGAAAGGTAGAGCCAGAGTTTTCACTCCGTCCTGTTGTGCAAGTGCTGGAAAAGATCATTAATCAGCCGGTTGCTTTTGCTCCTGACTGTATCGGTTCGACGGTGCAGGTTGCAGTTGAGTCATTACAAAATGGTGGTGTTTTACTGCTTGAAAATGTTCGTTTTTATGCTGGTGAAGAAAAGAATGATTGTTCTTTTGCAGAAGCTTTGGCTCATAATGGAGATCTCTATGTTAATGATGCTTTTTCAGTTTCTCATCGTGCCCATGCTTCGGTGGAGGGAATAACGCATTTGTTGCCTTCTTATGCAGGGCGCTCTTTGCAAGGTGAGATGCAGGCGTTAGAAAAAGGACTTGGCAATCCAACACACCCTGTGGTTGCCATTGTGGGAGGAGCGAAAGTTTCCAGCAAGCTTTTTGTGCTCAATCATTTGGTGGAAAAGGTTGATCATCTCGTGATTGGTGGGGGCATGGCTAACAGTTTTTTAGCAGCGCAAGGTGTGTCTGTTGGTAAGTCACTGTGTGAACATGCATTGATGGAAACGATAAAAAAAATCATTAAAAAAGCGCAAGAGTGTCACTGTACCCTTCTGCTTCCTCAGGATGCTGTCGTTGGATTTCGCTTTGAAAAAGATGCACCGCATCGTCTTTATGACATTGAAGATATTCCACAAGATGGCATGATATTGGATATTGGGACGCGCTCTATTGCGCATATCAATGCTGCGATAGATGAAGCTGCTACTCTTGTGTGGAATGGACCCCTTGGTGTTTTTGAGATGTCTCCCTTTGATAAGGGAACCATTGCCGTTGCACGCCATGCAGCAGAACGTAGTTTGACGGGAAAGTTGGTTTCAATTGCGGGAGGGGGCGATACGGTTTTTGCCCTTAATCATGCCGGTGTTGCCAATGATTTTACTTATCTTTCGACTGCTGGAGGAGCTTTTTTGGAATGGATGGAAGGAAAGACCCTTCCTGGTATTCTTGCCCTTATGCAGGCTTAAAGGGCTTCTTTGAAGGGGAAGGTTAAAGAAAAACTATACGGTCGTGTAGAGTGTTTTGATAGTGTTGCGCATTTTTAGAAATTAAGACAAAATAAAGAGGAATTTTTTATGAATGAACGGCTTGAAGATATTGCACTTGCTTTGGTGCATGCGGGTAAAGGTATTTTGGCGGCAGATGAAAGTACGGCGACCATTGGAAAGCGTTTTGAAAGCATTGGTGTTGAATCCAATGAAGATAAGCGCCGTGCTTATCGTGAAATGCTTTTTAGTACAAAAGAAGCGATGGAAAACGCCATCTCTGGGGTTATTTTATTTGATGAAACCATTCGGCAAAAAGCATCTACTGGGAAAATGTTGACGGATCTTATTCGGGATTCAGGCGCTTTGCCAGGGATTAAAGTTGATACCGGTGCGAAACCCTTGGCTGCTTTTCCCCAAGAGACAATTACCGAAGGGTTGGATAGTCTTCGTGAGCGGCTAAAAGACTATTATGCTTTGGGAGCACGTTTTGCTAAATGGCGTGCGGTAATTGCTATTGATGAACACACTTTGCCAACAAGAGGCGCCATAAGACAAAATGCACAAGCTCTTGCACGCTATGCTGCCTTATGTCAGGAGTTCAATATTGTGCCCATTGTTGAGCCGGAAGTGTTGATGGATGGACCATCGTGTGGGCATTCAATTACACGCTGCTTTGAGGTGACACGCACTGTTTTGCAGGCTGTCTTTAAAGAATTGTTTGAAGCTCGTGTTCTTTTGGAGGGGATGATTTTAAAGCCCAATATGGTGATTGATGGAAAGGATGCTCGCAAGGCTTCTGTTGAAGAAGTTGCTGAAAAGACCATCCAAGTGCTTAAACAGACTGTTCCTGCCGCTGTTCCCGGAATTGCTTTTCTTTCTGGAGGGCAGTCTGATCAGGAAGCAACGGCGCATTTATCTGCCATGAATTCTTTGGGCGTATTGCCTTGGAAATTGACCTTTTCCTATGGACGAGCATTGCAAGCAGCTGCCTTAAAAGCATGGGCAGGAAAAGATGAAAATATTGCTGTTGCACAGAAGGCATTTCGTCATCGCGCTCGGATGAACCATCTTGCGGCTTTGGGACAATGGACAAAAGAACAAGAAAAAGCGTGCGCTTGAAGGACAAGCTCTGTTTTTAAATGCGGAGAGATTTTTCATGTTTCTGCGTGATTTTTTGCGCCCTCATCATGATAAGAATGGCGGGGACATTTTAGGCTTGAAAGCTTTCTCAGAGAGTTTTTTCCTTGGACCTTTTAAAAGTCTTTAATGGGTGCTATCGAGAGATAAGATTGCGGGAGAGGTGCAATTTCGAGAAGGGGAGATAATGCTAGGAAATTTGTGAATGCACAGCACTTTAGTATGGTGTCGTTCATGGGTGGGCATTTACTTCTTGAGTGAAAATCATAAAGCTCATACTGTATTGAAGAGTTTGATATTGTGATATTTTCTCTTTTTCATGTTATCATTACTTGTCATCAGCAGAATTTATTTTATTGCAGTTTCAAAGGTGGATTAAGCGGGTAGATTAGAAAGTTGCGATTTCTGAGCGGATTGGAATACAGATTATGAAGCTTTTCTGCGTCAGGATAGCTTCCTCTTCAATGGGGGTAGTTTTCTATTGGCGAACGAATTGAATAACTCTTGCGAAAGAAAATAGATTTGCACCTCAATAAAACACCTATTTTTTCGTTAAAATGGATAAATTTTTCTTGTATTTTTTGATGATATAATTGAAAGTAACTAACTTCATAGCATCTTGGCTTAAAACGGGGGGAGTTGTGGACGGTATATCTTCTAAGAATAACAGTATATCTTCTAAGAATACAAGCATCAAAAGAAAAAATCGATACGCAGAACAGAGCTTTTCTGCAATTATGATGCGAAAATTGTGCAATATGGTGCGTGGGGTATTCGAAGGGATCTTTACAGTATTTACTTTCATAATTTTTATTATCTTGCTCAACATACGTGGGCCGGTTCATACCGCATTAAAAGTCTTTGGGTCGGTGAGTGGAATAGGGTGCTTTTTATTTTTTTTCGGATATCTTATAGAACGCCGCGAAGCAGCAGATGAAGCCGCTATATCGTACGCATTATTCTTAACAATTCTTGAAGGCGTTTCTTCTATTTGCTTCCTGTCTGCTGCGTGGGGTTACGACGCTCTCTTATTCCGTTTAGCACCTCCTGGGTATATTCTTATTCTTCCTGAATAAATAGAGTGCACTTTGTTTGCATACAAATCAAAATGAGAGGCTGTCTGCCTCTCAAATTCTTAATAATCGCTCTCCAAAATAATGACATCAGACCCGCTTTTAATGAAGGGACTAACAAGCCTTGGGTCCTTAAGCCTCAAGGCAACCCTTTACAAGTTGCGCCTAACTGCATCCTTGACCTTAAGATACCCAAACGGCTTATTTTGTTTTTAACATGTATGATATAAGGGGAAAGCTTCTCATCGTGCCTAAATGGTAACTTATCGTGTGTTAAATGGAAAAATGAGAAAAAGCATCTTTATGCAATATAATCCAATTATAATTTTTTGATTTAAGCATAAAAGACTTAAAGTCTTCTACAAGACTGATACGATAAAAAGGGGAAAATCGCCTATATTGAGCAACTAAGTCGTATTTTAGGTGCTCTTGATATAGCTATATCACCAAATGGTTTTGAAGACTTATCCTTTTAGCTCTATTCACTAAAAGGTTATTTTGAGGGGGCTTGGCTAATGAATGTAAAGGAAAATTAGCATTTAATATTTCGCTTTTCTGGTATAGATGCTGAATGAGTTAATTATCTAGAGGATCACTGAAGAGGGAGCGCTAAAAAATGATGAAAATCCTCCGTACTTCGGTGAATTCGTGGTTGAAGATATAATCGTAAAACTTGGCTTATCTGTTCCTGAAACAGCTGAATGGTTTGAAATGGTTAGGGTGTCAGTTCTGCATACGCTTAGCTCGCTATACAAAAAAATTATGATTTAGTGCAAGCTTTAAAACATAAAGACCCTAAAGATATATCCTCTTTGTACATGTTCTTATCATCGTTAAAATGCCTTCTTAAAGCACGACAGGGGGTGCTATAAAATTGAGAGCTGTAAAATATATGGGGCTCTTGGAGGGGGTGAGAAGATGGTGTTTAATCGAAGTACTCTATCCTTATTTTTATGGGCTATGACTGAAAGAGAGAGCTGGAGAGACGATTTGTGAGTAAAGAGAACGTCGTTTTGAGGTTGCGTGTCTGCAAGAGCAGAACAGTGGTCGTGGTGATATTTACAAACAATAAATTTGATAAAATTTTACGATTTTGCCAAAAGCCAGTTTATTATAAACGCTGTTTCTCATGTGCTCTCACACAAAAGTTATAAGAAGCCCAAAAGTGCTAAAAAAATCTTTGCTCTTTTTCAATAAGACGGATCTGTAAACAATATTCAAAAAGTGTTCGTGTTTTTGAAAGAGAATAAAAGGATACTCTTGCAATAGAGAAGTGTATTTGTGAATTACAATTTGTCATGATTTTCGGTAAACACTATTGTTTAGAGCGGTGAGAGAGGGCAAATTTTTAATATTCAGTTTTTTTAAAGAGTGTGGTCAGTCTTTAGGATAGAGCTTGTGTCCCTAGAACCCTATCAAGTGTGAGCCGCATAAGGGTCTCAAGCAAGCGAGCACCTATTATACTTTTTGCCAGCGTATACTCTTTTGTCAGCGCCCCAATGTTTTGACAGCCCTTAGAACGTAAGGGGCAAGAGAGGTATTTTATTCCTTTCTTGTACCGTTTCACTTCACACGCCAACTCTGCTTGTGATGAGCAAGCAAGAGATTTTGTTTGACTTACTATGAGGGTTTGACATGAGAAAATCCTATGGTATTTATGATCTTTCATGAAAAACAATGAATTATCCTTATAAATCACCGTTATGGCGCTGTTATGAAGAGAACTCCTTGCTCATCTTAATAGTCCATAGAGATTAACTTGGTATCATTTTACATTCTGTACACAGAAGTGTCTTTATAAAAATGCTCTATCTTGCGCAGAAAAAAGAAAAACATCTCAATGCTTGCCTTTCTTTTTTCCATGAGAGATTTAAATTGATAAGCCTGTCTGAAAAAAGTGCTGTTTATGCCTTTAAAGATACGGCTCTTGTATCATGATCACTTACTCAGGTGAAAATTGGAGTTTTGCGAGGTAAGCGTAAACGCCATTTTTTGCCACAAGTTCAGCATGCGTTCCTTCTTCAACAAGGGCGCCTTTATCCATCACAAGAATACGATCTGCTTTTAAAATTGTTGCTAAACGATGTGCAATGACCAAGGTTGTACGATTTTGCATCAATCCTTCTAAAGCGTCTTGCACCAACTTTTCACTGTTTGCATCCAAAGCCGATGTTGCTTCATCAAGCAGCAAGAGGGGTGCATTTCTTAAAATTGCCCGCGCAATACCAATGCGTTGTTTTTGTCCCCCAGAAAGCATGGTACCGCGTTCTCCTACTTGCGTATTCAAGCCATCTGGTAAAGCTTGAATAAATTCAAGTGCATTAGCCGCTTTAGCGGCAACAAGGATTTCCTCTTCATGGGTATTTTCAGTTCCAAAAATAATATTATCACGCAATGTTCCATCAAAAATGGCGACATCTTGTGGAACATAGGAAATTGCACTGCGTAAATCTTGTAAAGAAAGGCGATTAATTTCCATGCCATCCAACCGAATTGTTCCACTTATTGGATCATAAAAACGAAGGATCAAAGAAAAAATGCTGCTTTTTCCTGCTCCGGAAGCTCCAACAAAAGCAACCGTTTCGCCTGCTTTTACAGAAAAGGAAAGTGAGCGTAAAACTTTCTCTTGTGGTCTAGAAGGATAGGTAAAATCAACCTGATCAAAAACAAGTTCACCTCGAACAGGTTGCTCTAATGATAAAGCATTTTTAGGAGCTACAATAGTAGGTTGTTCTTGTAACAATTCGGCAAGCCGTTCAGCAGCGCCTGCTGCTTGGATTAATTCTGCTCCCAGTTCCGATAATTGCGCAAAAGTAGAAGCTCCAAAAACCGCATAAAGGACAAATTGCCCTAAGGTTCCCCCTGTCATTGTTCCATTCAAAACATCACGCGATCCAATCCATAAAACAGCAACCACACTGCTAAAAACCAAAAAAATTGCAAACCCCGTAAAAAAGGAGCGCAAGATTACAGAAGCACGTGCTGTTTGAAAAGCACGTTCTATCAATTGTGAAAAACGTATTGTAACGAGTTTTTCAGCGGTAAAAGCTTGCACAGTGCGAATAGCACTTACCTGCTCTGTAGCAACAGCATTGGCATCTGCGAGACGATCTTGCGCCGCGCGGGTACGAGAGCGAACTTTACGTCCAAAGACTACCAAGGGAATGGCCACAACAGGAATAGCAGCTAAAACCAACAAAGACAATTTAGCATTGGTGATCACCATCATTACGACGGCTCCGATCACGATAATCAGCTGACGCAATGCGGTAGAGGCGGTAGAGCCCACAGCTAATTTTATTTGTGTGGTATCTGTTAGAAGCCTTGAAACAATCTCTCCTGAATGTGATCGATCAAAAAAAGCAGGAGAAAGTTTCATAATATGGACAAACACATCACGCCGTAAATCGGCAACAATCCGTTCTCCTAAGGTGATAACACAGTAATAACGGGCTGCTGAAGCAAATGCGAGAAACAAGGCTAAGATAAACAAAATTCCAAAGTAAAAATTAATATGTCCATGGCTTGAAGTAGAAAACCCATGATCAAACATTTGGCGGATAGCCACAGGCAAAGCTAATGTGACAAGAGCAGCAACAGATAATGCTAGAAAAGCAAAGATAAACAACCAACGATAGCGCAAAAGATAAGGAAAAAAAATTGCAAGCGAAGAGAATGAAGATTTCTTAGGGGAAGACTTTGTCGATTTTTCTGAACGATAACGTAATGTCATAAAATTTTGCTCACTGTATTGGATTTGTAACACTTGATACAATGATGTATCTTGAACACTTGTTTTTTGATGCGTGCTCAGTTATAGGAATAAATACTTTAATCAATGTATCAAAAAGACAAAGGAAGTGCACTTAAAAAAACAAGCAAGTGCTATTTCATTCTATAAACGCAAAAGGTTTGACGCATGAAAGCGAATATTCACCCCAATTATCATAAAATTACCGTTGTTATGACGGATGGAACCCAATATATGACGCGCTCTACTTGGGGAAAAGAAGGCGATACTCTTAATCTAGATATTGATCCAAGAACGCATCCGGCATGGACAGGTGGCTCCCAAACACTCGTAGATCGCGGTGGTCGTCTTTCTAAATTCAAAAATCGCTTTGGTAATATTGGCATGTAAAAGCCTCCTTTTTATGGGGTACAAAGGTTTTAAACAAATCGATTGCAAATGGATGGATTTTTTATCCTATCAAAGAGTGCACTTTAAATATTAATTCAAAAACGCATCCGACATAAACAGATGGGTCTTAAACACTTATAAATCATTGTGGTTGCGTTTTTAAATTCAAAAATCATTTTGAATATATGCATAAATCCTTTCTTCCCTAGAGTATAAAGACTTGAAATAAAATAATTGTAAACTTTTCTTCTTTTTTTGGAACTGAACATACCCATGGAGAGGAAATTTTGGCCGCTTCTAAAGCTGCCAATGCATTTGAATTTATTCAAGCTTTACCAGATGGCTTGAATACGCAAGTAGAAGAACGTGGTACCATGCTTTCTGGGGGGCAAAAACAACGCATTGGTATTGCACTGGCGATTTTAAGAAATGCAGCCCTCTTGTTGCAAGCCGGCACCATCATTATATTTGCCAACTCGTGGATGTTGCTACAGCCCTTGGCACTTGAGATAATTTATTATAGGCATTTTAAGTTCTTTCTTAATAGTTTTTTATGCACGCGGGCTCTCCCCACTTGTAAAGTGCAAAAGGCATGGTTTTGATTGGTTCACCATGAAACATGGTTTGAAATGAGAGAATCCTACGGTATTCGGGATTCTCATTCAACATATAAAACAATGAATTATTATTATAAATCAAAATGTTGCTACTTGATGAAATAACATTTGCTTTAGATGCAAACAGTGAAAAGTTGGTGCAAGATATCTTAGAAGGATTGATACAAAATCCTAAATCCTGGTCATTGCACATCGTTTGGCAACAATTTTAAAAGCTGATCGTATTCTCGTGATGGATAAAGGCGCTTTTGTGGAAGAAGGAACACACAATTCATTATAAAAAATAATGTTTATGCGCATTTGGCTAAACTGCAATTCTCATCTGAGTAAGTAATCTTGATACAAGAGCAGTATCTTTAAGGGCGTAAACAGCACTCTTTTCAGACAGGCTTATTAATTTGAAACTCTCATGGAAAAAAGAAAGGCAAGCATTGAGATGCTTTTCTTTTTTAACGGGCTGTTCTTTTTTCTGCGCAAGATGAAGCATTTTTATAAAAATACTTCATCTGTGTACAAAATATAAAACGATATCCAGTTAAATCGCTATGGACTATTAAGATGAGCAAGGAGTTCTCTTCATAACAGCACTGTCACGTTGATTTATAAGGATAATTCATTGTTTTGCACGTTGGATGAGAGCTTCTAAAATTATAAATTTTCTTATTTCAAACCTATGTATGATGAACCAATAAAATCATGTCTCTTACATATATCAAGCGGGGAAGTCTGTATGGTGTAAAACACTTGAGAAAGAACAATGCTTCTTATGAATCCTCTCAAGTTTTAAGGGCTGTAGCAATATTAGAGGGTGGCAAAATGTGTGATGGTGCCGGCTTATGGAAAAAGAGCCGATAAATGGGCTGAGAGATGTTTTTTATCGATTTTACAAAACAGAGCTAAGAGGGCACGCAGCTATGTTTTGCTGTGTTAAGATTTTTAGTATTTTTTCCCATATTTCATAGATCATGCATTGTGAGGTTTTAAAAGGCTTTTCTTTAAAGCGTATAAAACACAATAGCAGTATAATAAAATACAAATCGTTTGCATTTATCAATACAACTATCTATATTTTGTATACTAATTTTGTTAAAACATAATATGTGGTATCCCGTGAATCGCATATACACATAATGACACAATACCGAGAAGTCGATGGGAAGGTTACACAAACAAAAAGAGGGAAATAATGGATGAAGAAATAAAAGAGGTAATTGATAATCCGATAAAGGAAGAAACTAATAACTCCCGAATGATAGTCACCATCAAGTTCATTTTTAAATGGGCGGTGAAGATTGTAGGATTCATCTTTATGCTTGTATACACCTTGAAGCAGCTGTGGTTTTTTGGGGATTTTCAAAGGAGGCTTTTTTAATTGTAGCAATGGTAATAGTGCTTTGTGGGGTGGCTGTAATGCTGGCATTTGTAAATTATCGTAACAAGCAATTAACTGAACAATTTGAACAGAAAGTTCGAGGGTGCGAGATATATGAAAAGATTATTGCAGAAGGGGAACAAAGGCTTTTTGAAAAAACGCAAAAAATATCAAAGGAGTGGGTTGAGCAATGGGATGAGGGAGTAAGGCAATGGGAAAGGGATATACTAGAGATAAAAAATCCTAGAGCAGGCATGAAAGCTCATGGGAACAGACCTTCATTGGTAAAGAATATTTGTGCGCAAGGGGAGAGAGAATTGTCTTTATTGTATAAGGAGGCACTCGAAACAGAACTGACTGATGAGCAGATTGAAAAAATATATAATCTTTTGAATACAACACTTTTTGAGCAATATTATGTAAAAGCAGGAAAATTCATGGAAGAGAATGGAATTTCTCTGAAAGGATTTGTTAATACTCATACAAATAAAGAATATTATAAACCTACAATGTTATTGCTTCATTGGTTGTTGTACGTTCTTGATGATGTGATTATAGCTGAATGCAAACAGCAAAAAGAAAAACTATCTAAAAAGAAGAATGAAAAGCAAAAATTTGCAGATACTTTGTGGGACAACATATCTATAATTCCAGACATAAAGAGATAGAGAAAATGTTAGAGCACAGGAATTTTTTGTCTGATCAATGTGCACCGTTACTATGTTGTAAAAAGGATGTGCTGTTGTTATTGTGTGATATTTCCGATGGTTATAAAAAGGTGAGAGAGACTTTTATTTACTATAAGAAGCTCATTAAAACAGTAAAAAAGGGCTATATGGCTTTTGATAAGGGGTGCTCTTATACCATAGTTAAAGATACAATCAATACGTGTAAAGATAATGATGCAAGTATGGGACCAGATTCTTCCATTGTTGAAGGGACTCTAACGTTTAAAAAGGCTTACGCATCAGGTGCTAGAAGATGGTTGAAATCATCAAATGAGAAATGTGATAACCGGTTGATTTTTGGGGAGCAGCTCGTTGGAATAGGAGATTCACAAAAAAATTAAAGATTATCTTTGATGAGGAGAAGGTAAATGCCCTAGAAGAGGTAGTTAAAGATAATCAAGAACAGTTAAAGAGGGAAATGCAGGCGGCGATTTTTGAGAAAAAGGATTTTTGTTACTACAAATTTCGTGCGAATTTCATCGGCATTTTGGATAACGATTAAATGAAGGGGGAGGGTGGAGTGCAGTGGATTTGCTGAAATTTCTGTTGCTATGCAGTGGTAAAAACTCTTGAGAGGCATAGTGACAGTTCTTATGGGAGAGGAGAGGGCAGGCTTTGGGAGCCAATCTTTTTGCGTTGTGTAAGGGTGATTTCTTAAGAAGAGTAGGGGAGGTTTTTGCAGCAGGTGTATTTGTTGTTTTTGAGAGCGTTTTGTTTTTATGGTTCTTTTTGTTTTCTGGTTTGTTTGCAGAGGAATTGAGGAAACAACAGTGTCAATAATATTGGCTAGACTGTAATTGTATTTTTAGGTTTTTTTGGGGGCTTGATCGTTGGTGATGGTTTTGTGAACCTTTGTATACGGGGTGTTCTGTTGCAAATTTTTAGATTGTTTTTCCAAAAGCTCTCGGCTCGACTAACGGATAAGCTAAATCAAGAGTGGCAGCGCTAAGATAAGCGAAGTTTTATAAGCTCTCTCATCACAATTTTCTGAATTTTTTCATCATATTGTGTAATTTGATGAGATAGGTTGCGTGATGAGGAGTATTCAGAGGGACTCGTATTGTCTTTTAAAAAGATGTCCTTTTGAGAGCTTACTATGAGGTCTAAATGCCTTTTTTGAGAACTCTTTCTAATTTTAGGCGAATGTGTTCATTGCCGGCAATGATATTTTTTTTGCGAAATATATTGTTGCCGCCTTCTTTATCGGTGACAAAACCACCGGCTTCACGAACCATCAGTATTCCAGCAGCCATATCCCAAATTTGCAGGTTATCTTCCCAAAAGCCATCGGTTCTTCCAGCAGCCACATAAGCTAAATCAAGAGCAGCAGCACCAAAACGGCGAAGTCCGGCAACCTCTGCCATCACATTACGTAATTCAATAAGGTAGGTTCCATGATTTGGGCGACCAAAATGAGGCATTCCTGTGGCAATGACACAATCTTCTAGTCTGCGTCGAGCAGAAACGCGACAGCGGCGGTCATTAAAAAAAGCACCACACCCGCGTTCTGCGGTGAAGAGTTCATCACTCACGGGATTGTAAATGACACCACCAACGATTTTTCCTTGGCTTTCTAAGGCAATGGAAACAGCAAAAAAAGGAATGCCATGGAGAAAATTTGTGGTGCCATCTAAAGGGTCAACAATAAAACGGTGTTGTGAATCTTCTCCAATGATTTCTTCTGACTCTTCCATCAGAAAACCAAATTTGGGGCGCGCTTTGCTTAATTCATTGAAAATAATTTTTTCCGCTTTGCGATCTGCTTGGCTGACATAATCTGCTGGTCCTTTCAAAGACACTTGCAAATTTTGCACTTCACCGTAATCACGTACCAACGAGCGTCCTGCTTTCATTGCAGCTTGCACCATGACATTCATGACTGCAGAATGGGCCATTTTTTATTCCTTTATTTATCTTTTTCATTTGCGCGACGCAAATAAATCAACTCATTGGTGTCTACAATGATACGTTCACCAGCATTCATAAAGGGGGGAACAAGAATACGAATCCCGTTTTCAAGAATGGCGGGTTTATAAGAGGAGGTAACCGTTTGTCCTTTGATGGCAGGATCGGCTTCCGCAATCGTGACAGCAACTTGATCAGGAAGTGAGATGCCAATAGGCTTTTCTTGATAAAGTTCAACTGTGACAGTCATCCCATCTTGGAGAAAAGCAGCACGTTCACCAACAAAATCCTTTTGAAGTTCTAGTTGTTCATAAGATTCTGAATCCATAAAGACCAAAGCATCCCCTTGTTGATAAAGAAATGTGAAATCTTTTTGTTCAAGGCGCACGCGTTCAACGGTCTCAGCAGCGCGAAATCGCTCATTAAGTTTTGTACCATCAATCAAATTTTTCATTTCAACTTGGTTAAATGCACCACCTTTTCCTGGTTTTACAGCGTTGCATTTAACAGCAACCCATAAGCTTCCTTGATGTTCGATCACATTACCAGGGCGAATTTCATTGCCATTAATTTTCATCGTTTCTATCCAATTCTATTCTTGCAAAAAGAACTCTCTTGTTGTCTTTATGGCGCTTTTCTTTGCTGCCTTTAACGGTCAAGCTCTTTTGTTATTTTCGGGCTAAAATCCCTTTGATTAACCTTGCGGCTCTCTCATGGTCCTGTGTGCTCTTTATGGGCTTTCTCCTGCTTTTTGCAAAGAGAAAAGCTTAAGTAAAAAAGGACCTTTATGTATTTTTGCTTTTCAGCTCTTTGCAAGACCATAAAAAGCGCTCAGACGCAAGCTTTTTAAAAATTTGCACAAAAATTTTTTAGAATTTTTGGGGAAATTTATCCCGTTGTGTCGTAAAATATCATCATTGATGGCAATGGTATAATTGATGGCAATGATATAAGTTCCCTAAAACCATGAGGTGTTTTTAATTAAGAATATGTGATGAATATGTGAATACGGAGTTTATTATGAGTGTCTCATGGGAGAGAGCGTGGTGTGTGTTGTCACAGGGTGTTCGTTTGTATTCTTATCAGAGATCAGCTGTAAAAAGGCTTTTTTATCGAGGTTAGAACTCTAAATCTTTTGAGCAGCAGGTATTTTTCTGTACTTGATGCGATTTCATCATGAGAGTACGGGGGCTGTTGTTTTGTTAAGATATCAGCATAGAAAAAGACAAGTGGAGCATTTAGGATATCAGAAATTTATTTTAAACGCCCTGCGCTGACACGATTTAATCCGTTTTCATATTTCTGGATTTGTTGGAAAGTGGCACTTAAATGTTGACCTAATGTTTTGTAAGACATTTTAAGCATTTTTCGTCTCAAACGAATTTTTTTGCCAATGAATTTGCCATTGAAAATGTCGTTATAAGGATTTTTACCAATACCCTAGAAAATGCTACACAGGATATAGAAAGCTATTCAGCCGCTTCAATCACAGATAAGCCAAGTTTTGCATTTATATCTTCGCGTAATAATTTGCTAGGGTATGGGGCATTTTCATTATTTTTAGTATTCTTCTTTTCTTAAATCTCAAAGCTATAATTTACACTATTTTGTATTGTCACAATCTATAATAAAATTTATCCACTCTGGCTAAAAATGAGGTTTTTTATTGAGGTGCAAATCTCTTTGCCTTTCGCAAGAGCTTTTAAGTCTTTACGTGTAAAATATAGAGAATGTTTACATTAAATAGCGGGTTCATCTGGGCTGAGTATTTATATAAGAACGCGGCTCTCCGTTCACACTATACTGAAAAAGAGACACTATAGTGCTACTATTTAATCTTATTCTATAACTCAAATTCACACCCATGTTTTGTTGCTTTTGAGGTTGATCTGTATAGATCACATTATATCCATTCCGTCGCAACAGATTGATAAATAAAGGAGTAAAGTTGTCTGCTGTATTATTTTTCTTTATAAGAAGTGTGGTTGTAGCGGGTGGTAAAAACCCTTTGTTACCGCTAATAAATTTGTTAGCGACTAATTGTGCCTGACGCTTTGTAAGACTTTGATCAACATAATTTGATGAATAATTGCCTACAGATGCGCAACCAGCCACCAACACAACCGGTGACAGCAATAAATATTTTAACATCTTTAATTCCCCTTACTTATTGTTGCTCTTTATTTGCGAAGCTCCTCTTCCAGAAATAAGAGCAACTTTACTTATAGCACATTAACAACATATCGGTATCTAATCAATCGGTTAATTAATCAATGAATAATGGTTTCAGCTGTAAAGGCTGCTTGAAGTGCTTCTGGTGGCGTATATTTTAATAAACAGCTGCTTTTAGTGATTATGATAAAAAAGCAATTTTTTGCGTTTGCATGTTAAGATCATATCCTCGATCACTATTATAAAATGATGCGTTAGGTGCTGTTCCAGATCGACCAAAAAAATTTTCAAGCATTGCTTTTTAAGGGCTATCTTTTTTTAAATACGTATGAATGTTTATTCTGTTTTTTTAAATACTATCGTTTGAGGTGTGGTGTTTGTAAGGCATCAAATTTTGTACATGTGATGTTTTTATGAGAGTGTGTGGTGAATATTTGAGGGAGAGCTTGTCCGGATAATCTTGTGAAATGAACCACATAAAATGGGAAGCTAAAAGAGTTCTGTTCTGAGAAGACGGATTGTTTCCCAACTGGATAGGGAAGGGGCTTCTGTCCTTTGAGGGGTGGGAGGCAAGTCAAGAATAGAGAGTGTAGCGCCCTATATTATGATGTTAAAAGCTTTCATTTTGATTAGAGAGTAATTGTAAAATGGCTCTTTGTTTTATCGAGGTTAGAACTCTAAATCTTTTGAGCAGTAGGTATTCCTCTGTACTTGATGCGATTTCATCATGAGAGTACGGGGGCTGTTGTTTTGTTAAGATATCCGCATAGAAAAAGACAAGTGGAACATTTAAGATATCGGCAATTTCTTTTAAACGCCCTGCGCTGACACGATTTAAGCCGTTTTCATATTTCTGGATTTGTTGGAAAGTAACACCTAAATGTTGACCTAATGTTTTTTGAGACATTTTTAGCATTTTTCGTCTCAAACGAATCTTTTTGCCAATGAAAATGTCATTATCAAGATTTTTGGCTCGCATTTTAAAGCCGCCGCCGGTTGCGAGCGCCCTCGCATGAGTATTCCGGGAGCTTGAAAATACTGAGTTCTAGTCAGCCTTTTTGCTTTTAGTGCTGAAAGCACCTGGACATAGCAAAATCTCCCGGAATTCCGGGATACCCACAAAGTGGGTTCATCTTTACGCTAGAACTTAGGGTTTTCAAGGCCCCTTTTGGTCGTTGCGTATGCGACCAAAACATCTTTTAATTCATAAAGTAATTTCAGGAAATTTACAATAAAAATTAAAATAGCGTCTCTTAACGTGTCGTTTCTTAAAATGGAGGGGTGGCATGTTTTGCATTTAAGCAATAAAGTGTTCACAAGGGGGGCTTTGAATAGCGTACGCTATCGCGTGATGTTAGCTTGCATTCTCATCAGAGATCAGCTGTAAAAAGGCTTTCTGTTTTATCGAGGTTAGAACTCTAAATCTTTTGAGCAGCAGGTATTCTTCTGTACTTGATGCGATTTCATCATGAGGGTATGGGGGCTGTTGTTTTGCTGAGGTGTCCGCATAGAAAAAGACAAGTGGAACATTTAAGATATCGGCAATTTCTTTTAAACGCCCTGCGCTGACACGATTTAAGCCGGTTTCATATTTCTGGATTTGTTGGAAAGTAACACCTAAATGTTGACCTAATGTTTTTTGAGACATTTTTAGCATTTTTCGTCTCAAACGAATTTTTTTGCCAATGAAAATGTCGTTATCAAGATTTTTGGCTCGCATTTTAAAGCCCCCGCCGGTTGCGAGCGCCCTCGCGTTGGTATTCCGGGAGTTAAAAACACTGAGTCCGAATCAGCCTTTTTGCTTTTAGTGCTTAAAGCACCTGGACAGAGCAAAATCTCCCGGAATTTCTATAAATTTTATCTTTTTGAAGCAGAGAGGAGTATTTTAAAAAACAGGAAGGAGCTTTATTGCTTCTTTGTGCGCTTTTTCTAGTTGTGTCTTGTCCATGCCTTGGAGCATTATTTCAAGATCAGGAGCTTGCATTTTTGCCTCCTTTGCAAGCATATACCATGCCGCTGCCATTATTATATCGCCTTTTGTTCCTGTGCCATCTCGATAAAGCCTTGCAAGGGAAATCTGTGCTGGTGCAATCATGTTGACGGCATTTCTGTGAAGTAAATGAAAAGCACGCTGAAAATCTGTTTCTCCTCCACGCCCTTGTACAAGCCATTGTGCTAAATGAAGTTGAGCTTTTAAGTGGTTGTTTTGAGCTGCTACTTCCATGAGCTTGCGGGCATTGTGATCATCTTTTGGTCGTTTTAATGTGCCTAAGGAAAGAATTTTTGCAGCAGAAAAAGCCGCTTCAGCATCCCCAAGAGCAGCACCTTTTAAGTACCATTTTAAGGCTTGCTCTATTGCTTCATTTTCACGACTTTGGGAAGAAACACCAGGGAGAGCTTGTTTTTCCTGTGAGGCTTTATAAAGAAGCAGTTGTCCATAATAAAAATAGGCTTCCTTGACGCCTGCTTTGACAGCTTTTTGAATGAATTGCGCACCAAGTTCTTGATTTTGTTTTATAAAGTGACCATCAAACAACATAAGTCCATAGCGTAGTTGTGCTTGGGGTTCCCCCTGTTTTGCGGCGCGTTCAAACCATAAAGCAGCACGCGCACCGTCAATAGGAACAGCACATCCTTCCATATAAATTCGGGCAAGAAGAGTTTGTGCAAAAGGATCATTTTTTTCAGCACGTCGGAGTGCTTCACGAAAAGCTTTTAAATAATAACCTTGGATGTAATAGTCATAGGCTTGGTCATAGTCTCCAGCTTTTAAGGGCTGAAAAGGTTCTTGAGTGTTTGAAGCTTCTTGAATCGTATTGAAAGAGCTTTCAGAATTTGAGATTTCTTCAGTGTTTCCCGCTGAACTTACAGCAGAACTTGCAAGCCCAATCACGCCTAAGATAAGCAGCTTCACGCTTCTCTTGATCATGGTGTTTTCTCCTCATTACCGATCAGAATTTTCACATTTTTTTTTCATCATTACAAGCCGTATAAGAATTTCATTTCTATATTACTTTTTATCTCTCAGTTTTTCGTCTTGGTTCAAGGTAGGGTTGGGTAAGTTAAAAAAGTAGCATAAATGTCGACGAGAGACAGACTGTTTAAAATAGTTCTGTTAAAAATAATAATGATGAAGGGTTATCGTATATAAAGATGCTTATCTTCTATTATATCAAGGGCTTCTCCTCTTAAAATGAAAAAATGCTTACAATGGAGGTTGCTTTTTAAAATACGTATGAATGCTTATGAATAGCGCATGCTATCGCGTTATGTTAGCTTGCATTCTCATCAGAGATCAGCTGTAAAAAGGCTTTCTTTTTTACCGTTGTGAGAGTTCTAAATCTTTTGAGCAGCAGGTATTCCTCTGTGCTTGATGCGATTTCATCATGAAGGTATGCGGGCTGTTGTTTTGTTAAGATATCGGCATAAAAAAAGGAAAGTGGAACATTCAAGATATCAGAAATTTCTTTTAATCGCCCTGCGCTGACACGATTTAAGCCGTTTTCATATTTCTGGATTTGTTGGAAAGTAACACCTAAATGTTGACCCAATGTTTTTTGAGACATTTTTAGCATTTTTCGTCTCAAACGAATTTTTTTGCCAATAAAAAGATCAATATTAAGATTTTGAGATTGCATTTTTCCCCGCCGGTTGCGAGCGCCCTCGCATGAGTATTCCGGGAGTTAAAAGCACTGAACTCAAATCAGCATTTTGCTTTTAGTGCTGAGAAGCACTTGGACATAGCAAAATCTCCCGGAATTCCGGGATACCCACAGGAGTGGGTAAATTCATGTTTGAGTTTTTCAGGCTTTTAATCCCTATTGGTCGTTGCGTATGCGACCAAAACATCTTTTAATTCATAAAGTAATTTCAAAAAATTTACAATAAAAATTAAAATAGTGTCTCTTAACGTGTCGTTTTTTAAAATGGAGGGGTGGTATGTTTTGCATTCAAGCAATAAAGTGTTACAAAGGGGACTTTGAATAGCACACGCTATCGCGTTATATTAGCTTGCATTCTCTTCAGAGATCAGTTGTAAAAAGGCTTTCTTTTTTACCGTTGTGAGAGTTCTAAATCTTTTGAGCAGCAGATATTCCTCTGTGCTTGATGCGATTTCATCATGGTGGTATGCGGGCTGTTGTTTTGTAATGATATCGGCATAAAAAAAGGCAATGGGAACATTCAAAATATCAGAAATTTCCATTAAACGCCCTGCGCTGACACGATTTAAGCCGTTTTCATATTTTTGAATTTGTTGGAAGCTGACGCCTAAGTGCTGACCTAATGTTTTTTGAGATATCTTCAACATTTTTCGTCTCAAACGAATTTTTTTGCCAATGAAAATGTCGTTATCAAGATCTTTGGTTTGCATTTTAAAGCCCCCCGCCGGTCGCGAGCGCCCTCGCATGAGTATTCCGGGAGCTTGAAAGTACTGAAATCTAATCAGCTTTTTTTGCTTTTAGTGCTTAAAGCACCTGGACATAGCAAAAACTCCCGGAATTCCGGGATACCCACAAAGTGGGGTAAATTCATGTTTAGATTTTCGGGCTTTCAAGACCCTCTTGGTCGTTGCGTATGCGACCAAAACATCTTTTAATTCATAAAGTAATTTCAGGAAATTTACAATAAAAATAGTTTTTTACTTACAAAATTTGTTTTTTAATGAGAGGCTATCTGCCTCTTAAACCTCTCTGGAATGATTACCAAAATCATGACAACAGCCCCGTGTTTTTTGAGAGGGTTAAAAAGCCTTAAGTTTCAAGATCAAAAGAACTTTGGACGCTTAAAAGTTAAAACATTTTCAATTCGCTAATATTAACAACATAGCCAAGAGTAATTATCTTCAATATTCAGGAATAAAAAGGACATATGTTATAAAGATCACCCTTTCTCTGCTAATTTCAGAGTTCGAAACCATTGAACAGGAAAGCAGCTACACTGCATGGCTGTGCGATAAGGTAGCGAGAAGTCTTGCAAATCCATATCCTCCTATTCCGCATGATGAGGTTATGGCTGAAATGGAAGTTATAATCAGTCAGCTTGAAGCTGAACAGAAAAAGTGATGCTTCCGGTTGTTTGGTTGTCTTCGGCGCGCGACGATTTGCGTCAGATTTTACTTACATTGCTCGCAAAAATCCATCTGCTGCGCTGCCGAATGAAAAGGTTTTTGGAAGCATCCGTACTGCCATTGGCTGAACATCTATATTTATACAGACAGAGTGAGAAGGTATTAGGATTACGAGAAATTGTAGCGCATCCAAATTACCTTATATTGTATCAAGTAGCTGCACATCAAATCGAAATTGTAGCTGTAGTACATGCCCGACGTGAATTTCCTATTTTTCTTTAATCTAATCAGAGGCTATCTGCCTCTTAAACCTTTCTGGAACGATTACCAAAATCATGACAACATCCCCGTGTTTATTAAAGGGACTAAAATGATTTCTTTCACGGTAATGAATACACACGCGGTCTCTTCACTAAAATTTGCACAATCGCTTGCTGTTTGAAGAAGGGTGGGGGGTGGATCGTTTCTTTGAGCCTATAGGATGTGTGTGTCTGTGGAATGTGGTGGGGTGTCTTTTGGTTTTGGGCGTGCGCTTTAAAAGTTAAAGGGAAGCATTATTCAAATTTAATTTAATGCATGAGTAATTTCATTTATATTAAAAGAGAAATCAGCTTCTTGTAAGCGCTTAATAAGTTTGGGAAATGTTTCTTTTACCTGCTCTTTAAAAGAAAGGTAGTAAACTCCACCAACATCTGAAGGCATTTCAATGCCTTCTTTTTGTAGAATAGCAATCCTCTCAAGAGGAAGCGCGGCAGCTAACATGCCCATTTCGAAAATAACGTTTTGTCGTGCACGGGGTTGAATTTTTTCTTCAACCTTTTGTCGTGCACGGGGTTGAATTTTTTCTTCATCTTGAGATATAGCATAACCCATGTCATCATGCGTGAGGAGTACAATACCAAATTTTATAGAACCGTTACAAATTTCTTTTTTCAAAGTTTGAATGATGGTTAAACCATTACCACTCGTATTTTGTAAAATGTATGGTTCGAGATCAAGCTTGAGAAGAGCATTTTCAAGCTCCTTTAAGGCATAACAATCATGACCATGAACGATAAAGATTTTTTTATTTGAGGTATTGGAGGCAGTTTTTGAGGAAGGAATCGTTGATGTTTCTTCTAGATGCTTTGCTAAATCTTCTATTAACTTTTGTTTTATGTTTTCTTTGCCTTGAACTTGAAGTTTTCTTGTGCTTTTATACCAATTAATAATGCCTCCTTCGGAGGTTTTGATCTGATATATTTCAGGGGAATCATGTTTTAGTAATTTACTTTCTATGATTTGATATCCAGCTTTGCAAATTATGTTTGTAAGATCTTCAAGTGTTCCGCTATATTGCATTTTTATGTCCCCTGCATATTTGTATCGTCAGCTATTGGTATTCAGTACCAATATTGAAAATGACCATTTTCCCCAATCATAATGCTTTGTCTTTATAAGACATCGAACGAGAAAGTTTTTATGATCCTTTTTTCTATATATTATATGAAAACAAGACGATAGATTTTTCATCAATTTGATTGAATTATTAAGCAATTTTATTGAGTTTCGAGGTATCCTCTTTATCTGTTATTGTGTGTTCTATATAAGTAATATAGTGGTGAGTATTTGGATTTTTATTAACGCTTTATTTATAAATTCTCCTCCTGTATTACAAGGGGGTGTTTTCACATTTTTCTTGCATTGTTTTAAGCAGTATTAAGGGGTTGTCGTTTCCCAAAATGACTTCTTCTACAGCAATGAATTCACATCCAGTCTTTAAGACTTCATCAAAGGTTGAAAAATCGCTTCCTGCTTGGATAATGGCGGGGGTTTGCATAATCTCTGCCCACCATGTTGCTAACTGGAGATTGCGGGGGTGCGCTTGGGGTTTTTTATCAGCACCGAGTTTTCCAAAGAACAGGTAATCAACACCTGTTTCCGCTGCAAGCATAGCACTATGGCGATTGCGTAGATTGCCAAAGCCTATGATTTTTTGTTCCTTTTGCTGATTTTTGAAGCTTTCAAGAGCGTTAAGATCATCTTCTATGTGCAATCCATCAGCCTTTATGCGCCCAGCAATGCGGCTGTCATCAGCGATGAGAAGGGCTGCGTCATGATGTTGAATATCTTCTGCGTAAGTTTGCGCTTGTTGTTGTAAAAAAGAGCTATCATCTTTCAACTTTTCAGAATCATAGAGGATGACGCATGCAAAAGACTTTGTTTGCAAAATTTGCTGCAATAATGCGTGTGGGGTGTTGCGCCGAACATCGAGTGTTAAAATTAACTGAGGGAAAAGAGGTGGATCAATTGGTTTATTTTTTTGTTCTGTCATGTCAAATCCCTGTTTCTTAGAAAAAATAACGCTTAAAAATTAAAGTTTCATTCTATTATGCTTATTTGCGATGAAAGTGACTACCATTTTCACGTAATTTAAAGGATTTGTGGGTGTGTGGGAGCCTGCTTATGAGAAATGAAAGTGTTTTTAAGCATAATATGTCGCCTTTTTGCTGTGATACACGTATGGATGCTTTTCGTTCTTTTGCCTTTAAAAAACTTTTGCCTTTTAAAAAATAAACGCTTAAAATGAAACTTGATACTTAAAAATTAAAATTTCATCCTGTTCATGCTTGTTGGCAATAAGGGTAAGCACCATTTTATGGGACTTCAAGGGGGTTGCAACGTGTGGGAGTCCACTGATGAAATACCAAGGTATTCTTGAGCATAATACTCAACCTTCTCATCGTGATACACGTATTGATGTTTTTCGTTCTTTAGCCTTATTGACGATTTTCATCAACCATATTCCCGGAACTCTCTATGAGTCTTTTACTCATAGAAATTTCGGTTTTTCTGATTGTGCAGAAGTATTTGTTTTGCTTTCAGGGATTGCTCTTGGGTTAAGCTTTCATGCGCGGTTACAGCAAAAATCCTTTGCTTTTATTATCCGAAAACTTTGGTACAGAGCTCTGCAGCTCTATGGTGCATACCTTTTTACGACTTTTGTCACGTTAAGCCTTTTTTTTGCTGCCTTTTTATTATGGCGAACAGAAAAACTTTTATCAATGAACAATGTAGGACTCTTTTTTAAAGAGCCTGGTATCGCATTTTTGAGTACCTTAAGCTTTGGGCATCAATTGGGATATAATAATATTCTTCCTCTTTATATCGTTTTGATGTTTTTTGCGCCTTTTATCCTTTATTTGAGTTGTAAGCAGACAAAATGGCTGCTTTTGGGCTCCTTTACACTGTATCTTATCTGCGGATTTTATAAAATTGCTCCTCCTTCTTATCCTTTAGAGGGAAAGTGGTTTTTAAACCCTTTGTCTTGGCAATTCTTATTCGTCATAGGATTGACCAGTACTTTAGCGCTTAAACAAGGAAAAAAAATCGCTTTTCAGTCTTTTTGGATTGTTTGTGCGGCAGCGTATCTCTTGTTGGCGCTGTTATGGGTTCGCTTAAACTGGTGGGGCATTTTGGGGTGGCTTGGCTGGTCTTCCCCGTTGGTGAACTTTAATAAAACCTTTTTAAGCTTGCCACGTTTACTCCATGTTCTTGCATTAGCCTTTCTCATTCTTTCTTTGCCACGCATCAATAAATGGTTTTATGTTTCTCAGAAACATCCTTTAGCAATTTTAGGAAAACATAGTTTACCGGTCTTTGTAACGGGAACCATTTTTGCGATGTTTGGACAAATTATAAAAACAGTGATGACAGAAACGGTTTTTTCCGATACCTTCTTAATAATAACGGGTATTGCTTTGCAATTTGGAGTTGCTTATTATTGTGAAAAACGGCAATCTTGGCAGTGGTCCTTTTCAAGGAAAATGATCCGTTTATAAAAAACATTCCTATAGTGTTTGTTGGGCACGTTAACCTTAGTATAAAAAGTGCGTTGCGCAAAAAAATTAAAAGAGGTAGCAGTTTTAAAAAAAAGCGTTCTATACAGCAACAAAAGAAACTTTTTAATACTCTGTTCGTTGAGGGGTATGATTTTTTGCTGATACTTGGAGTATAAAAGCGTGAGTGTACATAAACGTCCATATGATGAACCTATTATCATGATTGAGCATAATGCTTTTGAAAATGCTTTTAATCGTCTCTACGAAGAAACAATGGCGCTGATTGAAAAAACCGCAGCGTATATTGACTCAGAAGGGAAATTAGTGGCACGCTCTCTTTCGGCAGAGGTTTCTGCAGTCTATGCGAAAGAGGCTATGTATTTAAGTACACGACTTATGCAAATCGCTTCTCAACTCCTTCTTCTTCGCGCAGAGCGTGAAGGGGAAATGTCATCAGAACAAATAAAAAAAGCAATTGTAAAAGTGTCACTTCATACACCGACATTGGAACTTGAAACCCCTCATTGGCATGAATTGCCAGAAATTTTTCGCCAATTTGTTTCTCATTCATTGCGTTTAGAAGCGCGGATACAGTATATGCGTGCTGGGTGGGAAACTGCAGCCTCTTGTGCCTTAGAAGATGATAACCCTGTAGGAAAACAAATCGAATTGCTCAAAACAGCCTTTGGGCGTTCTTAGAGGTACTCCCCTTGTTTTGCGCGAAGGGGAAATATCATCAGAACAAATAAAAAAAGCAATTGTAAAAGTGTCACTTCATACACCGACATTGGAACTTGACCCCCCTCATTGGCATGAATTGCCAGAAATTTTCCGTCAATTTGTTCTCATTCATTACGTTTAGAAGCGTGCATTTTGTTTCATTTAGAGATGCTGCTGTAGTTTAAGCGCTTTGGTCAATAAGGGGAGGCTGTAGTTTAAGCGATGATAATCCAGTGGGAAAATAAATCGAATTACTGAAAACAGCTTTTGGGGGCGTTCTGAGAAAAATAGCGCCTTGCTTCTTTCTTGCGATATTTAGAGCAGTATATCCATTTTTTACAACCAAAATTTCACAACTAAAACCAATCTAGAGTGCTTTTTTCTGCCTAATTTCTATTTGAGCGTAGGAAATATCTTGAGTTTATAGCTGAGAGAGGGATAGGTATTGATTTTGAATTATGGCATGGAATAGGGTATGGTTGGTCTTTGTGGGAAATCGACTTTGGTTGATTGCAGCTAGAACACTTTCTGTTGATCTATCGTGTGATTTTGTTTTGGCTCTGATAATGATTAGACGCTAGATAGAGCAGGGGCTTGTACATTAATTTATTTATGCTCTATAATTTATGCCTATAAAGTTGCTGTAAAGTGTGTGTTAATGAGGATAATACACATTGTTGCAGTTTTGGGGCTTCTTTTGTTTTGAATGGAAGTTATTTCCCTCGCGTAAAATAAAATATCCAAAATCAAAGTGCCATATAATGAATGTCCCATGGGTTCCTTGTGCCCCCATGCAATGTCCCTCTCTATGCAATGTTCCTCTTTACGTAATGTCATTGTGGTGTGATGAGTATATTCAAAAACACCTCTCAGTTCTTATTCACATCCGTTGAGCCTCTCTCATTTTTACGCTTGCAAAGGAGAAAGCCGGCACTATCATCATCTTTGCCAGTCCCCAATGTTGCAACAGCCTTTGGCACTTGAGTCAATTCATTAGAGGCATTTTTAGTCCTTTCTTGTACAGTTTCACTCTATACGGCAATCCCACGTTTCATATGTAAGAGAATGGTTTTGATTGCTTCAAGATAAACAGATTTGTAATGAGAAAATCTTAGGATATTCGGGATTCTTATGCAACATACAAAATAATTAATTATCATTATAAATCAATGCGTTGATTTATAATGATAGCGTCATGCTATAATGTAAAAAGTTTTCGCAAAGTGTGTACCATCCATTGCATAGCCTCTTTACACTTAATGAATGTACAATCCAGCACTCTCTATTTGCTCGCTTGCGATGTTTAACCGTTATGGCATTAGTATGATATAGAAAGGGAATTTTTATGCTTTAGAGGGTGTTTGCTTGTAATGTGTGAATGGTTTTGATTGATTTCAGTTATGCTTCATAAAGTGTGTTCCATAAAGATGCTGTTCGTTGTGTGTTATAATTGTATAAATTTGGGGGGATGATTATCTTTTTACTGGTTTTGTCTTGGGTTGTTGTTTTCTTTGTGGTCTTGTCTTTATTCACAGGGGGGAAAAGTGTATAGACTGTAGTTTATGGCAGAGACGATTCGTATTATAGGCATTGATCCCGGATTACGGCGTACAGGGTGGGGCGTTATCGATGTTGTGGGTAATCGTCTTCAGTTTATTGCAGCAGGGACGGTTTCTTCTGATGTACAGTGTGAGCTGGCTTCCAGGCTATGTCAGATCCACAAAGGTCTTTCAGAGGTTGTGCATCAATTTATGCCCCATGAAGCTGCTGTAGAACATGTGTTTGTCAACAAAGATGCTACAGCAACTTTAAAACTTGGGCAAGCGCGTGCAATTGCATTGCTGGTTCCTGCGCAAGCAACTCTTCCTGTTTTTGAATATGCGCCCAACAAAGTGAAAAAATCGGTTATTGGTGTTGGACATGGGGCTAAAGAACAAATCCATATGATGGTCAAAGTTCTCCTCCCACGGGCTGAATTTGATAGCAGTGATGCAGCTGATGCTCTTGCTCTTGCTCTTTGTCATAGTATGCATCGTAAGAGTGTTGACCGATCTTATCAGGCAAGGATGGCGATATGATTGGGGTGAAAGCATGATTGGCAAATTAAAGGGCACCCTTGAACATATCTTTGATGATCATATCCTTCTTGATGTTCACGGTGTGGGGTATGTTGTTTTTGTGTCAAATCGTCTGCGTCCTTCTTTACCCTCGGTTGGGGAGGCGTTAAGCCTTTTTATTGAAACGCATGTTCGGGAAGATGCAATCCGCCTTTTTGGTTTTGCTACAAGAGCTGAACAGGAGTGGTTTTGTCTTCTACAAAATGTTCCTGGAGTAGGGGCAAAGGTTGCTTTGGCAATCTTGGGTACTTTATCGCCAGATGAACTTGCACAGGCTATTGCTTTAAATGATGTTGCGATGATTAGTCGAGCGCCAGGCGTTGGTAAAAAAGTCAGTGAAAGAATTGTGGGTGAACTGAAAAGTAAAACACTCCCCTTTGAACAAGTGGTCAAGACTGTTTCGGTGCCTCAGCGTGATATGATCAATCAACCTGCGCATGATGCGCTTTCCGCGTTGATGAAGCTAGGGTTTGAACGAGAACATGCATCCCGTGCTCTTGCTCTTGCGATGAATGCTCTTGAGGGGGAAACTGTTTCTTCTGCCCTGCTGATCCGCCATAGTCTCAAATTGCTTTCTTCTCCTACTTAAAATCAAGGTAACAATGCATAAAGATGAAGATAAACGCCTTCTGGGTTCCGCCCCCCTTCCTAACGATCCAGATCGTTCCTTGAGGCCACAAGTTCTCGATGACTTTATTGGTCAAGAAGCGGCACGGGCTAATTTAAAAATATTTATTGAAGCAGCAAAAACACGGCAAGAAGCGCTGGATCACGTTTTGTTTGTAGGACCACCGGGGTTAGGAAAAACAACGCTTTCACAGATTATGGCAAAAGAATTAGGCGTTAATTTTCGCTCTACTTCAGGGCCGGTCATCGCTAAAGCAGGGGATTTAGCCGCTCTCTTGACCAATCTTGAAGAACGTGATGTCTTGTTTATTGATGAAATTCATCGCTTAAATCCGGCGATTGAGGAAATTCTTTATCCAGCCATGGAAGATTATCAACTTGATTTGATCATTGGGGAGGGGCCGGCCGCACGCTCGGTGAAAATTGATCTGGCTAAATTTACTTTGGTAGCGGCAACCACACGTTTGGGGCTTTTGACCACGCCGCTGAGAGACCGTTTTGGCATCCCAATTCGTCTCAATTTTTATACTATAGAAGAATTGGAATATATTGTGCAGCGTAATGCACGACTTTTTGCCGTCAAGATCAGTGATGATGGTGCTCATGAAATTGCACGCCGAGCACGGGGGACCCCTCGTATTGCCGGACGGCTTTTACGGCGTGTTTGTGATTTTGCTTTGGTTAAACAAGCAAAACAAATTGACCAAAAAATCGCCGATGAAGCGCTTTCGCGCCTTGAGGTTGATCATCTTGGTCTTGATCCGCTTGATCGTCGCTACTTGCTCCTGATTGCGGAAACTTTTTTAGGGGGACCGGTGGGGATTGAAACAATTGCTGCTGCTTTATCAGAACCACGCGATGCCATTGAAGATATTGTTGAACCGTATTTGCTCCAACAAGGGTTTATTCATAGAACCGCTCGTGGACGCATTCTAACTGAAAAGGCTTGGAGCCATTTAGGGCTTTCTGCTCCAGCCTCTACAACGTCTATACAAAGGCGTTCTCAACTTTCTGAGGCTCAAGAGAATTCATCATTTCAGACATCTTTATGGGATGGGGAAGATGATTAAGACATTCTCTTTATTAAAAGAAACTATGTGAATATTTTATAGCAAGGTCATAAAATACAAGAGACGTGCCTTCTTTTAGCATATTCTGGCTAAAAAGGTTTGGCACTATTAAAAATTTTTTGCTTTTCACAACTTCAACACAAAAATGTGTTCAATCTTTTGATTGATAGATAATTTGCTATATTAGATGATTTTATGGGATATGAAGTCGATGACAGAAATAACACCTTTTAAGAGCAATCATACAAACGCTTTTCATAATTTTCAGGTCCGCGTTTATGTTGCGGATACAGATTTTTCCGGTGTAGTTTATCATGCGCGTTATCTTGAGTTTTTTGAACGAGGACGTTCAGAGTTTTTACGGGATACCGGTTTTAATAATAAGATGTTAGCAGCAGGGGGTGAGGGGGAAAAACTGTTTTTTGTTGTTCGTCATATGGAAATTAATTTTTCAAGACCAGCTAAAATTGATCATCTTTTAGTCGTTAAAACACGTGTTACTCATATCCAAGGGGCCCGCTTTTTTATGGAGCAATCTATTTTGCATGAGATGACCACGTTGGTAACAGCCAAAGTTGAAATTGCTCTGATTAATGAGGAGGCAAAACCGCGACGTTTACCCAAAGAACTTTTTGCAAAAATGCTTGGTTAAAAGTGTTATTCATTGAATTAGCAGTTTCAGGAAAGATCAGCAGATATAAAGTAATCTACAATCTAAGATTATACATTTATCATAGCCTAAATGTTTTCCAATAAGGTTACACGATACAGCAAAAGAAAGCACCTCTGCTACAATAACTACAATAAATTGAAGATGATATCTCACAAAATTAAACACGCCTTATCCATGTTATGATTCAAAATCAATGTCGCCTCATCCATTTTCTGCTATAAACTCAAGATATTTTTCTTTCTTTTGAAGAAAGGTTTTTTGGTATCAGAAAGCAGCGAAAAAGTACAAAATATAAAAAAATAAAAATGGATTAAGATTTATTTTTATAAAAATGCACATACCCAGCACAATATTGCAATAAAGTGATAATAAGCTATTAGGTCGAAAATTGTCTCAAAACACCTAAAGGGTGTTTTTAAGCAATTTGATTTGTTTTTTTACTGGATTATCATTTGGCATCACAAAAGCGCGTGTTTCATCCATTTCTATCCATCATGCATGACTTTATGTGCTATAATGCGCGATTTATGTGCGCTTCTAAACGTAGTGAATGAGTGAGAGATCAATGTATGCAAAGCAGAAATGCATTCTTGCATTTAAAGTTTCAAAAGCATATTATTCTATATAATATATTGACTTAGAAAGATAAATTATCACTTCTTACGGGCACAAACCCTAATAGAGGAATAGAATAAAATACTTTCATTTCAAATCTGTTCATGTTGAAACAATTAAAATCATTTGCTTACACATCATAAGAGAGCAATATAAATTATTGAAAAAAATTGTAAAAATGTTCCTTATGGATCATTCTCAATGCAATAACGATCAAATATCGCAAGTGAGCAAAGAGAGCGAAGAAGCCGGTTTTCATAAAGTAAAGATGTGAAAAGGCTTTTTTCATATCACAGAAGCTTGTACGTTACACCATGATGCCAGAGAGATGATAGGGATTGAAAGGGGTAAATTCACAACACAATGAGATTACATGAGACTTACACTAGATTATATAGGACTTATAATAGGGGTGTATGGGTGAGGCACATTGTTGTGAGGCATTTTATGGTGGTTTATTGTCGTTTTTTGTGCCCGATGGTGTACCCCGTATTCAATTCGATGGAAAATGAGAGAAATAATAGCCTGAGGCAAAGCGTCATCTTTTATGATGATAACATATTTATTTACAATGATAATTCATTGCGTTGTCACTTTCAGATAATTCTGAAACTTGTAAAACTTTTTCTTTTCAAGCTCTATTGCCGCGAATTAATCAAAAACATTTTCTTACATGTCACAAGCGGAGTTGGTGAGTGGATACAAAAACACTTAAGAAAGGAATAAAATACCTCTTACGAATCTTTTCAAGTGCTAAGACTTATTGCAGCATTTTAAGCTAGAAACGCGTATGATGATTTAGCGTTCTTTTTATAAACGTAAAGATGGTGGTGCATAATAGATTTAATATTATGCATTTTTATATCTTTTATTTTTATAGTATTTATGGATAAGTCCTTATCGTTATATTTTTCATAAATGCTGTTGTGAAATGAGGGGGGCGTGCATTGAGGGATGTCTCTCGTCATCACTTTTTAAGGAAATTTAAGAAACAAGTCTTGTTTTAGCGCATGGATTTATGTGAAACTAGAGTCTTTACTTAAATTTAGAAACTATAAAATAATCTGTTTTATAAAATTAAAAAAAATGCATCTTTCATTTAGAGGGACAAAAATTATGCCGCATGTAGAACTAACGAATCCAGAAACAATTGGAATGTTGCATTTGTTTATGCAAGCGAGTTGGATCGTGAAAGGTGTTATGATTGGGTTGCTGCTCGCTTCTATCTGGAGTTGGGCAATTATTTTTGATAAAATTTTTACGTATCGGAGAATACGGCGTGAAATAAAGCAGTTTGAACGCACATTTTGGTCTGGCAAAGCGCTAGAAGATCTTTATGCATCATGCAAAAGTCAACGTACCAATAGTATATCCGCAGTTTTTATAGCAGCAATGGTTGAATGGAAAAAATCTCTTGAAAAAGGGACCCATACATCGAAAAGTTTGCAGAGCAGAATTGATAAGGCTATGGATTTGACGCTGGGACGTGAAAGTGAAAAAATAGAATCAAAATTAAGTTTTCTTGCGACACTGGGATCTGCGGGACCTTTTATCGGACTTTTTGGAACAGTTATTGGTATTATGGAGTCTTTTCTTTCTATTTCAGCTTCTCAAAATACATCACTTGCCATTGTTGCGCCAGGGATTGCAGAAGCGCTTTTGGCAACCGCTATTGGTTTGTTTGCAGCAATTCCAGCTGTTATTGCTTATAACAAGTTGACTCATGAAAGTGCGCGCATCATTGCACAAATAGAAAATTTTGCCGATGAATTTTCAACAATTGTATCGCGGCGTATTGATGAAACACGCACAGCACCTTCCTCTTTATAAAAAGGATCTTATCCCATGGGCGTTTCTGTTGCTTCTTCTTCTCGCAAAAATACACGTAGGCGGCATCATTCACGAAGCCAACTGATGAGTGAGATCAATGTCACTCCTTTTGTGGATGTCATGCTGGTCTTGTTGATTATTTTTATGGTCTCTGCTCCCCTTTTAGTGAACGGTGTTCCTCTAGATTTGCCTCGTAGTCAAGCGGGTCCCATACGAGCTCAAAAAACACCCCTTACGGTTTCACTTGACGCGCAAGGGCGCTTTGCCATTAATCAAGATTATTATGAAACGTCACAGGCACTGATTGCACACCTGAAAACTCTTCTGGAAGCAGATGCTACACAAAAAGATCAACGGGTTTTTGTGCGGGTTGCCAAAACTGTTGAATATCAACAAGTATTAAAACTGCTGGCGGATATTCAAAAAGCGGGGTTTTCTCAAGTTGCGTTAGCAAGTTTAGCACAATAAATAATAAGTAATAAAATTGTGCATAACCGGTTGTTTTTAAGATGTTTTTAAAAGAGCATAGAGTGATTAAAAATGAAAAAATGTAAGGCATAAGTAAGGCATAAAGAATGAACAAAGACTCTTATCATAGTATGAAACGAGGCTTGGCTTTATCCCTTGTGGTCCATGTCATTTTTCTCAGTTGGGGAGCTATTCAGTTTACAAGCTCTGTCTCTTTACCACAACCATTGGAAGCAATTCCCATCACTCTTGCTCCTTTAGTGGACGAGTTTTCTTCTCAACAAGGAGCCGTGAAGGCTCCTATCCGTGCAATCCCTGCCATAAAACCAACTATGCAACCACAAGAGAAAGAAGATGCACGCCATATTGGAGAGGGACAAATAGATAGTCTGGCACCGTTTCAACCAAAGGAAAAGCTGCGTCCCGTTGAAACAGCATCGCCACCATCAAGCGAGAACACATCAGAAACATTTGCACCCGAACTTACAAAACCAGAATTATTAGAAGCAAAAACAGAGGATGCACCCAAGGTTGCGCCTGAGATGCCTTTGGAGGCACCGGAGGATGCACCCAAGGTTGCGCCTGAGACGCCTTTGGAGGCACCAGAGGATGCGCCCAAGGTTGCACCTGAGATGCCTTTGGAGGCACCACCGGAGGATGCACCCAAGGTTGCGCCTGAGATGCCTTTGGAGGCACCGGAGGATGCACCCAAGGTTGCGCCTGAGATGCCTTTAGAGGCACCGGAGGATGCCTCTAAGGTTGCGCTCAAGCCTGCGCACAAAAATGAAGAAATGATATCGCCAAAAGAATTGGCTCCAACGGTCCCAAAAGTATCAGCAGAGCAGATTGTTCATCAAGCGCCCAAAATTGTACTTCCAGAAAAATCTCTTCTTCCACAGTTTAAACCAAAGTTTGACGGAGAATTTCCAAAGAAGAATGAGGCTGCATTGAATCAAAAGACGCCAAAGCTTAATAAGAAAAACCAAGAGAAACAGACCATTGAAGATATTTTAGCTCTGGAGGAAAATAATTTGCTCAATCGTGCGCGGTCGCAAGGAGGGGGAGCAAAACGTTCTCATATACCAGAAGCTTTGGGTGCAAGAAAAAATATTAATGATACCACAAAAATGGCACAAACATTGGTCAATATTGCGGGGGGATGTATTCAACAGAAGCTTAAACTTGTGGCGCTTGGCGGCGATTTAAAAAATCGTCCGGTCGTGCGGTTGCGATTTTACTTAGACCGTGAAGGGATGGTTGTGGGCGACCCTATCATTGATCCCGTAAGCGGCCTTGAGAGTCAACAAGCTATTATGATAAGGCAGGTGTATGCTGCTGTCTTTTCATGCCAACCTTATGCAGATCTCCCACGTGATCAATATGATCTATGGGGGCAAGGTTTTGACTTTAATGTTGATCCCCTCCAAGAAATAAGATGATAAACGAGAAAAAAGCGCTTAACGAAAGGACACATTCCATGATGACTATAACGAGACATAAAGTTTTTGCTTGGTTTATTGTCACTTGTGGGTTGTGGCTTTCAAATATTTCATCGGGTTATGCGCAATTGAAAGGAACTATTTCGAGCGCTGATTTTAATCCCATTCCCATTGCAATTACAGACTTTATTTCCAATGATTCGATTGGGTTAAAAATATCTGCTGTGGTGACAGCCGATCTTGAACGGTCGGGGCTTTTTTTACCGCTTGATAAAGCAAATTTTTTTGAAAACATTTCTAATCCTAATAAACAACCGCATTTTACTTCTTGGCAGAAAATAAAAGCGCAAGGTTTAGTTACTGGGCAAGTCATGAGAGAAATCGATGGACGTTTGAGGGTCGATTTTCGTTTATGGGATGTGTTTGGACAAAGACAATTGAAAGGACGGCGTTTTTATACCGCGACAGAACGTTGGCGGCGTGTGGCACATATGATCGCAGATGAGATCTATAGTGAAATGACAGGAGAAAGTGGTTATTTTGATACACGAATTGTTTTTATCGATGAAACAGGCCCCCAAAATGCACGCATTAAACGCTTAGCAATGATGGATCAAGATGGCGCAAATTTGATTTATATGTCTGATGGAAGTGAATTGGTGCTTACACCGCGTTTTTCCCCAAAAAGACAAGAAATGACCTATATGGCTTATGAGGACAATCAAGTACCTCATGTTTATCTCCAACAAATTGAAATGGGGCAAAGAGAGTTGATCGGAACGTTTAATAACATGACAATTGCTCCACGTTTTTCTTCTGATGGACAAAAAGTTATCATGAGTTTGTTACAAAATGATGGGAGTGCCAATCTTTACACTATGGATTTACGAACCCGTACGATGACGCGACTTACAACAACTTCTGCTATTGATACTTCTGCTTCTTATTCACCGGATGGAAAACAAATTGTCTTTTCTTCAGATCGTAGTGGAAAGCCGCAAATCTATAAAATGAATGCGGATGGGAGTGATATTCAACGTATTTCTTCAAACGATGGGAGTTATTCAACACCTATTTGGTCTCCACGGGGTGACTATATCGCCTTTACAAAACAATTAAGCGGACAATTTTCTATCGGTGTTATGCGCCCTGATGGACAAGGAGAACGAATTTTAACCACAGGGTTTCACAATGAAGGACCAACGTGGGCCCCCAATGGTCGTGTACTGATGTTCTTTCGCAAAAATCCCGGTATGGGACCAAAAATTTATACGATTGATATTACGGGACGCAATGAACGACAACTCCCTACCCCCAATGATGCTTCAGATCCAGCATGGTCGCCTTTGCTCAATGTACAGTAAAACAAAATGCTTAAAAACAGAATATAGAAGGAATACAGTCTCAAGTTTACACAATCTCAATAGTTTTTAAATTATTTAAAAGAAGGAATTGATTATAATGGGCATGGGGAGTTATGTAGATTTCATCTATCATCTATGGTTGTTGATCGATAATGGAATTTCCTTGGGGGAAAATGCTTAAAAAAATTCAAAACAAGACCTTGAAAAATAGAGTCGAAAATTCTGAGGTCTCTAGAGTTCAACTTTTTATTCAAAGTGTCGCTATATTTTTTTAAACTTCCTCTTCGATTTTGTTTGTGAAGAGTCCGGACTCTTGTCAGGGGGGCTGTTGCTCTCTGATGTGTTTTATTCAAGTACGCGGTTGTTTTAGGTCTGAATATTGATTGATCGGTAAGAGCAAAAGGACAGATTTTTAAGATAAATGACGTTATTTTAGAAATATACGATGCCATAAAGTTAATGCCATAAAGTCAAAAATTTATCTGCAACGGATTAGAGAGATGTACCGGCTTTTTGTACAATACTTTGCTAAAAAATCAGCTCTGGCTTTCCATTTGCTTATTTTTATTCTGTGATGTTGTAAAAACACTGCCCTTTGAGGTGTGGGGATATAGGGCGTATAAACCTCCTTGATATATTCTAAGTGTTTTTTAAGTGCGTAGCGAATATTTAGGGGAATGCATGTTTGTTGAGCCTTAAGTTTCAAGTGAATTTCATGAGTGATTCGTCATAGGAATACGTCAAGAAAACCCCAATTGTTTAGAGGCTAGATCATTTCATTACTTGAGGGTGGGGAGAGGAGGTTAATCTTAAAGAACAAAAAGATCAAATAGAGAGGAATATAGGGATAATCTTTGGGGCATGTAAGAAAGGCGTAAGGCTACAGAGTTTTGTATGCTTTCTTTTTGGGATTATGTTTTCTGCGATTGATTGTGGTTTTTTGTTGCATCAATGGCTTACCCCGCTATTGATGCGGGGCTTTTATATGTGCGGATAAAGAGGAGGGGTGACAGATGCTTTTGAAGCCCTCATGAATGAAGAGAGGGCTTATGCAAATGATGGGAATTATACAGACAATTTTGCCAAAATCTCATCACTGACATCAAAATTTGCATAAACATTTTGCACATCATCATCTTCTTCTAATGTTGAAATTAGTCGTAAAACGGACAAAGCTTTTTCTTCATCTATTGGTGCAAGGGTGGTGGCTTTCCAAATCGTTTTAATCGATTCTGCTTCACCAAGTTTTGCTTCAAGTGTTTTGGAAACTTCACCAATATCTTCAAATGCGCAGGTAATATGATGTCCGGTTTCTTCTGATTGCACATCTTCGGCACCGGCTTCAATTGCTGCATCCATGATGTTATCGGCTGTTCCTGCTTCTGGCTTATAGATTATTTCACCAATCCGATTAAACATGAAACTGACCGATCCTGTTTCCCCTAAGGCTCCTCCTGATTTTGTGAAGGCGGCGCGCACATTTGAAGCGGTGCGGTTGCGGTTATCAGTTAACGCTTCAACAATGACGGCAACGCCGCCTGGTCCATAGCCCTCATAGCGTACTTCATCATAATTTTCTACATCGGCGCCTGACGCTTTTTTAATCGCGCGTTCAATATTATCTTTCGGCATCGATTGTGCTTTGGCATTTTGAACAGCCAGCCTTAAACGTGGATTCATGGCTGGATCAGGAGCACCTTGTTTTGCTGCTACGGTAATTTCGCGCGCAAGCTTAGAAAATATTTTCGAGCGCATTGCATCTTGACGCCCTTTACGGTGCATAATATTTTTAAATTGTGAATGGCCTGCCATAGTTTTCCTTCCTATTTGAGGGCTTTTTTGCCAGTTGGATACTCTTTAGAATTTAAGGCGATAAAGCATGCATCCCACCAGAATAAATGTGCCACAGCATGAGGTGAAATAATCGAATAAACCCTTTATAAGAAAATTCATCTTAAAGGTAAAGACACCTTAGTTGAGGATCATTACAAGAGAGATCTCTTGTCGTTAAGCAAAAATAACGCTATAACAGAATGTAATCTCATAGCAAAATGGTTTATTCCATGCCGCGCTTTGTTTTAGGAGTGGTTGGAGAGACCTAAACATATAAAAAAGTTCCAGTGCTCTTGAGTGGGCGGTAACCTGCCTCATAGAAGAGGCGCAGAAGAGGATTTATAAAAATGGCAACGCAACTTTTGATGCCCAAAGCAACAGCTGTTTGGTTGGTTGATAATACAGCTCTTTCTTTTGATCAGATTGCAGAATTTTGTAAATTGCATGTCTTGGAAGTAAAAGCTATTGCCGATGGTGATGCGGCTTATGGTATTAAAGGTTTAGATCCGATTAGTTCTGGGCAATTGACGCGCAGTGAAATTGCACGGGTGGAGGCTGATCAAAACGCACGATTGAAAATTTCTCAATCTAGGGTGCATATTCCTGAAAAAAAACGTAAAGGGGCGCGCTATATCCCTCTTTCTCGACGCCAAGATCGTCCCAATGGTATCCTATGGTTGGTTACAAACCATCCCGAGTTGAAAGATGCACAAATTGCACGGTTGATTGGGACAACAAAAGCGACAATTGAACAAATCCGCCTTAGAACCCATTGGAATAGTGCAAATTTGGTTCCTCTTGATCCTGTAGGACTTGGTTTGTGTTCGCAAATCGATTTAGATTTTGAGCTCCAGCGTGCGGCGAAAAATCGTCCTGTTGCAGCAGAAGAAGATAGGTCGTTGCTTCCCGCTTCTGTGACGGAAAACGCTGCTCTAGAGGAAAATGAGAGTGAAGACAATCTGCATAAGACTTTTGACGCTGATAAAGTTTTTGCAAAGCTGAACGCGCTGAAAAAAAATAGTCAAAATCAAGATGATGCATAAAAAGCCATGACGCATAAGGGAAACATTTCTTATGGAAATGTTAGAGGAATGGCTGAAGAGAAGAAAAATTGGCAGAGACTTAAAAGTAAAAATAAGGACGAAAAAAACAGAAAAAATTTTGTCTTCATTAGGAATTAACGGTTATTCTTAAAAATATTTTTAAGAATTGACCCTTCTTTACGAAATTCAAGGAGAAACAGATTATGCGCTCTACCAAAAAAACCATCTCTCATTCCTTAGCTATCCTCTTTCTTTTCTCACTATGCCTGGGTGGGTGTGGCAAAAAAAATGTTGGTGCACTTAACGGTATGAATGGCGCTTATATGAATGATGCTGGTTTGAATCAGGTGTCACCAGGCTCAGGACAAGAATTTACGGTTAATGTGGGTGATCGCGTGTTTTTTAGTCTCGATTCTTCTTCACTTGATGCTGATGCTGAACGTATTTTAATGCGCCAAGCAGAATGGTTGCTTCATTATCCTTATTATTCTATTATGATCGAAGGTCATGCTGATGAGAGGGGAACACGTGAATATAACTTGGCACTTGGACAGCGCCGTGCTGTTGCTGTGCGAAACTATTTGGTGTCTCTTGGTGTGTCCGCACAACGGATTCAAACAATTTCTTACGGAAAAGAAAGACCTGTAGCAGTATGTGATGATATTTCCTGTTGGAATCAAAATCGACGTGCTGTGACAACGTTGAGTGACATGAATAGTCATTAAAAAGAAGATTGTTTGTTTCAACTATTCAATAAGCTCTTAAGGGGAAAAAAGAATGTATCGTAAAATCAATTGGAAAACACTCTTTTATATGGGGGTTTTCATAGCTTGTTCTACTTCACTTGTTCAAAGTGCGGCACGAAAGGCTTCCGAATATCCTGCACATGATACGGATAAAGTTGATGCAGTTGATAAGGCAACTGATGACGTGAAGAAAGTACCTGATGCAGCCGATAAAGCAGCATCTGATGCAGCGGAAAAAGCCACTGACGCTGTTAATAAGGCTGTCGATGCTATGAAGAAAGCACCTGAAGCAGCCGATAAAGCAGCATCTGATGCAGCGGAAAAAGCCACTGACGCTGTTAATAAGGCTGTCGATGCTGTGAAGGAGGCACCTGAAGCAGCTGATAAAGCAGCATCTAGTGCGGTGGAAAAAGCCACTGACGCTGTTAATAAGGCTGTCGATGCAGTGAAAGAAGCACCTGAAGCAGCTGATAAAGCAGCATCTAGCGCGGCGAAAAAAGCCACTGACGCTGTTAATAAGGCTGTCGATGCTATGAAGAAAGCACCTGAAGCAGCCGATAAAGCAGCATCTGATGCAGCGGAAAAAGCCACTGACGCTGTTAATAAGGCT
>NZ_JBHIMS010000074.1:0-46142 GCF_042194285.1 Bartonella sp. MM97QHHN | reverse complement strand
TGAAGAAAGCACCTGAAGCAGCCGATAAAGCAGCATCTGATGCAGCGGAAAAAGCCACTGACGCTGTTAATAAGGCTGTTGATGCTGTGAAGAAAGCACCTGAAGCAGCTGATAAAGCAGCATCTAGCGCGGTGGAAAAAGCCACTGACGCTGTTAATAAGGCTGTTGATGCTGTGAAAGAAGCACCTGAAGCAGCTGATAAAGCAGCATCTAGCGCGGCGGAAAAAGCCACTGACGCTGTTAATAAGGCTGTTGATGCTGTGAAGGAAGCACCTGAAGCAGCCGATAAAGCAGCATCTAGCGCGGTGGAAAAAGCTACTAGTGTTGCGGAGCACCAAGGGATTATTTTAGAGAATCAACAGGCTTTATTTAAAGATTATGATTTAGATAAGCTTTTGCATAAGATACGAATGGTGCTTGAGCATAACAGTCTAAAAAATGTTAACAAGCAGTTTCACGAGCTTTTTGATACAGAAGCCTCTTCTGTTTATTCTTGTTCTTTTGAAAAGTCTGCTGTAGATGAAAAATCTCAGACTGTAAAAGAAGAGATGGAGCAGGACCATAGTACAGGTGATCAGACAAAGGTTGCTGCTGTGGAAGCTAAGGTGGAGAGCCATGACCATGAAAACAGTCAACCTTTTAACAAAGCGCATGAAGTAGGTGCTCCAATTGAAGCACATCAGAGTGACAATCTTTCTTCTTCTAAAGCTTTGTATAAGGAAGGGTATGATTTTATTCGTTCTGCTAACTATGTTGATGCTGAAAAAAGCTTTTGCGCTTTTCAAAATCGTTACAAAAAAGATTCTTTGAGTGATGACGCTTTATTTTGGTTGGCTGAATCTTTGTTGGGGCAAAAACGCTATCATGAAGCAGCACAAGTTTATCTTACCGCATGGTATGCAGATAAAAAGAAGCTCTATACCTCCGAGATTTTGCTGAAATTAGCAAGAAGTATGGTCGCTCTTGAGCCAAATAAAGACGATTGTGCTCATTTTGTGAAAAAATCAAAACGTCAACAAACATTAGCATCTGTTTTTTGTAAACCTGCAAAATAAACAGCGAGGTCGTTTTCGGTGTGCGTTAGACTGGCAAGAAATCTCTTTAAAACATCGGATTTTATTCAATGTCAGAAGTTGATTCTTGCCGTCTCAGGGGGAAGTGATTCTTTGGCTTTGATGTTTTTGGTCAAAGAGCATTTGGAAACTCTCGTATTTCCTCCAGAAATGATTGTTGTCACGGTTGATCATCAATTGCGTAAAGAATCGATGCGTGAGGCAGAAACTGTTGCGAAAATTTGTCGTGTCCATGATATTCAACATATCACTGTGCGATGGGAAGGCGAAAAGCCAAAGACGCATATTGCTTCTAGCGCGCGTGTTGCACGCTATGATCTCTTGGTTAAAGAAGCACAAAAACAAGGCGCATCAGTTATTATGACGGGCCATACACTCAATGATCAGGTTGAAACCTATCAAATGCGGTATCAACGTCTCCAAAAGAATAGAGGTGCTTTATATAGTGAAGCTGTTATGCGTGATGGAGTTTCTGCGGGCGGTTTTGCCGGTTTTTTGCGCGGTGAAGCCGAGGGTATACGTGATGAGGATCATACCAGACAAACAAGAAAAAATATTGCCGAAAAAAACTATGGTCCCCTCTATGAACGTGGTTTATCTTGTATTCCGCGTGAGGCGTTGTTGCATAGAAAAGTGCGTTTGATTCGTCCACTCCTTGGTGTAAAACGCCAAACATTACGGAATTATTTACGTTTACAAGGACAAACATGGATTGATGATCCAACCAATGAAGATCGCAATTTTGAACGTGTGCGCGTGCGTCAATCTCTTTCTCCACAAAAATTGGCTTATATTGTTCAAAAAATAAATGAAGCCGCATTGCAGCGTCGTCAACAAGCAAAAAATATTGCTGATTTGATCTTAGCGCTGGATATTACTGTCCAACATGGGCGTTGTTTCATAGCAAAGCCTGCGCTATTTTTACAGAAACATTCCAGTTTTCCTTTCGTGGTGGGGCTCTTTGCTGTGCTGATGGGAGGGGGATTTTATTTACTCCCCAATCAGAAATTAAGCATGCTTGTTCAAAAACTCTGTCTCGATTCTCCAGAAAAGAAGCGTTTTACTTATGCGGGCTCTGTTATTGAATATAACAAGCAGGGAATTTCTTTGTGGCGTGAAGGGCGAAATATGAAAGAGGCTATCATTGAGCCAGATAAAACTTTTATATGGGATGGGCGCTATCATATCACAAATCATGGATATGAGGCTATAAAGGTTGGAGCCGCAAATTTAGAACAGCTGAAATTTTTATTAAAAAATAGCGATTTTGAGCTTGAAAAGCCTCATTTTCCCTCTTTACAATCGCTGCTGATGATCTCAAATCATAAAGGGTATGATATTCCAGAGTTGCTTTCTCAAGCAGTTGTTCATAAACATGTTATCGTCAAGCGGATTATGGCACCTTTCGATTGGCTTTCCTCACGAGAAGATGCTGCCTTGGTGAATGTTGTGGAACCTTTTTTTAATATTGAGGTGAAAAGATAAAGGAAAATTACTTTAAAAGAAAATAAACAGCTTCTCATCCCTTGGCAAGGGGCTGACAAGGTTATATGTTAAGGGGAACTGTTTGAAATCTATATTTGATTAAGTGGGCTGAATATGAATTCCAATTACCGCTCTCTCCTTATTTGGGGAGTTATTGCCTTGATTTTGATTGTGTCGTTTTCTCTCTTTAATGGAGATAGCCAACGTTCTGGTGGTGGAGAAGTCTCCTATTCTGAATTTTTGCAAAAAGTTGAGAATAATGAGTTGAAATCTGTGACCATTCAAGGTCAAAAATTAACAGGAAAAACCATTGAACATAGAGCTATTTCAACCTATGCTCCTCGCGATCCAGGTTTGATACAAAAATTGGAAAGCAAAAACGTTAATGTTAAAGCTATTCCTGAAAGCTCTGGAAATAGCATTTTCCTCAATCTCCTCTTTTCCTTATTGCCTGTTATTATTATCGTGGGGGCGTGGGTCTTTTTTATGCGGCAAATGCAAAATGGGTCACGCGGTGCAATGGGATTTGGGAAATCGAAAGCAAGATTGCTTAATGAAGCGCAAGGACGTATTACCTTTAAAGATGTTGCTGGCGTTGAAGAAGCAAAGCAAGATCTTCAAGAAATTGTTGAATTTTTACGCGAACCACAAAAATTTCAACGCTTAGGGGGGCGTATCCCACGCGGTGTTTTGCTTGTTGGTCCTCCAGGAACCGGTAAAACTTTGCTAGCACGTTCTGTGGCCGGTGAAGCCAATGTGCCATTCTTTACCATTTCAGGGTCTGATTTTGTTGAAATGTTCGTTGGTGTTGGGGCAAGCCGTGTGCGCGATATGTTCGAACAGGCTAAAAAAAATGCACCTTGTATTATCTTTATCGATGAAATTGATGCTGTTGGACGCCATAGGGGGGCTGGTCTTGGCGGTGGAAACGATGAACGTGAACAGACCTTAAACCAGTTGCTTGTCGAAATGGATGGGTTTGAGCCCAATGAAAGTATTATTCTTATTGCCGCAACAAACCGTCCCGATGTGCTTGATCCCGCTTTGTTAAGACCAGGGCGTTTTGACCGACAAGTTGTTGTGCCAAACCCTGATGTTTCTGGGCGTGAACAAATCTTGAAAGTGCATGTGCGCAATGTGCCTTTAGCCCCCAACGTTGATTTGAAAATTTTGGCAAGAGGAACACCAGGATTTTCTGGTGCGGACCTGATGAATCTGGTCAATGAAGCTGCTCTTATGGCTGCAAGCCGTAATAAAAGAGTTGTCACGATGCAAGAATTTGAAGATGCCAAAGATAAGGTGATGATGGGGGCTGAACGTCGTTCAACCGCTATGACACAAGAGGAAAAAGAACTCACTGCTTATCATGAAGCAGGACATGCTATTGTGGCTCTTAATGTGCCGGTTGCTGATCCTGTCCACAAAGCAACAATCGTTCCAAGGGGAAGAGCATTGGGAATGGTGATGCAATTGCCTGAAGGCGATCGCTATTCTATGAGTTATCGCTGGATGATTTCTCGTCTGGCCATTATGATGGGTGGACGTGTGGCTGAAGAATTAAAGTTTGGAAAGGAAAATATCACCTCCGGTGCTTCTTCTGATATTGAGCAAGCGACGAAATTAGCACGCGCGATGATCACACGGTGGGGATTTTCTGATCTGCTTGGAAATGTAGCTTATGGCGATAACCAAGATGAAGTCTTTTTGGGTCATTCTGTTGCGCGAACACAAAATGTTTCTGAAGAAACAGCGCGCATGATTGATATGGAAGTGCGTAAGCTTATTGATGATGCCTATAAAAATGCGACAAACATTTTGAAAACAAAAAGAAAAGAATGGTTTGCTTTGGCACAAGGTTTGTTGGAATATGAGACTTTAACGGGAGCTGAAATTAACGAAGTTATTGCAGGAAAGCCTCCTTCACGCACACAGAAAGATGAGGGTGCTGCGCCACGGGGGGCTTCTGTTCCAAAAACTGGAACGGTCAGAGCAGAGATAACAGTGGTAGATGAAAAAGATGCTGAAGCAGCCCCTAAAACAGTGCCTCATAAAGAAGAGACCGATAAAGGCAAGGCAGGTAAAGCAGAGGTAGCTGTTGGGAAAAAAACAGCAAAATCCGGTAATGTTGAGCCTAAGGAGGCTCAGTCTAAAGAAGTGCAATCGGATGAGACTGAGAAAAAAGCGCAAAGCACAAAAGGTACCACAAAATCAGTCAACCGCTCTAAAAGTAATGCTGAAAAGAAGTCCAATACTGCGGGACATGATAAAGAAAAATAAGAACTGTTTAATATCGCTTGAGTGACGATGTTTTAGGAAAACTTCTAAATTCTTTGAGAAAGGCGCAAGTTTTGTTTGCGCTTTTCTTGTAATATTTGCAAAAATATGGAAGCAAAAAATTAAGCAAAGCCGTTGTATGATGACGGCTTTAGCATGCTACAAGGCGAGGTGGACTGTTGCTTTTCTAATGTGGTAGGGGTTGTAAGGTTAGGCGATAGATTTCCTTGCTGATTTGGTAGGGTATGAGGTTTGGTGCTGGGTTTCTTTACGGATTTAGCAAGTGTGTGAGATTATCCGTTGGTTGTGTTAAAGGGATGTATAGAGCATTTTGAGGAGATAATATTGCTTTTATGTGTAAGGGTGTAAACATAATTGCTTGAGAGTGGTTTAGATGTGTAGATGGTGAATAGGGGGCTTGATTGTCTAAATGCATGAAGGTTTAAGATCAATGATCTGATTTTATACGGGGAGAGGAGGACTATTGTACCAAGGGGGCTTGTTAGGGTTTTAAGGAAAAGCCAAGGGAAGAATTATATATTAAAGGAAAGAGGCATGGTGCAAAAATATTTTGGTACAGATGGAATTCGGGGGAAAGCCAATTCATTTCCTATGACACCCGATTTTGCCATGAAGGTGGGGATGGCGGTAGGGGTTTTATTTCGCTCACAACATCAATCTCATCGTGTGGTGATTGGCAAGGATACACGATTATCTGGCTATATGTTGGAAAACGCTTTGGTTTCAGGATTGACTGCTGCGGGGATGGAAGCTTTTTTATTGGGTCCAGTGCCAACACCTGCTGTTGCAATGCTTTGCCGCTCTTTGCGCGCAGATCTTGGGGTGATGATTTCTGCTTCTCATAATCCGTTCTATGATAATGGAATTAAACTTTTTGGTCCTGATGGTTTTAAACTTTCAGATGATATGGAAGCGAAAATTGAACAATTGATCGATACAGATCTTTCAAAGTCTTTAGCAAGTTCTGCCGAAATTGGTTATGCAAAACGGGTTGAGGGAGATATTTATCGTTATATTGAATATGCCAAACGAACTTTGCCGCGTGATGTTCGCTTAGATACTGTGCGTATTGTTGTGGATTGTGCCAATGGGGCTGCTTATAAAGCGGCTCCCCGTGCTTTATGGGAATTGGGGGCTGAGGTTTTTGCTATTCATGATGAGCCCAATGGGACCAATATTAATCAAAAATGTGGATCAACCGATTTAAGCTCTTTAAAACGAAAAGTGCATGAAGTGCGTGCTGATGTGGGGATTGCTCTTGATGGAGATGGAGATCGTGTTCTCATTGTTGATGAAAAAGCACAAACGGTTGATGGAGATCAGTTGATTGCTGTAATTGCTGAAAATTGGCATAAAATGGGACGATTACGGTGCAATGGTGTTGTCACAACGATTATGTCAAATCTTGGACTAGAGCGTTTCTTGAATAGCAAAGGATTGCACCTTGTAAGGACAAAAGTTGGAGATCGTTATGTTGTCGATGCCATGCGCCAAAAGGGATATAATGTTGGTGGTGAGTCTTCTGGGCATATTGTGCTTAGTGATTTTGGTACAACGGGTGATGGCTTGGTGGCTGCATTGCAGGTTTTAGCCTGTATGAAGGAAAGCCAAAGTCCTATGAGCCAATTGTGTAAACGGTTTGAACCTGTACCGCAAATTTTAAAAAATGTAACGATTAAAAATAAAAATGTCCTGAAAAAAAATCCCGTCAAAACGGCTATTAATCAAGCAGAGAAGCGGTTGGGAAAAGAGGCACGGCTGGTGATCCGCGCTTCTGGAACGGAACCGGTTATCCGCCTTATGGCTGAAGGCGATGCACGAGAAGTATTGGACACTGTTGTGACAGAGTTGATGGATGTTATTATTCATCATGATGTACGCATGGGTACTGCACTTGAGGAATCTTGAATTTTTTGAGAAAATTATCAGATCATCTTTTGATAAAGATATTATTATAATGTGGGATTTTGGCAATTACAAAAGGTATGATTATTAACTCAGTGATGTAATAACGGTAATGGATACTCTATCTACGAACAAATTAAATAAAAAAGGGAAAAGTCCAATTCTAATAAATACAATGCGTATAGATTTCTCTATATTTCGTAAGATATGAAAAATATGCCTTTTTTTGATTTTCCTTTTTCTTTTACTTATTCGTAAACCGGTTATTAGTTTAACAGAGTTTGTAGGGGGGAGAGTTTATTAGTATTATTCATTCTTTTTACTGGATATCCAGCGGGTGCAGCGCCCCATGAACATCAAACAGCAATGGTCATTGTGGTTATATCATCTTGATGTTTCTAAGTGCCGCTGCCAATTGGAGATATGATACGCTCCTATTACGTTTAGCTCCTCCTAATTATGAACTTATACTTTTCCAATAATTAGTAGAATAATGAGAAAGAGATGGGAATGATCAATTTTTTTCACGATAGTTCTAATGTTTATAAAGTAAAAAAAGCTATGTGATGTAAAAATAATGAACATTTTTTGTATCTTGGAGAGGTACACTCTATATTCATTTATCATTTTAAGATTTAAACATAAAAGGATTGAAGCCTTCTATAATACTGGTACGACTGAAGGGATTAGAACCGCCCATGCTCAAAAATTAAAGCGTATTCTAAGTGCTCTTGAAGTAGATGTATCGCCAAAAGATTTTGAGTTATCCATCCTTTTGATTACATCTGCTAAAGGGTGATTTCAAGGATTATTGGTCAATTACTGTAAATGGAAATTGTCGCGTAATATTTCGCTTTGATAGCATAGATGTCGAAATGGTTGATTATCTAGATTATCATCAAAAAGGAGATCTAAACAATGATGAAGAATCCTTCACATCCCGGTGAATTATTGCGTGAAGATGTGATCAAAGAGCTTGGTTTATCCTTTAATGAAGCAGCAGAGTGGCTTGGTATATCTCGTGTAGCACTTTCTAGAGTTTTAAATGAAAAAGCCGCGCTATGAGTGCTAATCTTGCTATTAGGCTTGAAATGTTTGGTGTAAGCACAGCACGTGCTTGGCTTGTTATGCAAACAAATTATGATCTATCAAAAAAATTCCTTAACAACAGTCTCATGATAAAGATTGCATAAAAGAGCTTCAAACGGCGGTTAAGTTTTTGCAACAGAGACGTATACAAGAGCTAAATCATGCGTATGAGCGTACAAGGTCAAAAGATGTAATTGCGGGTAAGACAAGGAATAAAATCTTGTTTCTATAGTCTGTTTGGCTATAATAAATGTAAGCAAATGAGGGTTTTATATGTTGAGTGAAGAGGAAATTAAGCTGCGTCGCATTGCTGCTGAAAATGCATTGGCAAGCCAACGTTTAGAGGGATTAGAGCCAGATCCAAAAGTCGTTGAGCAAATGGAACGTGTTATTATTGGAGAGCTCGAAACAAGTGATATCATCAAAGATTATATGGAGCGTGTAAGACGTGGAGAAGTATAAGGGAAGCGGCGATTCTTATACTGATCCTGAAACTGGTGTGATGTATAATCGGCTTGGTATTAAAGACAAAGCCACACTGCAGCGTGTAGAATCTACTATTACTTATGTAAAATCTTTCGAATTTGTACATACTCCTATTGGTGGTAAGTTTGATCTGGATTACATGAAAGAGATCCATAGAAGACTGTTTGGCGACATATATGAATGGGCGGGACAAATTCGTTTAGTGGATATTGCCAAAGGTAATAGTATATTTGCTAGTTATAATCAGATTGAAAGTTATGCACCGAAGATTACACAAAAGCTTGCAAAAGAACAGTATCTGCGTGGTCTTGGCGCTTATGACTTTAGCCAAAGGGCTGGATATTACATGGGCGAGTTGAATGCGTTGCATCCGTTTCGAGAGGGGAATGGGCGTACTAAGCGTGAATTTATGGTGCAACTGGCTCGTGAAGCTGGTTATCATATCAACTGGAAGGGTATTGAGCGACAAGAAATGACACGTGCGTCAATTAAAGCACATTTTGGTAATTCAGAATATCTGTCTGCACTCATCTATAAGAACCTTACCAAGTTTACAGAAAATAAAAGGGATGATGTTTCTCAAGGTATTGGCAAAAATATTGCTTTTGGCGTTGATCTTAATAAAGAGTGCTTGGAACAACAAAAAGAGAAGATTGAAACTCCTTGGGATAGAGAAAAGACAAGTTTTGCTAAACGTCAAAAAGAAGAACTTGAACAATTACAAAATGATTTGAATGTTGTTGCAAAAGCAACAGAACGAGAGCCATACCTTGCGGCTTATATAGATAATTCTAATTTAGAACAGAAAGCGCTTAGCGCTCTTAGGAATGAAAAATCTTATGTTAATATGTTTAAGGAGTTAAACAGTCGTTTAGCATCTATTTATAAAGATCCGCAAGCTGCCGCACTCAAGATTGAGCAGACGATTTTAGCAGGTAAAGGCGATAAATTGCCTGATATTTTGGAAAGGGAACCTGATAGAGCGGGTGAACTGCGTGGGTCAGATCGTTTAATCGATAAACTCAAATCTACAGGAAAAGAACGAAAAGAAGCGCTTTCTCATGTTCCTCGTGCACTTTCTTCTATTAAAAAGCTTCAAGCCTTTTATAAGAATTCTTATGAGACACATGTAAATAGGGTTGTACGGGAGCGTGAGCGATTGAAAGTTGAAGTACCTTCGCTTTCACAAGAAGCAGTGACTTTTATGAAAAATGTTGAAGCTGGTCGTGATAGTTATTCAAAGATACCAGAGCAGGTTAATCAAGAGTTTTTAAAGCTACAAAGTGCTTTAGATAAACGTTTTGGACAGGATGCCATTCATAAATATGGTTTTGATTTATCAAAAGCAATCCCCAAAGAACAGTCTTATAATAAAGAACACATAAAAGAGTTTCAAATGGCAGTTAAGTTTTTGCAACAGAGACAACAGGAGAAAATCAACGCAATAGCGCGTGCAAGATCAATAGATATGATACGGTAAGGGCAAGAATAAAGCCTTATGCTGTATAAGCCCTATTAAGCCATATGGTAAAAGAGAGGTAATCAAAAGAAGGGTGTGTAATATGGGTGTGACAAAAGACGTTGTACGAGCCCGCATAGATAGGACATTAAAAAAGAAGCCGGTGAAATATTAGCAAGTTTAGGACTTACGGTGTCTGATTTATCCGGATTGCTTTGACAAAAGTTGTTGATGAAAGAGGATTGCCGTTTGATATGTCTATTTCTAATGCGAAAACGCTTAAAACTTTTGAAAAGAGTAAAAAAGGATAAGATGTATATTTCGCGAAAGATATGAATGATTTATTTAAGTGATTTCGACAGTTTTTAAAAAGCATCACGGCGCTTGAAAGGGTCGTAATAAATTTCTGTTACACGAAATTTTCCTTCAAGGCGTTTGCATTGGATGATGACATCTATCATCGAGATTAATAAGCCGCGGATATCATCGCGTGCTAAATTACCACCACCGTCACTTTCTTTGACTAAAAGGGTCATTTGTTCAAAGGCTGCAAGTGCTGTTGAGGCGTGGACGGTGGTAATGGAGCCGGGGTGACCAGAATTAACATTACGGATATAGTAAAAGGCTGTACCATCACGCAGCTCTTGTAGAAGGATTCTGTCGGGGCGCATGCGTAAGCCAGATTCAAGCAGTTCTTTTGCGCCTGCTTTTGCTAAGCCTTGGTTATCTTTTGAATAAAAAAGTTGGACTTTGTTGGCGTGCGGAACGACAAGTTCTGGCGTGTCTTCAATGGTGAGAATTCGTTCATAGTCAGGGATTTTTGCAATCAAAGCTTTGGAGAGGGTTGTTTTCCCGGAACCGGTTTTGCCCGATATTAAGATATTTTGTTGTGTAATAACGGCTCTTTCTAAAAAGGTGCAAAAATCTTTGGCTATAAAGAGATCTGTTAGCTCTTTGTCTGTATCAGAGAGTTCGGATAACCGTTCTGTCATTTGTTGCGTAGGTGTGAAACTGGTGTTTTGGGCGACAGAAAACAGATTGTTTTCATGTAAACTTTCAAGAGAAAAAGTGCGTGATGAAGGTTTACGAATGGTCATGCTAATGGTATTGGCTGCAACAGCTGGAGGCATAACAATTTGTATGCGTTCGTTGTTTGGCAGTGTTGCGGAGAGAACGGGGTTTTCTACACTGATTTTTTGTGTTGTGTAGGCAGCAACAACTTTTGCAATCCCTTCTAGTTCGCTGTAGGTTAGCTCTTTTAAGATGTGGGTTTGCCAACCATTGGGACCCTCAACGATTACTTCGCCAGGGCGATTGATAACAATTTCAAATAAATTGTCATTATTGAGGAAGTCATCTAAGATCTTTAATTTTGTTAAAACGATGGAGGCGCGTTCTGCATTTTTTGCTGATGGCATAATGTGACTTTATTGGCTTAATGAAAAAAGGAATAGCTGGGAGTAGAGCGATTTCTTTTGCTCTTTACGACTAGTTTATAGACAGAGGAAAAATCGAGATCTTTTGCTACGAAAATGTTGACGAGTTCGCCTTGAAATTTTTCTAAGGTAGGAGGGATGTTGATTTGATTTTCAAGAGCAATACTGGCGGACTCTTTTCCAGTGTTGTTTGCGCCTTCAAAACCGCCACCTCCAGAGTTGTTTGAACCTTCTTTATTGGAATTGCCTACTATTTTATTTGTTAAAACTGTTGTGGCACCATCAATAACGGTGAGTAAAAGGGAAGAGCCAAAGCGTTCCCACCAATGGGTGTTGATGTTGCCATCAAAACCGGCTCTGCCTAAACTGTCGGTTGCGGGTGAGGCAAGGTCGATGATGACACCGGTTGGGGTTTTTGCTCTTGTCCAGAGCACAAAGAGGCGAGATTGACCTTGTTTTATCCCTCCGCGGTATTCGCCAATCACTTGGGTTCCTTTATCAAGCAAAACAACGCGCCCATTGTCAGAGAGGATATCACGGTTGATGATGCAGCTTGCAAAGCCTGGTTGCTCACTGTTTAATGCGGTTTCTAAGATACAGGGGATAGAGGTTCCCATGGCGATGATAAAGTTCCTATTGCCGATGAGTTTTGCTTTTGTTTCTTCTGTTTTGGTAGGCTTTAATAGGGTTGCAAAATTTTGTGTGTCTTGAAGGGCAGGAGAATTTTGCGCATTCGCGAGATTTTCGAGGGCATGGAATTTTTCAAAGGGGTTGAGAGTCGTGTTGACAATGTCTTTTAATTGAGATTTAGAACCTTTGGCAAAAGCTAAAACAGGGGCGCGTCTTGCGGCATCAAGTAGTGGGTCATCTTTTTTGGGTTCTTGTGCGAGTGGTTGTGGGGGTGGTAAGGTTATTGGTGCTATGTTGGCACGCGGGTCAGAGGGCGCAAGCTCTAAAGGGGCGAGGGAATTGTGAAAGTTTTGTGCTTGTTTTTTATGAGCTTTTGCGGTGTCTTTTTGTTCTGTGGGAGTGGATAAGATGTTCCAGAGCACATAGCCGCAGATTCCTATACAGGCGATTGCGACAACTATTTTTTTGCCAGCGGTTTTGGCGCTATTGTTTTTGCCATCCCCAATAGATCCGCGATCTTCGATGATTGGTTTATCACTCATGTGTTGTCCCCTTCAATTCCCGCTTATTTAAAGATCTGATGCAATTTTACGTTCAACAGATGGTGAGGTTGTTCCGGTATTTGGATTTGTGCCTTTTGGTTGATAGGCTTCGTTAAAGACGCATAGGACGTTTTTTCCCTGTCTTAGGGTGAAGCGTGCGCTAATGGCATGGACAATCACCATGTTGCCTCTTGTGGTTTTGGGAACCAGCGCTTCTGTACCGTCATTGCTGACAATGTAAATGGCAGGGATTTCTTGGTTGTCGGGAAATGTAAATGTTGTGGTTTTGCCATTGTCATAAACGGAGGAGGGTTCAAGAGTGATAGAGCCTTGAGCGGTGTAAGCCCAATTGCGTGGTCCGTAGGTTTCAGAAGCGTTGAAGACATTATCAATGCGCTGGGCTTGTTGTTTTTCTTGTCGCATAAGGGCTGCGAGTCTTCTTTGTTCTGCTTCTTCTTGTGGGTAGCGAAATTTCACAAGGAAATATGTTTCTTGTCCAGATGAAATTTCTCCATCTTTGACCATGAGTTCAAATTGATAGGAGCGCTTTGAGCCATCAAGCTTTGTGGTGACGACTTGGAGATTGGTAATGGGTTGGACTTCCCGCGCTTTTAGGAAAAGAATATTGCCAGCAGGGGCGACTTCCCATGCAACGCTGTTGCCAATCGCTACATGGGCAATTTCTTCATTGGGAGAAAATTCTATTTGTACCGATGAGCGTATGGAGCCAATAATTTTTGTGACATTATAGGCATCATAGTTGATAAAGCGAATGCGGCTATCGCTTGGCGCACGAGTGGGAAAAATACTGGCATGGCTAGGCGTTAAAGAAAGGGTAATAGCGATGTTAAGAATGAGAAAAAGAATTTTTTTTGTCATGATCAGTTGACCACTTCCGGATCGGTTCTATATTCACTAACAATAAACCCTAGAGGATTTATCAAACGGTTTTGGACAGAGATAGGGGCATTGATGTATTCAAAGGTAAGTGTTGCAACCCAGTGGGTGATGAATTCTTTGTTGTTGTCGTTGTCATGAATGGTTCTGTAGTAACGCACTTGGGCAACATCGTCATTGATAAAGGAGATTGATTTTATTGTTATTGTAACAGCGGCGTGTTTATAGAGAATTTGAGGACTTTGGGGATTTCTTGCTCCATACCAGCTGGCAAATCTTTCCTGTTCTTCAGAAGAAGAGAGGAGGGAGACGGTTTGGAAGTTGTGTTGTGTTTCTTCTGTGGTGAAGCCTTCACGGGAGCGGACATATTTTGCAGCAAAGTAGCGTGTGATTGCTTCGTCGACATTGGTGGGACCTTCTTTTAAGGCTTCCACAACTTCAGTGATGCCGGTTGAATTGTCCACACGGATGACAAAAGGTTCCACGGTTTTAAGGGGTGTGAGGGTGATGACCGCGAGAGAAGACATTATTGCAACAGCAACTGCGATGCCGGCAATGGCAAGCGAGACGCGGGTGGTGCGGCGTGAGGCGAGCATGCGATCTTGATCGAACGAGCGTGCTTCAGCAATGTATTGTTCTATATCTTTTTCTTTCATGCTTTTTGCCCGCAATTTTTGTAAGATTTGATTTCTTCATCCGTTAGTTTTTGTGCCAGAAGCATTTCCAGCTTCCCTTCTTTTAGGGGTGAAGGGGCGTTGTTACTGATGATAATGGGCGTGGGCGTGGGTTTTTTCCCTTCCCAATTCCACATTGATCTGTTGAGTGGACGTTTAGAATATCCATCACACTTTGGGAGTGACTTCAGTGTGTTTGGTGAAGACACACAGCCACTGAGAAAGAGAAATGGTAAGATGACCCCAATTTTTTTAAATTCCCGCATTTGAACTTAAGCCTTTGCTAATAGTGATGCTAATTTTTTTACACCATTCGTTATTGTTTTAGCTCCTCCTGAGCCTGTAAGGGAGGCACCCCCAGAGGCTAAAGCGGAAGCCATGCTAGGTAAATTGAAGAAAAGAAAAATACCACCAAGGCCAACCACCATAAATGCGCCAAAGGAAAACATGATATCTACAATGTTTGTTGTAAAGATTTTCAGTGCAAGTTTGACATACATACCACCAAGCAAGATGACTAATATCTGAAGTATGATGAAGTTTGCAACTTGTCCTAACCATGCCTCTGTAAACCTTCTTGTTGATGAAAACATATAGAGGCTTATGAAGAGCGGTCCTACTGATATGACGAGAAATAAACCCAGCTTAGCAAACATTGTGACGATAAAACCAATTATGCAAAAAACAGCAGCAATCACGTAACAGGCAAAACCAACTATCCAAGCAACAAGATACGCACCCAATGCAAGCCATGATGCAGATTTTGCTTCATCAAAAACATGTGCAACAGCTTTGTTTAACAGATCATCCCATATATTTTTATCTGAGTGTATTGTACCTTGTGTGGCATGTGCAATGGCATTAGGAAGACTATTGAAAAATAAATCCCCGACCCACTCATTATAAAGAGCAGCGTTTGTGGCGAGTGAAACAATGATGCCAAGTTTGAAAGCTGTCACTATAAATTCCCACAGTGGCATGGAAGAACGCCCTGAGATGATATTGTACCCCATAAATATAATGTAGATTGTACATGATGCTTTAAGCGGAGCACTTAAACCCGATGAGAGATTTGCGGTGGTTTCGTTCATTATTTGCATAATAGGTTCTATTAACATATTTTCTGCCGTGGTAAAGAAATCTATTTTTTCGAATGCCATTGCACGTCCATTCTATCTAATTTTTGCAAATACGATTATTTCTGATTTAATTATTATTCTGTTGTTGTTTAGCTTTAGTGCGCTCTTCTGCTTCGCGCTCGGCTTGTTCTTTTGCTTTTTCTTCAGCCTTTCTTTTTTCTATTTCAGCTTGCCTTTTTTCAAAATCAATTTTCCATTTTTCATGTCTAGCTCGTAGTTCGGCTCGATATTCTTCCATCGCTTTACGCATGTTTTCGTTGTGTTCCCTAATTCTCTCTTCAGCATTTGCTTCATATTCCTTTTGAAGTTCAAGTTGTGCTAATCTTAAGTTTTCACAATTTTTTGCAGTTCCTGCGAATCCACATTTAGCATTCCACTCTTCCATCAATTTTTTATCTTTTTTAAATTCTGCGACGCTATAGGTTTTTTCACATCCAGCAGTGATGAGCCCTGTGCAAAGTAGCAATGTTGTTATGAGAACTTTATTCATCAATATTTCCCCTTTTTCCTTTCAGTTTTACAAGGTTTGAGCACAATTTTTAAATTATGCTTGTGTTATCGGTTTTTTATAACCAGTGATGATAAATCTAGGGCACAGACATAATGTTGCCATAAATATATTATAGAGTGTACGAAGCTCTTTAAGTTGAGCAGCTAAAGCGCAATAGTGATGTGTAGTGGTGCTATCCATTGTCTTTGTAAGGGGATCCATCGACATATTGTCGATATAAGAAAATATGCCTTTGCTTTCTACTGCCATTTAGATGCTCCGCTATTCATTGTGTGTTTTTATAATTTAATCGTTATTTTGTTGTTTTGCTTTTTGTTTTTCTTCAGCGCGCTCTTCTGATTCTCGCTCGGCTTGTTCTTTTGCTTTTTCTTCAGCCTTTCTTTTTTCTAGTTCAGCTTCTTTTTTTGCTATTTCGGCTTGCCTTCTTTCATGTTCAGCTCGCATTTCGGCTTCAAATTCTTCCTGCGCTTTACGCATGTTTTCGTTGTGTTCCCTAATTCTCTCTTCAGCTTTTGCTTCATATTCCTTTTGAAGTTCAAGTTGTGCTAATCTTAGGTTTTCACAATTTTTTGAAGTTCCTGCAAATCCACATTTCGCATTCCACTCTCCCATCAATTTTTTATCTTTTTTAAATTCTGCGACGCTGTAGGTTTTTTCACATCCAGCTGTGATGAGCCCTGTGCAAAGTAGCAATGTTGTTATGAGAACTTTATTCATCAATATTTCCCCTTTTTCCTTTCAGTTTTACAAGGTTTGAGCACAATTTTTAAATTATGCTAGGTTATCGGTTTTTATAACCAGTGATGATAAATCTAGGGCAGCGACATAATCTTGCCATAAATCTATTGTATAGTCTGTAAGGTTCTTTAAGTTGAGCAGCTAAAGCGCAATAGCGATGTGTAATGGTGCTATCCATTGTCTCTGTGAGGGGCTCCATCAACATATTGTCGATATAAGAAAATATGCCTTTGCTTTCTACTGCCATTGAGATGCTCCGCTCTTCATTATGTCTTAATTATTATTCTGTTGTTCTTCTGCCGCGCGCTCTTTTGCTTCTTGTTCTTCCTCAGCACGTCGTTTTGCTTCTTGTTCAGCTAGTATTTTCTTAGTATTAGCTCTCATTTTTTCAAGTCTGGCTTTTTGTTCAGCTTCAAATTCTTCATATCTTTTGCGATTTTCTTCTGCAATTTTACGACTTCTTTCTGCTTCTTTTGCTTCATATTCTTTCTGAAGTTCTAAAAATGCTAACCGCATGTTTTCACAATTCTTTGAAGTTCCTGCGAATCCACATCTAGCATCCCACTCTTCCATCAATTTTTTATCTTTTTTAAATTCAGCGACGCTATAGGTTTTTTCACATCCAGCGGTGATGAGCCCTGTGCAAAGCAGTAATGTTGTTATGAGAATTTTATTCATGATTAATGACTGTCCTGTTGTTGTTTTGCTTTAGCGCGCTCTTCTGCTTCTCGTTCGGCTTGTTCTCTTGCTTTTTTTTCAGCTTCCCATTCTTCTTCAGCCTTTTTCCTGCGTTCTGCCGCAAGTTCGTGATCGGCTACTCTTACATTTTCACAATTTTTTGAAGTTCCTGACCATCCACATCTCACAGCCCATTCTTCAAATAATTTTTTATCTTTTTTAAATTCTGCGACGCTGTAGGTTTTTTCACATCCAGCGGTGATGAGCCCTGTGCAAAGTAGCAATGTTGTTATGATGATCTTGTTCATGTTCAAGCCCCTCTTTTTTTCGTTTATTGACCACGCAGTTTTTTGGCATAATCTGCATATCGCGCTGCAAATTCTTCGTAAGCTCGTTGTTCGGCAGCTTTGTACTCCGCTTGTTGAATCATTGCGGCGGCTTGCATTTGGAGAACTTGTGTTTGGAGTTTTGCTTGTATCGCTGATAATTGTGCTTGAATGCCTTGAATTTTACCCGCATCTTTAGTACTTCCAAGTTCATCAAGGAGCTTGTTAATGGTTTTTTGTGTTTCACTGGCTTCTTCGTAGACATCTTGGCCTTTTGCCGCTTGTCCTATCGTGTTCTGTTGCGCTTTTTTCACTTCTTGTGCGTAAAAAGCATCTGCTGCCTCTTTTGATCCAGCGCCCCCCGCGGGCTCTTTGTATAAGAGTTCTTCTTGCCATTTTTGCGTGTTTTTGCTGCCACCACCGCCGCCACCGCCGCCACCGCCGCTGCCCATCGATTGTTGAAAGTGGTTAAAGTCTGAAGGAAGGGCGCCACTGCTCCCTTGCTTGTTAAACATCTCTTTCAATCCCGAAATGTCAGGCTTGACATTTAAGGAGTTATATAATTGTTTCGCTTGATCGAGTTGGCTCTTTAATTGGTCAAGCTGTTGTTTGCCTTGTTGAACTTGTTCTTGCAATTTGTTAAGTTGTTGCATGCTGTTCCGAATTTGTTCTCCCATGTTAGCAGCAGCTGTGGGATCAAATACCACGATGGCAAAGGCATTTGTTTGAAAGCCAAATGAAGCTGCATAGACGGCTGTTGCCAATAAAAGTTTTTTCATTGCTTTGACCTTTCTTGAAAAATAGGAAGCCATTTTTCTGGAGATTGTCCAACTTCATCCATAATGGTCTCTAGGAGTTCAATATTCTTGGTGGTGCCACTTAAAATGGCTATTTCATCATCAAAGCCGCGTAAATTTAGTTCTGCTACAACTGAACTTTGTCCTTGTTTGATGAGAAAACGCCGTGACTCACGGCTTAATTCTGATTGTATCAGGTTAAATTCTCTGTCCGATAATTTAAAACCTTCTACATAATCCCCATGATTGCCCTTTTGATTAGGAAAATAAATTTGTGTGGGGCATTGCTCTATAATGGTGTGAGCAATGGTCGAATTGATCGCATCTTTGGGAGATTGCGTTGCAAACAACATCAAACCATTTTGTTTACGAATAGTTTTCAGCCTGTCTTGCGCAAAGGCTTTAAAGGAATCATCCTCTAAGGCTTTCCAAAATTCATCAATGACAATGATAATACGACGCCCATCAATCAGAGATAAAATTCTATGAAAAAGATACATCATCAATGGTGGACGAATTTCATTATTGTCTAAAAAATCCGTCATGTCATAACCAATAAATTTTGCATCAATGCCAATGTCGTCATCAGGATTGTCAAAAACCCACCCTAAGGCATTGCCTTTACACCATCTTTCTAAACGACCCGATATCCCCTCCCTATGCGTGGTGTCAAAAAACATTTGTAAGGCAGAGATCGTCCGTTGTTCTTTGGGTAATAAGGCAAGTTGGTCAACAGCAGCAGAAATATCTTGTCTTTCTGATTCACTGATCTTTTGATCTTCAGACGAAACAAGCTTGATAATCCATTGGCGTAAAAAAACTCTATCTGCTGGATTGTTATAGTCTAAGCCTTTTAGCGGTGCTATGCCTGTCGGTCTACCATTCTTCAAGGGCATATAAGTGCCGCCACCCGCTCTGACAAAAAGTTCTGCACCCCGATCTTTGTCAAAAAAGACCATATTGGGATCATGCTTTTGAAGTTGCGCTAAAAGAAAATTGACAATAACCGTTTTCCCAGAACCAGAGGGACCACAAACAAACGTATTGCCTAAATCACCAAAGTGAAAGTTAAAATAAAACGGTGAACCAGCAGAGGTTTTCATCAAAGCTATCGCTGGTCCCCACACATTGCCATCTATTTTTCCAACCGGAAAAGAATGAAATGGAGAAAGCGCTGCATAATTGCGGCTTGTTATTGCACCAGAGCGGGTGCGATAAGCATAATTGCCAGGCAATTGTGCCCACCAAGCCGCCGCTAACCCTAAATCTTCCCGCGCAATCACAGCCCCACCATCTGTAAGACGAGAACGCGCTTTTGCAAGATTATCCGCTAATTCTTGCGGCGTATCAGCAAAAACTGCCAATGATAAATGATGTTCCCCTAAAACAAAACGATTGGATTCAAGATCATCAAGCGCATCATCCAGTTCCATAATTTGTGAACCTGCTCGATCTCCTGCATTGACCATTTGGTTTTGTTTGCGCCCCATAATTTGCTTGGCAATGTTTTTGCTCTTGAAAACAAAAGATTGGGTGAAAATAAACTCAAAGGGAAGGGTGAGCAAACCATCCGCCATGCCTACCCTGGTTTTTGCTGGATATTCTTTCCAACCAAACATGCCCGCAAACCGCTGTGCCGCCTCGGTGCGTATTTCTATGATCTCTTTCCCAAAAATGAGACGGTCTGAGTAAACAGTCGAAGCTATCGTCCCCCATGTGAGAGGGATCCGTTCACGACGACCTCCCACCAATTGGTGGATAAACTCACTTTGCTGCGAATAAATATTACCTTCATGTTCATAAAGGCTCAGTCTTTTTGCACCATAACGCTCTAAATTTTGAATAAGATCTGTGGTAATATCTTCAAGCTTGCGAATGGACTCTGCATCAACTTCTGTCTTTTCTTGCTTGGCTTTGCCTAAACGTTTGAAAAATTCCACTAATTTATCCGTTTGATCAACGTGTGGATTCCACAAAATCGAAAGATAAAGATCATTGCGATAAAGCTCCTGTGAAACCATCCGCTCGCGATATTTATCATCTAATTGCTTGGCAAATGCCGATCTGAAAGTCCCATCCGGATAAATCGTTTCACGCTTTCTGATAATATGGCTATAAAGCGCTATCCGTTCATCCGCTATGTTTTTAAAAAGATTATTGAGTTGTTCGTGAAGCACATTCAGATCAATAATATCCGCTGTCTCAAAGTTAATGCCTTCAAGTTTAATAACGCTCATGAGAGCGCGTGAATCCAGCGCAATGATGTGTTTGTTGACATGGCGCACGTAAGGGATAATCGCCTCTGGCTGCTTTTCACGTTTGCGCTCTGTTCTATTCATTATAATTCCTCATAATTACGAATTAATCGTAATGGAGAAATACTTCCCCCACCCCATAGACTCGAATTTCTGGCAAAAATAGATGTCTTTTGCCATGTCAGAAGAATACGAAATTTGTTATGGTCATGCTTTAGGATTTCCTTGAATATGAAATGCAGCATCACACCAAAGGTTAGAAGAAAAATATTGCCCGCCATAATGAACAATATCATCGTTCCTATCCCATTTAATCCCATAGCTTCCACCGTCACGCCCGCAATCATTGCAGGGCGCGTGCAAGCAAGAAATAACGTATCTTCTGTTAGCTTATCGTGCTCTTTCATGGCTTTGAAAGGCAAAGTTTAATTAGGAAAGCATTGATACGATTTGCGATGCACCCATAACAATGCCGATGCCAACACAAACAAAAAAAGCTTTACGCATTTCAACATAACCAGCAATCCATGCAAGCCCAATACCAGCAACCGCAATCGTCGCAATCGATTTTGCAATGTTTCCTGTTAAAGCTTCAATTATTTTTTTAAGCGCATCGTCAACTTTACCAAAGTCACCTGCGGCAAATGCTGGCTCACTCAGTGCGATGAAGGCAATAAACAGCATCAATGCTGTTGTTAACCATTTCTTTTGGGTGTTGGATAGAATAGTTTTTTGTAAGGTATGTTCACAACTGAACAAATTATTCATGTTTTTCATGAAAAATTCCCCGCTTTATGTTTAAGTTGATAGAAAAATTAATATTCAAAATATTATTTAGGAATCATATAAATGAAAAAAATAAATTTTTCTATCGATAAATTAATAATATTTAATCTTTTATTAATTTAATGAACAAAAAATATAGTAATATTCAAAATGATACTTTTAAAATATCTTCGAGAAGCGCCTAAATATATTGTCTTAATTTTTATTATTATTTTAGGATACTTTTATTTAATTAAAAATAATGAACAACTTACTCAAAATTCTTTTTTAAAAGGAACAGAAAAGACAATAGAAAACCCCGTTCAAAATCCGAAGTCACAATTGATAGATTATGCAAACCAACAAGACGCAATCCAACAAAATGTGGTATTGCATCCAGAACCAATCGCATCACAATTTTATGAAGAAAATGTGCCGGTCTATTCCGGTGCTATACAGGTCACAAGTGGTGTGACCTTTAAAATGATCACGCTCGTGGATGATGGATGGAGAAAAAAGATTATCCGTGATATCCGCTTATATGGTGTGGAAAGCTGTGAAATGAGGCAATTTGCCTTACGCAACGGAGTTAAGTGGCCATGTGGTGCTTTTGTTACTGCTTGGCTTGTCTCAAAAACAATCGATAAAAATGTTACTTGTCGGCAAGCACGTGTCATTCAACAGGTTCATTATGCACAATGTTTTGTAGATGGGGTTGATCTGGCACGTTTGGGGCTGGCAGAAGGGTTGATGGTGTTGACAAAAGATCAGCATCATTTTCCATCCCCAGCAGACTATAAAACTCTACAATCTGCTGCTCAAAAAGCACAAAACGGTTTATGGTCGAGCCAATTTCAACAACCAGAAGATTGGCGAAGAGATCATGGGAGCTATAATCCCATTGACCATTATTGATAAAGCGTCCTCTTAAGCGCTATTTAAAAATCAAGACAATATTCTACTGCAAATCTTATCAGAAAAAAGTTAATTATAATCCACGCACTCCTTGGTGGACAATGTTCGTTATGGAAATTTGTTGTGTTTAAAGCTCGCTTACGCATATAGGTTGCTCACTACAGCGCTATGGGAGAGCGCGTTTTTTCCCCTAAACAAAATAGTCATTGTAACAAACATGAGTGTTCAGAAAATATGAACACATGCAAACTACTGATGTGACCTTTGGTCATGAAAAAAGGCTTATGAAAAAATAGAGAGAGGCAGAAATAAACTATCTCTTCTTAAAAAAATACTACATTGCTTCAAATTAAACTAGGACTTCTAACGCAAGCTTTGCCTCATGTTGCCATGTTCATGAAACATGGGTTGCAATCTGAAAGGGAAGCGGTTCTATGGAATTTTTAACCAAAATGAAGGGGATTTTTTCAGGCTTTTGAAGAAGCTAAAGAGGCTATGAGGAAAAAATGTGCTTTCTTTTATAACAAAAGAAAGCACATTGAGGGGGGATTTAGAATGACAGTTTTACATATTTTACTCTGAAAAGCGGTCTTTTTTATCTTTTTTCCACAGAAAATAAGTTGCAAGTCCGAGTATGGGAACACTCAATTTGGCAAAAGGGAGATGTTGACTGAGAGCTGCAAGGCTGGAAACGGTCGCATCTGTCATGAGTTTATGGCGTTGTTCTTCTGTCTTTTTTTGTTGGTCATAGCGTTGATAAGTTTTGAGAATGCGACTGATAATAAGACCTAATCCCGCAAGAGAAAGACAAATTAAAAACATGATACTAGCGGCGGCAAGAGGCTTCATAACAGAACATAACGCAATAAAACCGATGGTACATAAAAAAAGCAAAGACATGAAGAATGAAATGCCAATAAACCCATAGAAAATTGCTTGAAGGCGTACTTGCTTGACTGTGCTTTTAAGCCCTCCACCGACAAGATGGTTTAAAAGAGGAGCGATAAACTTATGCATTGCTTAACGACGTAGTAATTGAGAAAGAATAAAACCAATCCCTGCGGCAAACAAAACGCTTTTGCCAGGATTTTTGCGAACGCATTGATTCATGGTTTGTTCAAGATCACTGATTTTATCTTTTGCTTGAGACATCATGTCTTCACCACTTTCTTTCGCTGAGTGATATAGTTTTTCTGCTTTGTCTTTGGCGGCGTTGAATTTGTTTGCACCAAGATCTGTTAGGGTTGAGGTAATCCCTGAAATTTCAGTGCGTAACTTTTCTAATTGTCCTTGTAGGTCTTTTTGTTGGTCTTTTTCTACGGCTGATTTATCGTGCTGTGTTGTTTTATTATGGGCCATGGTATTTTTCCCTCTTGATTCATTATATTTGTATTGGTGTGTTCATAGTGATCATTTGCATTGGAGTGAAAATTTTCACTGCTTGAGTAACGCCAAAAGCTTTTTTTGGTTCCTTTCATTTTGTCGAATTTAAAACTGTTTTTGATAAAATAAATCTTTCCTATACGATATGCTCTGTCTGTAAAGGGTCGCATTTGTTAAAAATTGTCTTATGCTTTTGCAAGAATTTAGCACCATTCTTCAGTTTCTCATGGCACATTTTTTATAAAAGTTTTTTAAAAGCGTGTTGAGGTTTATTTTTTAGGCTTGTGACAGGTAAAAAACACGGTTATTGTGAGTTTGCGGCAGAAATAATGTCATTTTTATGTTTTTGAAGCAAAGAAAAAGAAATGATATTGCGGCTCTTTGTTCTCTATGTATTTGGGGGCAACACGCGCTCTCCCATTATACTTTTGGTCAGTTTAAGATATTGCGATAGTTCTTTTTTTAAAAAAGGTATATTTTTATTTGGATAGAAGGTACTTTAGTGCACTGGTTGTTAGAGAAGTGCATATCCTTTTCTCCGAGGATTTTATGATATTTTTGCTGCTTGTTTCATGTAAGCAAATATTTTGTTGGATTTAAAAGAGCCGCTGAAATGAAAGAAGCTTTGCGATATGAGGAATTCATTTAACAGGAATGATGATAAATTATTCTTATAAATGAAAATATTATATGCGATATTTCTTGTAACTTTATTATTTTGCCTAATTTATGCAATAAATTGATTGAGTAAGATAAACTTGTTGAATTGTTAGAGAAAAATTTCTTGAGTGATTTCTTTAGAATTAAGAGAGAGCTTGTGGAATAAAACTATACTTGATTTATCAAGTTTTCTTTCTTAAGAGGAATACACAAGTGACGTTAAAAGGGTCGTGGCATTTTGGAACAGTGATGCTATGCGGGGTGACGACCCAGCTCATAAATAAAGATAAGAGCACAAGAATGTGAGATAAAAATGGAATCTGAAACAGTACCTTTAGATAATATGTCTGCTGTATTGACAGTGCATGATTTTTCTCCTCTTTCTATGTTTATGGCTGCTGATTGGGTGGTGAAAGCGGTTATCATTATTTTGTTACTTGCTTCACTTGTGTCTTGGACAATTGCTTTTGTGAAAATTGTTGAGATCACTTTGGTAAAACGAAGAGTACGTCATGAACTTCAATTGGTTCTAAATGCTCAGACTCTTACGCGTTTGGCAGCTAGCTTGAAAGAAAGCAAAGGGGCTGGTGTATTTTTTCTCAAAGAAGTCCTTAAAGAGGTGTATCTTTCTGCACAACAGGTTCATTTTTCTGCTCCTGAAGGGATAAACGAAAGCTCTGGTGAAAAAACCAGTACAGGGGAAAGGGCACAAACGATTGAAGATATTCTCTTTTATGAGGAGAGCAATCAATATGAAGATGTTTCCCGCGATGTTCGTGATGCTAGGGTTCGCGATGTTCATGAAGGTTTAAAAGAAAGGGTTCATTCACTTTTGTCACGCTGCTTGCTGGCTGCTACACGCCGTGTTGCATGTGGAAGTGCTGTTCTTGCAACTATTGGCGCAATTGCTCCTTTTGTTGGTCTTTTTGCAACTGTTTGGGGAATTATGAACTCTTTTATTGGGATTGCTCAGTCTCAAACAACGCGACTTGATGTGGTGGCGCCTGGAATTGCTGAAGCTTTATTCGCAACGGCTGTTGGGCTTTTTGTGGCTATTCCCGCCGTTGTTATGTATAATAGCCTTATGCGTGCTTTGAGTGGTTATCGCAGTGATTTAGGCGATATCGCTGCTGCTCTTGAAAGGCTCTTGAGCCGTGAACTTGATAGGCAAAGACAACAGAAAAGTCATAAAAAATGAAAGCAAGCCTTAATAATGATTGGGATATAGACGAGAGTGGGTTGCAAAGTGAAATCAATGTGACCCCTTTTATTGATGTTGTATTGGTGTTGCTTATTGTTTTTATGGTTGCAGCGCCTTTGGCAACGTCTGTCATTTCCGTTCAGCTTCCTTCTATAACTCAAGCACCTTCAGTGGTTCAGTCTGATGAACCTCTTTATGTTACGTTGCAAAAAGATCGTTCTCTTTACATTGGTGATCATCTTGTAGAACAAGCAGCTTTGAGAGAAGCTTTGTTGAGGGAAACTACGCAAAATTTAGAGGCAAAAATTTTAATCAAAGCGGATAGCGAAATTGATTATGGTACTGTCATCGATTTATTAAATCAAATACGCATGGCTGGATATAATAAAATCGGTCTTGTAGGATTGCAAAACTCTACCAATCTTGTCTCAAGAGGTGAGATCAATAATAAAACAACAGGGGTAGCGGATGCTGCTGTCGATGGAGCGGGTGGTAACGTTGTGGGGCGTGTGGATGCCGTAACAACGAGCCCTGCGGGAAACGCTAATATTCCAGCCGATGTCTCTGATTAGTGATAAAAAAACAGCCTTTGTTGCAGGAAGCAAAGCATATTACTCAAAGTCGTAGAGTGAAATTGATGAGGGTTCCGTGGATTTATTAAACCAAATACGCATGGGTTTGATATTATGCAGGGGGTTCATATATTGAATCGTTTTTTTTAGGATTAAGCTCTACTCATCTTGCCGCAAGAGGTGCGATCAAGAAAAATAGCCAAGGGCGATTGTTGTGTGTCTTAATACATCTTAAAGCCTTTTTTGCGGCGGTGTTCATAAATGCTACAACGTTAAAGCCCCCGTAACATAATAAAAAAACTATCAAACATCACCATCTTTATGCTTAACAAAAGAGCAAGCGAGCACCATTATCGTATTTATATTTTTTCCCAATGTTGTGATAGTGCTATTTATTGTAGGAATTTTTTCAGTTTTTATCTGCATGCTAGCCACGTTTGGAATGTGAGAAACATGATTTTGATTGATTTAATATAAATAGGCTTGCCATGAAACAATCTTACAGTATTGAGATTTCTCATTTAAGTTGCAAGACAATTCATTATTATTATAAATCAATATGATGTATAGATTGTCGACATTACCAGCGGTGTGTGAGCTCTCAATGTTTAATGCCAATGTTTTTGTTATGGGGGAGGGGTATCTGGTGATAATGAAGTTTTGTATAGCGCACGAGACGTAATTGAGAGATGCTTGTTTAGAGGTGCGTTTAGTGAAAAAACTTTGAAAGCAAATGCGCATTCCCTCTGCATTTTAAAAGCTCAAAGAATTTCCAGTGAAAGAGTGGTTGGAATAAGTATGTGTGTTATTTTGAGAGAAGCGATTTTTCAGAGCTTCTTAAGTGTGTCCCGTTGAACCAAAACCTCCTGTTCCACGGCTCTCTATATGGCTTTGGGTATTTTGCTCTGGTTCAATGGTGCAAACATTAACTTGGGATACGGGGGCGATGACTGTTTGGGCAATGCGCATGCCCCGTTGGATGGAAAAGTCTTCTTGTCCTAAATTGATAAGAAGGACTTTGACTTCACCACGGTAGTCACTATCAATTGTTCCTGGAGTGTTGAGGCATGTGATGCCGTGTTTTAAGGCTAAGCCAGAGCGTGGACGTATTTGTGCTTCAAACCCAAGTGATAAATGAAAAATGAGACCTGTTGGAATAAGTGCCCGCTGCCCAGGGGCAAGAACAAGCGTTTCTTCTTCTCCAATTGCTGCCCGTAGATCAAGACCCGCAGAACCCGCTGTCGCGTAGCAAGGAAGTTCTAAACCTTGTCCGTGTGCAAGACGCTGAACAAATAAAGTCTGGGCATGTGAAGATTGAGAAGAGACAGGATGATTGTTTAGAGGGGCGTTGGTTTCAGTGTGCGACATGATTGAGGCATTTCCAAAATATGAGGTCTAGAAGAAAATGATACTTTAACAAAAGATATCTATAAAACCAAGTCGATAAAGGTGTGTGGATATAGGTTGTCCCCAGAGCTTGCTTATCATCTCTTACTGACTTAAAATATTCCACAACACCACCTAACATTATCAATGGCATTTTTCAATAATGGCATCATCAAGGATGGCTTATGCCTAGGGGCATGCGCTTATTTGAGATCTAAATTATGGTTACAGATAAGATTTTTAGATACTACCGATAAGAATACCCGTGGCAAAAACCAGAGCACCACCAATGATGACCTGTAAAGAGGCGCGCCAAAAGGGAGTGGACATGTATTTGTTCTGAATCCAGACGATGGCGCCGAGTTCGAAAAAAACAATGATAAAAGCAATAATTGTCGCTACATAAAAAGAGCTGATCAAATAGGGAAGAGTATGGCCTAGTCCTCCTAATGTTGTCATAATGCCGCTGGCAAGACCTCTTTTTAATGGCGAACCACGCCCTGATAATTTTCCGTCATCATGGGCTGCTTCTGTGAAACCCATTGAAAGTCCCGCACCAATTGAAGCTGAGAGCCCTATCAAAAAAGTTTGATGCGTGTCTCCCGTGGCAAAAGCTGCGGCAAAAATGGGGGCAAGGGTGGAGACAGAGCCATCCATTAATCCTGCAAGACCTGGTTGAATCCAAGTCAAAAGTGTTTGTCTTTGCGTTTTCGAAGTTTCTTTTATGGTGTGATTTGCCGCTGTTGTTTTTTGGGAGGGATGGCGGTTCTTGCCTTTCACAAGAGAAGTTTTGTCACATAATGAACCGATAGTGTTTGCACGATTATGGCAAGAAAGGCACAAAAGTTGCTTATAATTTTTAAGCTCTTGAAGCCCCATGGCGGTAAAAACCGCGGCTTCCTTAGAGGAATAAGGTTCTAGAGCTTTTGCATATTTTAAATAGAGCGCCGCATGTTGCTCTTTTATTTTGAGCGCTTTAAGTATCACGTTTTGTGCTGAACGAAAGGACAGAGCTTTACGTTGTACAAATGAAAAAAACGATCTCAACATTTTCTGTTCCTCTGCACTTTAGAATAATTCTAAAACATAAGAAAAATAAACCGAAAGTCAATCTAAAAGTTAAAAACTGACAAATTACAAAAAGGTTGCACTGAGAAAAAAGGTGATGGGATGCTGAGAAAGTACAAGGAAATTTATCAAATGGAGACGAGAGGGGCGCATGAAAGAAATAATTGCGTGAAAAAATTTAAGAGACAATGTGCTTTATTTTGCTAAAGGGATGTTTGAATGGAGCATTTCAATGTATTGTGAATATATGGAAAAAAATAGGACGACTCTATCATTCATTTGATGCGTTCAAAAGACTGTAACAGTTCTTGGAATTTGAGATGATTCTTTAAAAGAGACCTTTTTCAAGGGACAAAAGCCCATTTCGCGAGGGTGGTCCCCGTGAAGAGTATAGAAGGGTAGAGCCGCAAAATTTCCATGAAATAATATAAACTCCATTGAGTCTTCTTAATCTTTACGCTTCATAAAAGAGCAAGCTGGCATCATCATACACTTTAGCTCTCAATGTTGCGACAGTCTTTAGAACGGTTCATTATAGGCATGGCATTTTATTGTACAGTTTTACGCCACTCATTCTGCTTGTGGAGGTGTAAGACAGTATTCTTATGATATTTACGCGCATTGAGCGTTGTTACAGCTTTTGCATTTAGGTGGATTTGATGTAATGAATTATCTTTTGTGCTGTAATTGCAGGGGCAGGTTTAAGGGTGGGAGTGCATAAATGAAAGAGATATTATCATATCAAATTGTTTGATCACGCATAAAAATTTATGCTTTATGAAGGGGCATTTATCGCCTTGTAACTTGCCTGATATCTTGTATGAAAGCCCAAAATTCAGTAGGTTTCCTCTCACTTCAAAACTTCTTATATTGAAGCAATTCAAATCATTTTCTTGTGTATCACAAGGAGGGGTGTGGGTGCTGTGTTTTTATTTAAAGTATGGGATGAGTTGAAATATGAAAAGTGCATAATCTCTACGCGTTAACAAACGTTTTTGATGTTTTTAAAAAAGAGCGAAATTGTGCAGAAAAAAAGGGAGCATATATGGAAAATAGTGATGGTTTGAAATTTTGGCGGCTTTCTGAAAAACTAACAATACTGCAGGCAGCGCTTTTAATAGTTGGATTAAATCCAGGAAAGTATTTGTTTGTCAACAAATTAGAACCAGAAAAAAGTGATATTTACGAAGATAACCTTTCCGTATCATCAGAGAAAACTGCTAATTTTCGTGCAGCCTATCATGCTATCGTTCAAGCGGGAAAAAGCAATCGATTAGAGATAGAATGGTCGTACTATAATTTTTCGGATTTTATAGATGCAGATTCCTCATATGTTCGCGTTGATGATTTAAAAGAATGGCTTTCATCGCGTGGTCTGTACCCTCCATTTTTTTTCCCTGAGGATGATTCTGCTGAGACTAAGGACCAAAAATATGCGTTTCAAGATCCAACGCATCCACGTTATGCTCCAAAGCTTGCTGCTATTGTTGCGGCATGGGAAGCGGTGAGTGAGGTTGAGGGTGGTAAAACTGTTAAAGGAACGCTTGCAAAATGGTTGCAACAGAATGCTGATCAATATGATTTACACAATAAGAAAAATGGTAAGTTAAAAAAGGATGTTATTGAGGAATTAGCGGCTGTTGCGAATTGGGAACCTACCGGAGGGGCGCCTAAGACACCTGCCAGCTCTCTTTTATCAAAAGAAAAAAAATAAAAAGATCACTAAAATTGTGCTGTTTTTTTTGATAATTCTGAAGATAATCTCTTTTTCTGGGGGAGATTTTTACTTTTCTTCCCTAGATTATAAGTAATTGTTTTTCAATGAAAATAATTTTTATAGTGTTTCTCTGACTGTTCAGGCGGGGAAAAATAGACATTTTGGGGCAGTAAAATTTACCCTGTAGTTTTCGTAACTTACCTCTCTATTTTTGTTTGATTTTTTTGGGCATTTTAAAATCCAAATCAATTAAAATGGAGTGCAACATGATTAAAGTTAATCTTTTTTTTACTATGCGTAAAAGTGTGAAAATTTTTCGAGGAAATGTACGGATATTTGGCAATGTGTTGCGGATGAGGTGGTACATAAATCGTTTAGAGTAGGTGTATTGTCGTGTTGGTTAAAATTTGAACTTATCCTTGTTATGGAAAAGGTCAAAGCTGAGCGTCATGTGCGCTCTCCATAAAGAAATCTTGCTATCTATAGACCCAGTGAGAGTTTTTCTTAAGAAATTTGCACAATAGTAAAACTAGTTAGCAAAACCTGTTCTTTGGCACAACAAAAAGGATGTCATAAATGATTATCTCATCATAAATATGCTTTAAGAATAACCCGTGCGTGGCGAAAGTCTATGGCATAGTCGCTATAGATTTTTGCTCCGTGTGTGATGATCAATACTCTTGTTTATCTCTTGTCAATGCAAGTGCCCATGAAAGTGATGAGAGTCTATTGCTCCATTGTGATGCTTGGTTGTTCATGTTTAGAAACGACAAGTGTATTAAATGCGATAGGGTTGATAGAAAGGAAAACGTATCCTGTAAAAATAGGTGTGTCTTTAAAATAAAGCTGATAAACGAAATTATTTTTTTATCTACCTTTTGTATAATGAGAAAAAGGTATTCAAAGTGCAAGCATAAGCAATTTAGCAGTAAATCCCAAAATAGCTTAACATAGATCGTTTCTAGGAGAAGAGGAAGAAAGTCTATCTGCAAAGCTATGTTAGGTCGTGTGACAGGTGAAATAATGCGGTTAGGGCAATAAACAATTGTTATTGGTGAAGAGATAGAAATCGGTTGGGTGTTGATTTCTGTTTTACTACAGAATTTTCTTTGTTATCTCGTAAAATACGATCGTTTGAGGTGTGGTCATATAAAGCGAAGCTTTTTTCAATCTTGGAAAGATATTCCCATTGCGGAAAATCATATAAAGTTTAAGCAACGGCAGAACGATTTTTTGTGCAATGAAATGATAAGTATGTACAACATCTCGGTAATCTCCGTGGGAAACTTTACCGGATCCAAGGTGTGGATATTGTCTTCTGCTTATCCCAAATCGCAGATATTTCAAAACAACAACGGTGGAGAATGAATGTTGGATATGTTCTAGGGAAGGTTGCAAAAAATGGCAGTTTTCAAAAAAATACCAAAAATGACGAAAGGAGCGGTTTCCCACTCCTTCGTTCCTATCTCCCCTTGCGGGGAAGCGGCCACCATTACTGATGCCGTGTATGCTGATATAGGTACACTTATTTTTCTCAAAAGTCAATAGTGTAAATGCGGTAAATATTTGAGCATCAGAGCTACAACTTTATGAAAATCTTCGCAGGATAATCTTGGAACGGTACGTGAGCAACTTAAACGACTTACAGAAACTGTTGTGACATAATTGCAGATAATCCATGCTTTTTTATTCTCTATGGGAGATTGTATTGGATACGCAGCGGGATTATTGGGTTGTGATTTCGTTGAAAAAGGTAAAACTGTCACATTTCCATATAATTTTGCATTCTTAGAAAGCACTAAAACAGGCCGCTTTTTCCAAAATTCAGGGAGTATCGAATCATGAGGAAAATCACACCAAAAAACTTGTCTGATGCGTGGTGCCGATTTGATTCGTGGTTTTATATGAGGTGGTTTTTCGTAAGGAGCATTTAAATCTCTTTCTTTTATATGCTCGCGCCATGCATTATGATCATGTTCCATCATAACACATGGTTCTTCAAGTTTGGTTATATCTAAGGAAATAGGTGATAGGGTAGAAGGCTCTGTGTTCTTATCTTCAGCCATAGCAGACCATTTATATTTATTGGTCCCCTCACTTATTATTTTACGGCTTTTCTATCACGAGTTTTTATCAAAATGTTGCTTATAAGTACAGAGAGGTGAAACCATAAAATGGATGTATCTGCTTATTTTTGTCTTTTGAGTACAACGCTAGAGGAGGGATGTTGGTGACTCGTTGGTGTTGGTGGGTTGGTTTGGCGGTGGGGTGGTTTTGGGTGGGGATTGGTGACTGGAGGGTTGTTGGTTAGGGGGAAGCTATTGGAGAGAACGAGTGCACGCGGTTTCGTTTCTATTTTATGGTTAGAGTTTTTTATGGACTGAAAGAAGCCCTTTTGAAGTAATATAGAGGCTTATAAGGGAGAAAAATAGGCTTGAGACGACATTCCAACCGGCAAATGAGAGAAAAAGAAAGCGTGCGGATGCTTCAGAACAAGAAGGGGGATGAATGTTGTTTAATTGGTTAAGCAGCTGGTTAATGTCTGAGGTTTTTCTGACTGCGCTTAAACCACAGCTGAGGGGAGCTGCCCAAAAGCCATATTCAACACCCGCATGATAAACGGCTAAAACAAGGCTGATGCACATTAAGACAAAAACACACAAAAACAAAAGTTGTATCCAAGCAGTTATGCGAAAAAAATATGCCCCAAAACCTGCTAAGAGCAAAAATGGTATGGCTCCATAATAAGGAAAACGCTCTATGAGACATAAATCGCAAGGAAGATATCCTCCGAAATATTCAAAACCAAGGGCAATACCTATTGTGGCAGACAAGCAAAAAGCGAGAAAAAAAGCCCATAAACTTTGTTCTTTTCTGCTGGGTTCAAGATGAAGGTGTTTGTGTAAAAGTGGGTGAGAAGACAAAACGCATGCCATTAAGTCTGTTCCTTATAAAAGCTTCTTGTTTAAAAAAGCTATGAAAATCCCATAAATTAAAAGGAGGCTAACACAACCAATGAGAACAATCCATTTAAAATGCTGTACTAGAAAATTCATTGCTTTTTGCCCAAAATGTTTAATCAGCCACGCGAGAAGATAAAAACGAGCGCCTCTGGAAAAAATACAAATAAGAATGAAAAGTTCAAGACGCACACTCATAACACCGGCCAAAATTGTGACAATCTTGATGGGGGGAAGATGAAAAAAACCTGATGTTATCAGTAAAATGATGAGAAATTGCAGGGTTGCACTATTTTTCAGAGATTCAAAACTTTCAACCTTACCATAAATTTCTAAAATGGGTTTGGCAAGGGTATCATAGGCAAAATGTCCGATAAACCAACCGGCAATGCCTCCTAATACAGAACAGATCGTCGCAATCAAAGCATAACGATAAACCCGCTTTTGATGGATAAGAAGCATCGGAATATATAAAACATCTATGGGAATTGGAAAAACAGAACTTTCAATAAAGGCAATGAAACCAAGCCAGTGTGGTGCTGTACGCCGATTTGCTAAAGAAATCGTCCAAAGCTTTAATTTGTTTAATATCATGAGGCTTTTTATAAATTTAAGAGGTAAACACTTTACAAATGAGATTGCTATAAATCCGATAGAGAAATCCAATAAAGAAAGTATTTCATAAAATAGATAAGAAAATGATATGAATTCTTAAAAAATGAGAAGTCTTCTGTTGACGAATCTGTTCTTCTTCATATAGTGCAAAGGAATAATCGACAAGTCTGTCTTTTATAGTCCTGTCTTTTATAGCAGTGTGCGGGTGTGGTGGAACTGGTAGACGCGCCAGACTCAAAATCTGGTTCCGAGAGGAGTGTCGGTTCGAGTCCGACCACCCGCACCACTTCATAAATATTTTCCTTTATCCTGTTATGGCGCATCACGTTGTTTTATAGAACGTGGGATTTATAAAACATGGGGGGTTATAAAACGTGGGATTTATAGACCGTTTCAATGTTTTGCATGTTGAATGAAAAAACTCGAATACCGTAGGATTCTTTCATTTCAAGTCTGTTTATAGTAAATCAACTAAAATCATGTCGCTTGTATGTTACAAGCTAGATGAGCTCGCGTGGAGTGAAATTTTACAAAAAATGAATAAAAATGCCTCTTATGCCGTTTCAAGGGCATCATTGGAGGTAAAGTGTATGATGGATGGTGCCAGCTTGCACTTTTATTGAAGTGTAGAGATGCTGCTCTATAGATTTTATATTCCTGTGGGTGCTGTCGCAAAATGGGCTTGAGGGTTTTGAGAGCTGTTTCTTTAAAACACGCATGTGAATTGGCAACCCAAGTATCTTGAATTTGAGTGTGTTTGGTTTGAAGCGCTGCCGTATGATATGAAGGGTGTGATCCAAAAAAGATCCGTGAGAAACACCAGCATGAGGTAACGCGTAATCTCCTCTCTTTAAAAGACAGTGCTTTAGAGGCTTTTGAAAGTTGTAAAGCAGAGGGAAATGGTAAGATTGGAAATTGGTTTTTACCTTGAAAACTTCATGTGCTTCCTAAATGAAGCTGTCTCCCCGTTACAGAAATTACATAAACAGAGAACCGCAATATCCTCTTTCCACTCTGGCATACAATAGCGGTAAAATACTGTTGTTTGAAGTGTGGTAATATAGGGCATACTTCCTTGAAACGTTACAGTATTTTTTCGGTGTGTGTTGGATATTCTTAAATGTGTTTGTCTTGCTTTAGGTTTAAAGGCATTCCATGCGGAGGAGCCCAAAGAAACCCGCTAAAATCCCCCAAGAGTCCCCAAGGGTTTTTGTGTTTTTATAAACGGACATGGTGTTTAAAAATGGGTGTTTAAAATGGGTTTTCAGAATCTTTATCCTTTAAGAGCGGGGAGGCCAAGTCAACATTATCTTATAAAACTGCAATTGATGCACAATATCCATATTTATTTTAAAGAAATATCTCTTAAATAACGGCTCTCATTTATTTTACGATGGCGCCCAATGGTATGATGGTAAAGCTTTTATATTCCAAATGTATTACATGAAAGGGGGAGAGAGGATAGGAGCTTGCTTTAAGAGAGGGAGAGGCTTTATTGTTTCGTGACTATTTGTTTACAGTTTAGTACTGGTTTTTAGAATCTACGTCTTTTTAGGGGGAAAGGGGCATTAAAAAACCCCGTTTTTAACAGGGTTTTTTAATCGTTCAATTTTTCTACAAAACTTAGAATTTATAAGCGATACCAAAGCGAACATCATGCGTTTGAGAAGAGATTTTAAGGTTATCGTTTGCAAATTTCTTTTTAAAAAAATCTGAATAACGATATTCTGTACGCATGATGATATTATCTGTCATTGCAAGATCAAAACCACCACCAACAGTGTAACCAAACATTGTTTTTGTCTCATCTAACACATTGCCAGAAGCAAAAATTGTCGAATCTTCTTGCGATTTTGATAAAAGTGACATGATATATTGCATCTGTGTATAGGCTATACCCCCTGCAATATAAGGCATAAGACGATGGGAAGCAAAACCAATACGCGCACGCGTGGCACCAGACCACGTTTCTTTCAATGTTACACTGCTAACAACAATGTCACCATAGTTGGATATCGTTTCACCCTGAGCTGCAGGTTTTATGATAGGAATCCCAGCTTTTTTAAAGGCAATGTTAATGGAGTTTGATTCATCTAGAATTTTCTTTCCATTGTCTGTTTGGGTGCTTTTCCTTCCAGACCAGACCATATCGGTATCAAAACCGAAAACAAGATCTCCCAGATCAATATTAGAACCTGCATACAAACCTGCTCTCAATCCTGATAGTTTCGGTGATAAATCTCTATCAACCCAAGCCCATTTTCCTTCCCTAGCTTCTTGTGCGTAATTTAGAGTATTTTTATTGGAAAAATATCCAATTTGTCCTCCAAAATAAAAACCAGACCAAGAAAAAGGCGCAGAAACAGTAACCGGTGAAATACGTGACGATGAAATATCTTGCAATGAAACCTTCGGTTCTGATTGCTTAAAGATTACCGTATCTGCTGCTTGCGCTGTTGAAGCGGTAATGAAGGTGAAAATAGATAGTGCAACTAAACATTTTGTTTTCATAAAAACGTCCCCAATTTATTTCAGATACAAATCGTATTATATACAAATTGGTTAAAAAAATCTATACTTAATATCATTATGAAAACTAAAATACGTATAAACTCTATAATTATCCATATTTAAGCGTTCTTAAAACTTGTTTTCATGCTATTATCCCGCGTTTATATTGATTTTTCAGGATTTTTTATACTCTTTCAATGTTCTCTGTGTTTTAGAAAAAATTATAGTATAGTAAATAAGCTTTTTACTTATTTAAAAAACATTATTTTATACATATTAAAACACTTTTTGTTATTAAACGTATTATCCATTATGATTGACATCAATGTGCTTACATATTCAATTGATCGTAAAAAATGCATATTGGCACCATCATATTCGTTGCTCGTTTCTGATATTGTGTAGCTTTGTATTGCGATAGCCTTTTGAGCACTTGAGAGGATGAGCGACTTTATTTCTTTTTTATCTATATGCCACTTTTGCTTATGATAATCCAAGCGAATAGTTTTGATTGATTGAATGGAATACGAAGAATAAGAAGGAGTAAAGTGCGAGAATCTCAAGTCTCATGAGGTTTCTTATGCGCCATGTAAAACGGATAAACTCTCCGTTCCGTTTGCTTAAAGCCGGAACGTGGATGAGAGCCTAAAAACTGAATGTCGTTGGCGATTTTAAACAGATTAGCGCGTGCATTCAGGTTTTTGTGGAAATGGGTGAGGGTGCCATAATGGGCAAATGCCTCCAATTTCTTGCGAGCTGTCAAGTATATCCCCGTCAGAGAGCTGATTGTTTCAGCAAAGGTCAAAACCTTTCAGTGCATTGAGTTTTTTCCAACAGCTGTTCCTCTATTGAGCACCCCCATCTTCACGCTTCATAAAAGAGACATTTTTCAATGTTCCTAAACCCATTTCATGACAGCGATTGTGAATGATATAATAATAAATCTATTGAGCACTCCCATCTTCACGCTTCATAAAAGAGACATTTCTCAATGTTCCTAAACCCATTTCACGACAGCGATTGTAAATGGTATAATGATAAATCTATTGAGCACCTCTTTTACGCTTCATAAAGGAGTACGCCGGTACCATTACTATATTTGCCAGTTCGTGGGGTGTTGTGACAGTCCTCTCCACAATGTTGTGACAGGCCCCTTTGTCCGTTGTGACAGTCCTTGGCACTTGAGGTGGTTCATTAGAGGTGTTTTTGTCCTTATCGGATACAATTTCTATTCACACATTCATTGCGTTTGTGATGTGCAAGTCAGTGATTTTGATTGATGCAACATGGGACCAATTTAAAATGAGAAAATCTTACGGTATTTAGGATTCTCATTCAATATGGATAACGCTAGATTATCATTATAAATAAACACATTATCTCATTGAGATAAGAGTTATCTACCCAATGTTATCAATAATGATAACATTGTAAAGCGTCGATGAATTCATTAATCTTTTTATACTTCGATTGAAACTATGTCTATTAATACCGATAACACCGATTTTTTTGAGCTAATTCTGTTTGGCTGATAGCTAATAGATTTTCAAAATCAAGACGCGAAGCTAGAATGAAAAACACCTTAAGGTCATATCCATTTAAATCACTTTCTGCCAGTATAGCCATTGGGTGTTGAGCCATGATTATCCATGCCTTTCCAAAACCGTTGTGCTTTTTAAGTACAATATAGCAACAAAACCACCATAGCATAAATGCGGATCAGAGCCTAAAATGAACGCTGTGGGTAATTGTTATCGGTCATCATCGGGGTGTAAACACCCCGATCTTTTGACAAAAAGATTTGTTTTAAGATGTTTGCATCTTTTTTAGTGGGTTGTTTATTGGGGAGAAATCATCTTTTTGGGATCAACTAATCGGTCATAATCCTCTACAAAAACACCTGCTTTTAATGCTTCGGTGCGCAAAGTTGTATCATTTTTATGCGCTGCTTTGGCAATTTCAGCAGCTTTTTCATAGCCAATTTCTGGTGCAAGAGCTGTGACTAACATGAGTGAGCGCTCCATGAGCGAGTGAATATGAACACGATTGGCCCGTAATCCTTGAATGCAATGCATATCAAAAGAACGCATGCAATCACCAAGAAGGGTAATTGATTGTAAAACGTTATAGCCAATAACAGGTTTATAAACGTTGAGTTCAAAGTGTCCTTGGCTTGCGGCAAAGGTTACGCTGGTGTGATTACCAAAAACTTGGCATGCAACCATGGTTAAGGCTTCACATTGCGTGGGGTTAACTTTGCCGGGCATAATAGAAGATCCGGGTTCATTTTCAGGAAGACTGAGTTCCCCTAAACCAGAACGTGGACCAGAGCCTAAAAACCGAATGTCATTGGCAATTTTAAACAGATCAGCAGCGAGAGCATTCAAGCTTCCGTGGAAATGCGCAAGGGCGCCATGATGGGCAAGTGCTTCAAATTTATTGCTGGCAGTTTGGAATGTTATTCCTGTGAGAGTGCTCATTGTTTGCGCAAAAGCAACGTCAAAACCTTTTGGCGCATTCAGCCCTGTGCCAACAGCCGTACCACCCTGAGCAAGCATTTGGACATCGGTTAGAGCATTTTCAATACGCTGAAGATTGGCTTCTAATGCGGCACGATAGCCTGAAAATTCTTGCCCTAAGGTTAAAGGGGTTGCATCTTGGGTATGGGTGCGGCCGATTTTAATGATATCTGCAAATTCTTGCTCTTTTTGTTTTAATGTCGCAATAAGAGCTTCAAGGATTGGCAATAAGTGTTGGCGTGTTTGCAACGTGGTGGCAATGTGAAGCGCCGTGGGAAAGGAATCGTTCGATGATTGGCTCATATTGACATGGTCATTGGGATGAACTGGTTTTTTGCTTCCAAGTTTTCCTCCCAAAATCTTACTAGCACGATTAGCAATGACTTCATTGACATTCATATTGCTTTGTGTGCCAGAACCTGTTTGCCAGACGGATAGTGGGAAATGTGTATCAAAATCGCCAGCAAGCACTTCATCAGCGGCGGCAATAATTGCTTTTCCAATATTTTCTGGTAGTTTTCCTTTGTCCATATTTACAATCGCTGCTGCTTTTTTGACAAGGACTAAAGCATAGATGATGGCAAGAGGCTGCTTTTCACTGCCAATATTAAAATTATGCAGAGAACGTTCAGTTTGTGCGCCCCAATAACGATCTTGACGTACCGAAATCGTTCCAAAGCTATCCGTTTCCTGACGTGTTTCAACCATGATAAGATCCTTTTTTGTTCACGGGTTCTCAAAAAAGATAGATAACGCGAAAGTGCAATAAGAGGCAAGACTTTGAAGCTTCATTTAGAGAAATTATTTTTATGGCTATTCTTGACATTGAGAGATGCCGATTTTATATCTAACACATGCTAGCACTCGTAGTTTGAGAGTGCTAGCAAGAACTTTTAAGATTAATGCAATTATGTTCAGTTTTAAGGATTTAAAACATGGCTAATATACAATTCCGCCCACTTCACGACCGTGTCGTTGTCCGTCGGGTTGAATCTGAAAATAAAACGGCTGGTGGGATTATCATCCCTGATACAGCAAAAGAAAAACCCCAAGAAGGCGAAGTGATTGCTGTTGGCAATGGCGCTCTCGATGATAACGGAAAGCGCGTGCCTTTAGAAGTCAAAACAGGAGATCGTATTTTGTTTGGAAAATGGTCTGGAACTGAAGTCAAGATTAATGGGGAAGACCTCCTCATTATGAAAGAATCTGACATTATGGGAATTATGGGCTAATTGAAGCGCTTAATTTTTCATTGTGTACTATTTTGAGAAAACTCCAAGGAGAAATTAAATGGCTGCTAAAGAAGTCAAATTTGGCCGTGAAGCGCGTGAGCGTTTGTTGCGCGGTGTCGACATCCTTGCTAATGCTGTTAAGGTGACACTCGGCCCTAAAGGTCGCAATGTGGTGATTGATAAATCATTCGGTGCGCCCCGCATCACAAAAGATGGTGTATCCGTTGCAAAGGAAATCGAACTGGAAGATAAGTTCGAAAATATGGGTGCACAAATGTTGCGCGAAGTTGCTTCTAAAACCAATGATATTGCTGGTGATGGAACAACAACAGCAACTGTTTTAGGACAAGCTATTGTGCAAGAAGGTGTTAAAGCTGTTGCTGCGGGCATGAACCCAATGGATCTTAAACGTGGGATTGATGCTGCTGTTGAAGAAGTGGTGGCAAACCTCTTCAAAAAAGCAAAAAAAATTCAAACTTCAGCAGAGATTGCACAGGTGGGAACAATTTCCGCTAATGGCGCTGCTGAAATCGGTAAAATGATCGCTGATGCTATGGAAAAAGTGGGCAATGAAGGCGTCATTACCGTTGAAGAAGCTAAAACTGCTGAAACGGAATTAGAAGTCGTTGAAGGAATGCAATTTGACCGTGGGTATCTTTCCCCTTATTTTGTCACAAATGCTGAGAAAATGGTCGCTGATCTTGATGATCCTTACATTCTCATTCACGAAAAGAAATTGTCTAATTTGCAATCTCTTCTTCCTGTGCTTGAAGCTGTTGTTCAGTCTGGAAAACCACTTCTCATTATCGCTGAAGATGTGGAAGGTGAAGCTTTGGCAACGCTCGTTGTCAACAAATTGCGTGGTGGTTTGAAAATTGCTGCTGTAAAAGCTCCTGGATTTGGTGACCGTCGTAAAGCAATGTTAGAGGATATCGCTATCTTGACATCCGGACAGGTTATTTCTGAAGATGTGGGCATTAAACTTGAAAATGTCACTTTGGATATGCTTGGACGTGCAAAGAAAGTGAATATTTCTAAAGAAAACACCACCATTATTGATGGTGCTGGACAAAAGGCTGAAATTACTGCTCGCGTCAATCAAATCAAGGCTCAGATTGAAGAAACAACTTCTGACTATGACCGTGAAAAATTGCAAGAAAGACTTGCTAAACTCGCTGGTGGTGTTGCTGTTATCCGTGTGGGTGGTGCAACAGAAGTTGAAGTGAAAGAAAAGAAAGACCGTGTTGATGATGCTTTGAATGCAACACGTGCTGCTGTTGAAGAAGGTATTGTTGCTGGTGGTGGTACCGCATTGTTGCGTGCAGCAAATGCGTTGACCGTTAAGGGAAGTAATCCTGACCAAGAAGCTGGTATTAGTATCGTTCGTCGTGCTCTACAAGCACCAGCGCGCCAGATTGCAAGCAATGCTGGTGAAGAAGCTGCTATTATTGTGGGCAAAGTGCTGGAAAATAATGCTGACACTTATGGTTACAATACCGCAACTGGTGAATTCGGTGATTTGATTGCTTTGGGAATTGTTGATCCTGTGAAAGTTGTGCGTTCTGCTCTTCAGAATGCGGCTTCAATTGCGAGCCTTCTGATCACAACAGAAGCAATGGTTGCTGAAGTTCCAAAGAAAGATACACCAATGCCTCCGATGCCTGCTGGTGGAATGGGCGGAATGGGTGGAATGGATTTCTAAGCTCTTTTCCATAGAAATAATAAAGAAACGGGTCTTCTGTGCCCGTTTTTTTTATGCTTTTTCACGTTTCATACAGTTTTTCCTTTTATGACAGTTTCTTTATCTTATAGGATTGTTCTATTCTCCTCTGGTTGATCTACCGTTATTGTGAATGAATCTCATTCTCGGTTCTTGGCTTTTTCTCTTGTTTTTATGAAATGTTTCTATTGTGCGGGGATCGTGGTTTCCTTTGAAAATATTGTGCTAATAAAAATATAACTCTTTGATTTATAATAATTTATTCCTAATACAGTTCTGTTTTTTCATTTCAGGTTTATGCATGCCCCGTTAAAAAATCCTGTGTTTGTGCTTCATAGGGTGAGAGGTCACTACGGTTTTTATGAACCAACGTAATCATTAAAAGTCAGTAGTTAAGAAGAGTCAGTAGTTAAGAGTTAGTACCTATTGAGCGTTGGAAAGACAGAGTTGAAAAGAGCATGATGGGGCTGGTTTGTTTTTTATGAATAAGATGCTGGTATTTCAAGCTTTTGCATAGGGGAATAAGCATCTCTCTGTTTAGTTGATCTCTGAAATGGGGAGACTGCTCCATTTGAGAAGCTTAAAGATAAAAGCTAATTTTTCGCCTTGCTCTCATCTTTTTTTCGGTAAGCTCATCACCTAAACTGGAGCCAAACCCATGTTGTTATATTCAAGTTCTGTTTGTTGCCTATATTGTGACAGAAAATTCTTAAGTGGGGAGCAATTTTTGAGCTAAGGGGACCATGACAGGTAGCTGAAAAAATCATGACGAGACAATAGGCGCGCTTGTGTTAGAATTTTTAATGCTTCTGATGATAAAGGCACGCGAAATTCTGTTGTAGCCTCATGCTTTCTTTTCATATTTTCGAGCCAAGGATTTTCCATATATTCTCTTCAACTTGACCTTTATGCATAGGACATAAGGGAATTGGGGGTGGGAATTGAGAGGGTGGGAGGAGCCGGCTTGCTTTTTTATTCAACGTAAAGATGAGAGGCTTTATGTAAGGCTACCATTACATTGCTTGTTTATGCACTTCTTTAAAAGAAATATCTTTTAATACAAATTCTTGGCAATGCTATTTATGAAGAGTATAAAATCATTTTGATATCAATAGATTATTAAAAAAATGTATGTTGGTATGATCCTTTTCTTATGTTACCAAAGTTGCTGATTTACGCGTTGGTTAAAAATCTCTCTTCATACCCCTAAATTCATTTCATGAAAGCGTTTGTGAAGAGCACGACGTTTATGAGGCGTGTAAAAAATTCTCGTGAGACATGAAAAAATCATTAATAAAATCTCCATGTTTTCAAAAAATAACGAATGGCTTTTTATCTTTTTAAAAGATTTAACACGTCTCACGTTTTTTATTTATTTTAGAGCTGAATATTCGATTTTTGTGTAAAAATACTTCCCAGCACATCTATGATCCGTGAAAAATCAAGTGCTAATAAGAAAATGATGAATATAATCCACTTCGTATAGCGTGACATCATTTTTACACTTTTATACGTTGTGATGATTTCTTGTAGGATTTCTTTTTCCTTTTCTGTAAGCTCTGTTTGTTTTTCTGTTTTTTTTCTAGCCATGTTTCCACCCACACAAGCCTTCCCCTTGTTTGTTATGCTTTAAAATATCTCTTGCGAGATTTGAACTGATGATATTGAGATCTTTTTTCTCTAAATAAATGGGCATCCAACCAACGCAAGAAAAAGGCTCATTGATTGTTTTTATCGCGCAACCAGTGAGTAAGAGAAGCGCGTACATCAGCATCACTTTTTTGATTAATTTCATTTTCCACCTCTAGCCGTGTTGTTGATGACTTTAGCGTTTTTTCTATTTGCTTTTGTTGTTCAACTTTCTTTCCAAGAGTGAAAGCTTTTGCTAAAGCGATAAAAAAAGCGGTCAGAGCCGCTCCTGTTATCATCAGATTTTTTTTCAACCACCACATCATAAGCTCTGCTCCCGAAACCGTTTTGCCACAAAGAAAATGCCAACGCAGGCGGCTAAAACCATAATGGTTGCTAATGCCCATTGGATGGGACCATTGCCTGCCAATAAGCCCCCAAGTCCAGAAAAAGAACCAATAATCGGTGTAAGCGCTTCTGCTTTGAAAAATCCCATTGGAGCTTGCGTTTCTACAGTTTGGTAGTTGGGAGAAACATAAGCTCCTTTTGCCCATAATCCCGATTCTGCTGCACGACGGTGCACTAAACCGTGAAGACGTTTTCCTCCTGCTTTAGTCCACTTTTGTAACTCAGCAGGGACGGCTTCATATTCGCCATTATTGAGTTTTTTGAGCAGGGTCGAATTACAAAAAGCCGATGTTCCTATATTATAGCAAAACGATACGAGCGCGGCGAATTGTTCATCCGTTAAAGAAACCGTCACATGTTTTTCAACGGTATTTTCAAATTGTCTTAAATCTTGAGAAAGAACTTCTTCTGCTTGTTTTTCAGTAATGATCATGCCCTTGTGAACGAACGGTTTGCCAGCCGTGCTGGTATGACCATAGCCAATTGTCCACACCCCGATGGCATCTTTATGGGCATGTAAACGCAATCCTTCCCATTGTTTAATGAGTGCAAGCCCTGCTGCTGATATTTTTCTCATTTGCTTCTCCATAAAATAAAGCCTCACGGTAACGTGAGGCTGGTTGACAGATTAAAAATGAATTTTTTCACGCTTCAAAAACAGAAGAGATGTGAAACTTTTATGAAATCAAAAGGTTGGTTGTGACATCTTAGGGAATGGGGAATGGTTGGCCAAGAGGGATCATAGTCGGCCAAGTGGGGTAATGGTTGGGCTGGTGTTTTCCGTTAAGAGAGGTTGTAGATTTTAAGAGCTTGTCCTGGTGTTTTTGATGGAGCCTTCTTGGGGTACGGGCGGTTGTTTGGTTGATGCACGATAAGTGTGGTCTATTGCGGTTGTTTGGTCGTATGGCATTGATGTGGGGGTGTTTGAGATACGAAGTGGATACTCTCAGAAAAACAAGACATATGCTTTTACTGAAGACGAAAGCATTAAATATTTTATGTATCAAACGTTTTGCTTATCCAAAGAGTCTCATTGTTACACAGAGCTTTAGGCTAACAAGAGCTGTGGAATTTTGATACAATTTTAAGAGGGGCTGGTTTTTATAGGACAAAGGTGTTTTTTCTTTAAGAGGAAAGTTGTTTGCTATTTTTGTTTTATGAACGCAAAAGCTGGTTTGCTTAGAGAAATCTTAGCCGTAAAGCAGCCTCTCTTCGTTCTTTGATGAATAGGAATATGGAAAAAGCCTCAATTACATCGTTAAAGATTTGTATTCAGTGAGCCTTTTTTGGTGGGAAGAAACGGAAACAGTTTTTCCCTCTGTTTCTCTTAAGTTTTTTTCAAATCTCTCTCTCAGAGTTTCACCTTTTTTGTTGACTGTTTCATGTTCAGCATCGGGATTGGCTTTTAAATAGTGTTCTAGACGTCTTCTTCCTTGTGTGTGTTTATAAAAAGTGGTTGGAAGATAGGAATCTAACTTTTCAGCAGATAAAGATGAGTTGGGTTCACATAATACACCCTTAACATTATCTTTGTGCAATCTTGCTAATTTATCAGATTCAAGATGAAGCTTTTTGGCAAGGCTTAAGCTGAACATCCCACATTCAGAAGAGCTTCGCTGAATATCCATTTCTGCCGTAGTAAAAGAATAAGGAGGCAGTTGAAGACATTGAAGGGTTTGATTTATTTTTATCCCTAGTTTGCAAGCTGTGATATTCTGAAATGTTGTAGGTTCAAGCATAATCAAAGAGATTTTCTCATCAACTTTTTGATAATCAAGGACGGCAAAGTGGATTTTGCTTCCCGAATTTACTATAAATCGGGCAGATTTTGCGTCGCTCTCAACGACTTCTTTTAGGGCGTGCGAAAACTCTTCTGCTGTAAGAGCCAATTTGAGATTCATGTCTGGATATTTGCTGTTTGCTTTTTCTACGAGAGCCGGCATCAATCTAATATCTGTGTTTTCATAATAAGCGTTAATCCAACGGCCGGTGACAAGATCATCTTCTAAGCCTGTAATAATATCTTTTAATTCGTCAGAACTCGGTGCAACATGTTCTTCTTCTGTTTGGATGGAACTTTGCATCAAACGTGCAATAAGGTCTTCTAAAGATTCATTTGCACCTGCTCCTTCTGGTGTTTGTGAGGAATGAGGGAGGGAAGAATCTTGTGGCTTCATAATCTTAGCCTCTATATTGATGATTGATAAATGATATTATTTCTTCAATTCTGGCTAAACAATGTTTGCAGGAAAGATTTTTAACTAAAAAAAAACAAAGAGATGAAATCCCACGCTTTTCAGAGTCAAAGGTAAGGTATCTTTTTGTCTTTTAAGAGGTCACATTGCTTACTGTTTGCATCTATACCTCTTTACCTCTTTCAAAAGGAAAAGAAGATTTGCTAACAGCAATTTATGCCTTACCGTAAAGCTACAGAGCTTCATTCTTTGTGGATGTGGAATATGGCTA
>NZ_JBHIMS010000016.1:0-3162 GCF_042194285.1 Bartonella sp. MM97QHHN | reverse complement strand
CGTGGTGATTTCTCCTTGAGATTTCATTCCAACTTTATGCCCATCAAGGGTAATATCTTCCATCACACCTTCAACAACAACGATCTTGAGATGACCGCCGCTTAAATCTTGCTCAGGCAAATAAGCCCGCACTGCAATATAGCCGCGCTTCATATAAAGCTTGGTCACCGCTTTGAGCACTTTATTGATTTCGGCAATCCCCAAACACCGTCCTTCCCAAAGAGAAATGGCTTCATGAAGGTCGGTATGAGAAATCAACTGAACATCAACAAATTCAATGCTTTTGATCAGCAAACAGGTTGTACTAGGCGAAGCACCATAGGGAGATATGGTATCATCGTCTGGCAAAAATACCTCATGGGTTTTGTTTTTACGCTGCAATTGCTGAAAACGCTGTTGTTGCGTTTGTTGTCGTTGGATGCTCTCTGATTGATTAATCGCTTTCTCACGAATGTTTTGGGCAAAACTCGCCAACGAGAAAAGGCACAAAATAGCCGCAAAAACAAAAGTGAAAAAAAATCTATGCATTCATTGTGCCCTCAAAATGAGCAACAAAATGAACCATATCATCAGCGTCACAGAAAAAATCGCCAACCGCGTAACAATTTTTTAATTTTTTGATGAGAGTAATACTTATAACATCTGAGAAAAAAGCATAGACTGTACTGTATACACCTGCTTTATTAGTTGTGCAAACCATATCATTTCCCCCGCTTTTGAAGATTTTACAATGACACTGTTAAATGACAATCATACACTCTAATATGCTTCTTAATTTTAAGGTGTCGCATGTAATATAATTTTGAGCTTCAAGTAAAGCCTCTTATTCATAGAATATACCAAATTTATTGGAACTGTTACATATTAGAGACAACAAAAAACACTCCATTATTATCGCTTGATAAAAAAAATAGCATGACAATCGCTTATTTACTAAAATAAGAAAAAAAACGCGATAATAGTACAGATATAGGTTTAAAAATTGCCTCTCTGCTTACTTACTAAAACCATAACAAAAGATGATCTATTTTATTATGTTTACGGTCTTTTGCATTCAGAAGATTATCGCACCCGTTATGCTGATAATTTATGCAAAGAATTGCCTCGTATCCCTTGCGTAAAAACGGCTGATGATTTTTGGAAATTTGTGACAGCAGGGCGTGAACTCGGTCATTTGCACGTAAATTATGAAACTGTAGAGCCGTATCCAGTGACCTTTAAAAAAGGCAATCCAAAATTAACTGACATCCCTAATCCAGAAAAGTTTTATTATGTGACTGAAATGAAATTTGCTGGGAATAGTAAGGAAAAGGATAAATCAACTGTTATTTATAATAGCAATATCATCATGACAGATATCTCTCTTGAATCGGTTATGGGGCGTCAATGCGTTAAGACAGATAAAAAGAGTGGCATTGTTAATGATGCCAATCGCTATGCTGTTGAAACCGTTGGCAACCCTGCCTACCCTCTAGAGTTATTGCAGAGGGTTATTACCGTAAGTTTAGAAACAATGAAAATTGTTAAGAACTTACCAAAATTGGAAATAAGAGAAACTGAATAACTTATAAAGCATGCTCACATAATGGGTATGCTAAACGCATAAGGGGTATAAGGTCTTATACCTATAGGTTCCTATACCCCCTTTATACATTGCTTACATATAATCTTAATATGCGTTATTCTAAAAAGAAGAAACTTGCACTTTTAGATACTCTACTTTGGGACGATAAGCCCCTCTTTGGCTAGTTTCTCGACAGTTGTTTCTGCAACGCTTACTATGAGATTAGAAAATGATGCAAAAGCATTTCCATTGCTAGAGCCTTTTGCTAGCCATATGGTTTCTTTGTTTTTTGTATTGTGAATAAGGTAAACACTAACGCTTATGCCGGGCTTACTAATATTATGTCCACCGCTCACATAACCTGGTGTCGTTACAGTTCTTATGGTAGTAAAGTGTCCAACTTCCGAAATAGTACTTGTAGAGGTTCCTGGATGATATGTTGGCGGGATATACGTCTGTGATATAGCACGATTATCAACGCTAACTATTAGGAGTGCATCTGCGCCTTTATTTGTTATAATTTTCTCTTTCTCGTTATAGGAATAATTACGAGTTGGAGGGAAAAGTTCTAATCCTCTCAATATCTGTACATTGTATTTAACGAGGGATTTCTCAAAGGTGTCTTCAAGTTCTTTTTGCTCAAAAATAGACATGCCAACACCTCCTATAACCACCTTTTTGGTTTGAAATCGTCCCTTGTAGTTTGGATCAACAATTCCGGTCAAGTGTGTTACTTGATTATCCCAAGGACCACAAGCTGTGAGTATTAACAAACAAAATAAAATAAAAAACTTCATCATCATAAACCTTTGATTAATATCAAAAGTCTAATAATGTATTTATAATTCAAATTAAAGATACGATTTGAACTTTTAAATAATTTTTTTAGATTGTTTTGCAAAATTTAAGAAATCCACTCTTAAATAGAATTAGATTTTTTTACATTGCCTTTAAGAGGTTATACCGTAATCTAAAATGGATAGCTTTATTGTTATCAAAAGCTTTGTTTAAAGTGTGTTATGTATATTCATTTTGCTTATAGGTTTTGAAGGTGTAAAAACCGTCACCCCTCCCTCAAAACGTATATTATTGATTGAATTTAGAGGTTATATTATCAATATGGGTTGTTTTTTTAAGATCTATAAAATATTAACATATTGAAAAATAACATTTTTAATTTTTATCGTTTTTTTATCTAAAAGGGGCAACCCTCAAAACTCAAAAAACCGTCAAAACTCATAACCATAATGATCTTGATAGCATCTCTTATGAGTTACAAGCTATCTTTTGAAAAGCTTTAAAGAATCACATGATTTTCATAAAGCACGTTGTAATCATTCTCTAAATCATAAGGTTATTATTCAAAAGAACTGATTAAAATGCATAAAAGGGATTTTGATAACGTAATCAATTTTTAATTTCATACGCTTTTCATAAGACACGTGTTAATCACTCACTAAAAATATAATTTTATCTTTTAAAAAGAACTAATCAAAATAACAAAAGCCTATTAAAAAGGATTTTGCTCATCTCTATAATTATCAGTTTCTATTGAGATGTTTTCATAACAGTCTATAAATCGTAATTATCCTATTTAT
>NZ_JBHIMS010000059.1:0-4261 GCF_042194285.1 Bartonella sp. MM97QHHN | reverse complement strand
CGCATTATGTGAAACACCCATCTTCTTCGCAAACGCACGAACCGATAGACCCTTACGATGCTTCTTATTCATAGTTGCTCCTTGCTTTTTCTCTGCCATAAGAAGTAAGAGTTTACGGTGTTACGAATGATTGACAATCGGGTATAATCGGGTATATATTCCGGTATGAAAACAGATACACTCCAAATTACACAAGAATTGTTGGCTCTCATTGCTGAAATTGATGAGTTCAAAGGGGCATGGCGCGCACTTGGTACTCTTGCCCCTGAAAGATTGAACGCCCTTCGCCATATTGCTACTGTTGAAAGTATTGGATCTTCTACACGCATTGAAGGGAGTAAGTTAACAGACCGCGAAATCGAACAGCTTTTGGTAAACTTAGAAATTAAACGTTTCAAGAGTCGTGATGAACAAGAAGTTATCGGTTATGCCAAGGTTATGGAAACAATCTTTCAATCTTGGAGTGATATTTCTATTACTGAAAATCATATTAAACAACTTCATCGTGATCTTTTGTGTAATAGTGAGAAAGATCAACGACATCGAGGTGAATATAAGACTTTACGCAATGATGTAGTAGCATTTAATTCTCAAGGGAAAATGGTTGGCATTGTTTTTGAAACAGCTACACCATTTGATACACCATACCGAATGCAAGAGCTTATTACTTGGTTCAATAAAACCAATGAATTAAAGGATCTTCATCCTTTACTTACGATTGGTATTTTTAATGTAACATTTTTAGCTATTCATCCTTTTCAAGATGGAAATGGACGTTTAAGCCGTATCTTAACCACCCTTCTTTTGTTACAAAAAGGTTATGTTTATGTACCATATTCATCACTTGAAAGCATTATTGAGAATAATAAAGAAAGCTATTACTTAGCTCTGAATCAGACTCAAAAAACAATTTATACTAAAACACCCAATTGGGAGCCTTGGATACTCTTTTTTTTACGTGCTCTACAAAAACAAAAACGCCAATTAGAAATAAAAATAGAGAGTGAAAAAAATGCTCTTTTTTCCTTATCTGAATTGGCTCTTAATATTCTTGATTATGTGCGTAATCACGGACGTGTTACAACCCGCGATATGGTGCGTGAGGTTGGTGCAAGCCCTAATACACTTAAAGTAACTTTTACATCATTAGTTGAAAAAGGTCTTTTGATACGTCATGGTGGTGGACGATCAACTTGGTATAGCGCACCTTAATTTTATTGCCTTCTTAACCACCTCCCCATTTTGAGAACGGGGAGGAGAGTTCTGTTTTTGAACTTAAGCAACCTTTTTAATGGGGCTCTCCAAATCAGGTTCATAAGCTTTCAACAAAGGCTCCATAATCGGAGGAGGTTTTAAAGACCCAAAATTTGTAATCATTGCTAAAATCCTGAGTGCATTTGGCGATTCATCTTGAAGTTTTAAAATCACAGCTTCTTCTATTGCATTCATGGTCTCAATGAGGGCATTAAAAGCCTTATCTTCAACATCATCACGATCAGAAAACTGATACAATGCCATCCACAAATCACATAAGAAGTCTATACTGGTATTCATTGCACACCTCCATGGATTTGTTCTCTCAAACAAGCTAATCCTTTTGGTGTAATTTTTGTTGAAGGGAGCACTTTTTCTGTACCATCAGGTCTTTGAATGGTAATAGCAGGACAATCCATAAATCCTTTCTTGATCTTGTCCTGATAAGGTAACAGTGGCGCTCCTGGAGCACGCCGATACACCCAATCATGTTTACGCAAGTAATCAGTTAAATCCTTTGGTCGTACCTCTAACATCTTTGCTGCTTCTATCAAACCGAACAGCCCATCAGAACGTTTTAAACCTTCCAAAGCCTCTGCTTTTGGAGCTAATTTAGCAATGATATTGTCTTTCCGCTCGTTTTCATCTTTTAAATGCGTTAAGACACCAAGCATTACTGCTGGACTGGAGTAGTCAATCGATTGAACATAGGATTGCTTTATCTCGCCCCTACGCCATGCAACAAATAATTTAATAAGCATATAACGGACTTGAGAAGATTTTTCTGTATTCGATAATGTCGCAATCAATAACGCCTGCTCTTCGTTAAGCCAATATTCTGTTACGTTATTGCCCTTTATTACGTGCGCCACAGTGGCGCACCTCCCAAACCGTTCTATTTCTTGCATATTTCTTGTAATTAATTTTCTAACGTCACGTGTACGAACAAACCCTAATTTTTCTGCTAAATCCACATCGCGAACACGAGGCTCGTTTTCGACTTCTCGTAATTTGATTAATTTGTCTTTATTGATAGGTAAGTATGTGCTATTATTCATTGTAATTGACCTCTTTCAGGTTAGTTAGATGTAAAGCGTTAGAGAGAGTTTTTGCGGACTTATGCTCTAGCGCTTTTTCTTTTTTGAGAATGTTAATTATTTCAGATGAAAGAGAGCGATCATTCTCAGTCGCCCGATTAAACAACCACTCCTTTAATGTATGTGGCATATTTATTTTATATTGGATCGTTTTCATTTTACCTCCATATGCACATATTTAGTACCATAAAGGTACCTTGTGTCAAGTGTATTTTAGGTATATTTTAGGTGCATGACAAAAAAAGATCGTGTGCAATTTAAATTTCTCATTCCAATTGAACTGAAAAATCAATTGGAAGAGCTTGCTGAGGCAAATCATCGTAGCCTTACGGGTGAAATTCTTGCTCGTTTAGAAGATTCTGTCCGCACTACCGTTACATTAAATCACCTACTGGCAATGAATTCAGAAGATCTCAAAAAGCTCCTTGAACAACTACTCGTGAATAAAAAACAATAAGATGCCACACATAGCCCCCTCAGAACGCTTTAAGCCTTCAAGCGCTTCTGCTTTTGGTGCTAATTCTGCAATAACATGATCTTTCTGCTCTATTTGACTTTGTAAGTGATTCAAAACACCAAGTAATGCCTCCGGTTTAGAGTAGTCAACTTGTGGTGTGGCTACCTGTTTTTCTAATTCTTGCCAGCGGTCAATGATTTTGGCTCGTAAAGCAGTGCTGTAACCAGAAACAAGAATTAAACATTCACGTTTGGGTAAATTATAACAAGGGCGTGTTTTTCCTTGTTCATCAATATAACTGCTTAAAAACTTAGCCGGCTCAAATTTGAGCTCGCTAAATATTTGTTTAATGTCTCGCATAACATTTTTATGCTTCTTACTACATACCCCCGCAATTTCACGACTCGACATAGTCTGAGTGGTAGCACTATTAGCAACACTTTCTGTAATTTTTATAAGAGTGTTCATTATGAACTCATAGATGTTAGAGGTTTTCATTGATACCTTTAAAAGGTATCGGGTGCTGAAAACACGGCATCTAGTCCGTCGTTACGCTTTCCCCATAAGGGTATTGTATAGCGTAACTACACCCGATGAGGTCATTATACACTTGTCGCATATAATGAGTCAAAGCCTTTGCAATGCACAGAAGATCGATTATTTCGGCAATCAATCCGCTAGATGTTTTAAGGTGTTTTCAGGCACCTGATTCGAAAATATATATAAACGCAACAATGTCAAGAATAAAAATAATTTTTATCTAAAAATAATCGCGTATTGTACAGTACACACACTGAAATCATTATTTATCAATGAGTTAAGTGTACAATGTACAGTCAATTTGAAAATTCTATCGCTAGCGATAGTTCGCGCTCGCCTGCCCCGCAACGAAGCCAACCCGCTGAGAAGTACCTTTTGCATTGATTTTATTGATTTTTTTATGAAAAAACAAAGCATAAGTGATAATCTGTTTTTAAAGTTGCAATAAGAATATGTAATTCCTAAACTCATAAGGATATGGAATATATAGATAAAGCTTGAGAACATGATCTAGCCTTTCTTATTAGCAGCGTATTCTTGACGAGAAAGTTGTCTCTGTATGTTTTTGGTTAATCTTTCATTGGCATATTGTGCAATAGCNGATCTAGCCTTTCTTATTAGCAGCGTATTCTTGACGAGAAAGTTGTCTCTGTATGTTTTTGGTTAATCTTTCATTGGCATATTGTGCAATAGCACTTGCAATCTCTGGCTTGGACATCACTTTAGCAATTGATGGTCCTTCTTATTTTGCAATGGGGAATTGATCTCCGTCATCTCTTGAAACACATTCCCTCCCATTTTTAAATCAACACGCTTTGGAAAACTGCCTCCCTTGATAAAAGCATGGGGTAAGATTTCTTTCTTTCCAAACAGTGTGTAAGTTACGCCGCGTTTTGTTTCTCTTGCTTGAAAA
>NZ_JBHIMS010000079.1:0-88992 GCF_042194285.1 Bartonella sp. MM97QHHN | reverse complement strand
ACAAGTAGAGCGCTCCTATCGTCGTACTGACTATCTAGAACAGCGCCGTGTCTATATGGATAAATGGGCGGCTTATGTCACGGGGTCAAACCTAAAATATGGGGTGAATAACCCCATTATCTGTGGATAACTTTAGCTCTCTTGTCTCTCATTCTTTCTCAATAAGATTCATCACGTATTACATCAGAAATTATATGATAAAATATTGTTTTCTATAAATAAAATACCTTCAAAAATGAACCAAAATGTGGTTAATAAATGGTTATGATTTGTTACCATTTTTATAGTGAAAGGATTTTAATATGACAGAAAATGATATTCTTTTAACAGACCGTGAAAGTGCAAAATTGCTTCATATGAGTGTCTCAACTTTCCGCCGTCATGTAACCAATGGCTCTTTACCAAAACCTTTAAAATTTGGTTTTTTATCGCGTTGGTTACAATCAGATCTTTTGAATGTCATCGAGCAAGCAAAACAGCAACGTTATAACGACGCGGCATAAAAAGAAAACCTTGTCACGTAAGGACGGACAAGGCTTTCTCAAACTCATCAACCTGGTGCTTTATTTGGTGTAAATTCAAGGCTTTCTCTGCTGAAGCAAGACTTAAGGTTTGCATTCAAGTTGTTCTGAATGCTTTTTACAATAAGGGCTATTTAAGCGTCTCTCAACACTTCGCTGAGGCATGACAGCACCAGGACGACATATGGGAAGGTTGTCTTCTTTAAAAGTATAACACCATCCCCCTTCATGTTCATCTTTATAGTGGAATCCTGATTGAATCATGCAAGCATGGACTGTTGCCTGTGCATTAATACTCTGCTCTCTGCTTTCTGAATCCTCATCATAAGGCGTTGGCATTCCACATTCTAATAAAGCTTTTCCTATCTCAGTAAAATCTGCTCCTGGCTTCTCCCACATAATACATATACCCTGGAGCAGGCTTAAAAAAATTACACCCAGCTATACTTAACAGGATTATCCCGCTTAATAATCTTAAAATGTGTTTCATTTTTTGCTCCATGAATTAATTGAATCAATTTGTATCCGGTGAGATGAACCATAATCATGTCTACATGCTCGATCCGCATTTGCATAACAAACATGAGGACTTGGATAATCAAATAGTACTTTCTTTGCCTCTTTCACTACGTTACTACCAAGGGGCCTCTTGTCAAAAGTAGCGGGATTTTTGCCAAACACAACACCAACAAAATCATCTGCATGGTTTTCCAAGCCGACAGTGGTTTTCTTTCCATCCCTTAAGATATATAACGTATCTGCCATGTCTTGAGTATTATAAGCTGGACCAAAAAAATTAACCGTTGTTTCCTTTGCTATACCGTGAACACCATGCTTTACTAAATCATGTGATCCATTTCCTGCTGTTATGGTACCACGACTATGGGCATCATCATGCAATCCTGTATTGCCATAAAGATACATTGTATCCTGGAATTTCTTGGTTGAATTGGTCAATCCAAAAAAAAATCTACCTTCCAGAAACTTCTGAAAAATCGCTATCCCTACTTCCACTTCCCAGTCTTCAGCTTCTGGGAAGTATGTAAAATAAAGGGGACCATGATCATTGTCAGCAAACTGGACAGTATAACGCGCAGCATCATCTGGTGAGGTAAAAATACCATTGTAAAACATATGAACCTTGCCATCAGAACCTTTTTGTAAATGTTTTTCTTCTTCAGGCGTTAAATAACGATACAGAGGGACTTGTCTTCCATAACTGTCTTTGATAGGTTTTCCATTTTTATCTGTTGCATAGAGGACATTGCCATTTTCATCATGCAAAACCTCACCCTCAGGATGCTCTTTGAGATATGCGAATTCGCGTATTTTGTCCCAGTATCCCAATCCTTCATCCGATAAATCATTGATCATACCTACGCGATTATGTACTACCCCCTCAAGCGATGCGACATCTAGCTGTCCTACAGCCTGGTGGGCTGTAGCGGTGTTGCGGTTGAGTGCATCAATGATTTGTCCAGCATCTTGCCCCATCGCCCTCTGTCCAGTTGTATCAGTAAGGATGATAGTCCCATCGCTGATAGCAGATTTGGTTTCCCCTTCTGCTCCATCCTTGGCTTTGCCGTGATTTAAAACATTCTTGGCAATGTTCTTTATCGTGTCATTCCCAGAAATGCTAAACCCATGGCTGCTGGCTTTAGCATGCGCACTGTTGGTGATATCACTGGTGCTAATGCTTCCTGTGGTCAGGCTGTTTTTGTCCGCTGAGGCTGTGCTAGCAATAATGCCTCCGGTTAGGGTCGTTTTGTCTTTAACAATGATATTAAAGCCGCCATCACCCGCTTTGATGCCTGATTGCTCCACAACACTATGATAATCGCTAGAGGATTTATCCTTTTGGAAAGAGGCACTCATGGAGCCCCCACCTATTTACTAAGGAAATTAAACGTGTGTAACATCAAACATATCATCATACAGTCTGCTAAAGATGAGAGCTTTGTTTTTTACCATTGGCTATGAAAGAAAATCCTTTGAGGACTATTTCAATCAACTTATCAAAAATAATATTAAACTTTTGTATGATATTCGTAAAAATCCAATAAGCAGAAAATACGGATTTTCAAAAAGACAATTAGAGAAAGTTGTAAACAACATTGATATTGAATATATGGCATATGCCTGAACTTGGAATTGCCTCTGAAAAACGAAGAAATTTGAAAACACAAAAGATTATGATCGCCTTTTTGAAGATTATCAAAATACAACTCTCAAAGATAATTCTTGTGCAATAAACAAATTATATCAAATTTTTTTTAACAAAAAGCGCGTTGCAATCACCTGTTTTGAAGCCAATGTATGCATGTGTCATAGAGGACAACTCGCATTAGCTCTCATTCCATTGCCTGATTGGAAATATGAAATTAAGCACATCTAAAAAATAAATTTGCATATTTTTTTAAATGGGATTGCCCATATGCCTCCCAGCCCCCTACCCATTCCTAACAACTTTTAAGTGATGCATGATTCACGCTACGGGTGAATTCTGCGCAAATCAAGGAAAAGAAATATGAACTGACCGATGAAACAATTGAGGTTGGTGGATACATTACACTTTACCGCATCCGTGCTTTGAGAGACTTTGGAGATGTAAAGGCAGGTGATCTTGGCGCTTTTACACAAAAAGAAGACAATCTAAGTCATGATGGCAATTGCTGGATAAGTGATGATGCAAAAGTCTATGGTTATGCCAAGGTTTTTGGGGATGCACATGTTTACGGTGGCACATTTATTAGTGGAAAAGCTAAAATTTATGGAAATACTAAAATTTATGACAGTCCATTGATTTCCATCAGAGCAAATATACGCTGGCTATTAAACAAGCGCAAAATGGCATCTCCAAGAAAATAAACAGACTTACAAAAGGCTCTTTCGATTGGTTATTGCATCAGTATTTACAAAGCATGCAATGGCATAATCAATTAGAATCTACTAAAAAAATTAAATATCGAATTCTGAATAATGTTTNCATCAGTATTTACAAAGCATGCAATGGCATAATCAATTAGAATCTACTAAAAAAGTTAAATATCGAATTCTGAATAATGTTTCTAAACATATCGGTGATCGTGCATATAAAAGCATAAACAAACAACACATTCTTGAAGCCGTAGATAGAAGGCGAGAGACCCCCGCGGCGGTAAAACATTTTTTGACCTCTTTAAACAGTCTCTTTAATTGGGCGGTTGATAATGATCTTTTGAATAGAAATCCTGCTTTTAATTAAAAGCACCAAAATCTTTAAACAGTGGGGGATTACTGCCATGGCTAGAAGAGGACATAGACAAATATTATCACCGTTGGTCACATGGTACACATGAACGCGTCTGGATTGATGTTCTTCTTTATACAGGCTTGCGTCGTGGTGATGCCGTTCGTATCGGCTGGAAAGATATCACAACAGATAATATTATTCATTTAAAAACAGAAAAGAGCCAATTTAAAACAGATGTTTTTCTTCCTATTTTATCAGAACTAGAGGAAACCCTTAAAATTGGTCCCATAGGTGATGAAACATTCATTTGTGGTAAAGGTGGAAATAAGCTTGTCAAAGAAAGTTTTGGCAACCTCTTTCATGAAGCATGTAATGCGGCGGGTATTAAAAAATCAGCGCACCGATTGCGAAAATTAGCAGCAAAACGTGCTGCCAATGCTGGTGCTACGGTTTCACAAATGAAAGCGCTTTTTGGCTGGACAGAAGATAAAATGGCATCCCTTTGTACCAGAACAGCCGATAGAAAACGACTTGCAATAGAAGCAATCAAAAAGCTACAAAAAAGTTAGAGCAATGGGCAGCAGCTAAAAAAACAAACCAAAGCACCATCAAAATTATTAACGAAATCAAAGCGGCGTTTGAGGTGTATCAGAAACAAGAAGAGAAATAGGTGGTTGTGCCTGTTGCTTTGTTTGCCATAAATTATAGTTTGTTTGCATATCCAACCAAAATTTTGCTTTACTAAAACCAGCTAATTCTAATTTAATAGCAAGCTCGGTACTTATAGAAGCATGTCCGTTAATCACTCTTGATAAAGAAGCTCTTGTCATATGGAGATGATCAGCTAATTTTTGTATTGTTATCCCCATTTCTTCTAAGAAAGCTACTTTCAGAACTTCACCCGGATGTGCGGGGTTATGCATCATTTTTTTTCATTCCTCTCATCAATGGTAATCTTGATAATCAACAAGCTCCACATCTGTTCCTATAAAGCGAAAAGTAACACGCCAATTTCCATTCATCCATATAGAATAGTACCCTGTAAGTTCACCTTTAAGAGGGTGTATTTTAAAGGCAGGCGCTCTCAACATTTCAGGCGTAGTAGCACTTGTTAAAGCCGTTAAGATAACGCGTAATTTTTTACGTGATCTGGTCAAATAGCTTTTGTGGAACCTGTTGTATAAAATAATTTTAAGCCCTTATGTTTAAAACTCACAATTGCCATATACTGCCCCTTGTCGTATATCATTGCTATACGGTTAATAACAATAAGAGTCAAGCCCATGTTAGAAATATCTGATTATATATCTGGAAAAAATGGATGGGAATAAGTGATAAAAAAGCTTCAAAAAGGTTAGGGATAGACACCCAAAAAAACATAACAGAATCAATGATTATAAAATCCCTTACTCTTGTAATAAATTATTGATTTTAATTGCCTTTTTTACACTCTTTTAGTGGTGCAAAACTATAACGATGTAATCCTATAACTGGTCCATATTTATCAAGAGCTGTACGATGCGCTAGCGTTGCATAACCTACATGCTTCTCTAAACCATACCCTTTATAAACTTGTCCTGCACATTCCATCATCCGGTCACGCGTTACTTTTGCAATAATAGATGCGGCTGCAATGGAAACCGAACGCTGATCACCCTTAATCAACGCCATTGCAGGACAGGACAACTCAGAAGGAATATCACGCCCATCAACAAGGACATAGTGGACTGGAATGGCTAATCCTATAATACAGCGACGCATTGCTTCTAAAGTTGCTTTTCTAATATTGGATTGATCAATTGTACGAGCACAAAGACTGGCAACTGAAACCGCTAATGCACTTTGCAAAATTTCATGATAAAGTCTATTTCGTTGGAGAAAAGAAAGTTTTTTTGAATCATTTAACCCATTAGGAATACGATCTTTATCCAAGATAACTGCTGCTGTTACCACAGGTCCAGCGAGAGGCCCCCGTCCTACTTCATCAACACCTGCTATATGAAAAAAACCCTGTTTTTGCAAATACAATTCGCACGAAAAATTTGGTTGTAGCGGAAAATTAAACATCTTTGATAAATCACAAATACAACAAACATACATCTATTTCTGTAGACTGATCATTTTTTGCAAGCATTACAGTTTTAAATGGCTCTTCAAACATTCCGCGAATTCTTGCACAAAAAATAAAAAAACACATTTCTTTGGTTACCCTCTTTTATTATGTATAATAAAATCATGATGAAATAAAAGCTTTTATATTTATTTATCAAATAGTTCCTAAAGTCATGATAGGTTTTATAAACCAATTTGGGTGCATTGATTTGATAAAAAGAGCTGCTTGTTGCGCCGTTTGTTTATTTTTAAAAATGCCAAAGCAAGTTGCTCCCGTTCCAGACATACGGGAAAAAAGAGCCCCACATTCATCTAATATAGATAACACTTCAGCTAACTGAGGTGCTATTTTTAATGCAGGAGAAAAAAGATCATTACGCGTTTCTTGTAAAACTTCAACTAATGAATCAACACTCTTTAAAGCGTCTGTATTAATTTTTAAAGAAGGATTATGACGCTTCTCTAACGCTTTAAAAACAGCTTGTGTTGAAATCTCTTGTCCATGATTAACCAATACCATTGCTAATGAACAAGCTTCTTTTAGTCGTATCATCTCTTGACCAATCCCTTTAACCAAAAGCGGCTGCTGATACTTTAATGCACAAAGGCACATGGGAACATCAGCACCAAGAACTAAGCTCATTTTTGCTAATTCTTCGTAAAAGCAATCAAGATTCCACTGCCGACGCAACATGCTGATAACCCCAGCTGCATCACCTGAGCCACCACCAATGCCTGAAGCAACAGGTAATGTTTTTACAAGCCGAAAAAAAGCAGGTTGAGCACATTCCGGAAAAGTCTTATGCATAAAGTCCCGTGCGCGAATAACCAAATTGTCTAAATGAGAAACAAGCCCTTTTGCAAACGGCCCCGTCAAAACAAACTGATTATTTTCACAAGGTGCATAGTGTAGACAATCACCGCTAAGACTAAAATAAACCAAACTTTCTATTAAATGATACCCATCAGCACGTTGCCCCACAACATGTAGAGCTAAATTCAATTTAATAGGTGTAAATAAATAGGAATGTCTTTGGAACGAAGTTTGTACATTTGATATCATATGACGTAATATTCACTTACATAGGGTTCTTTTAAAAATTCCCCCCTTTTACCCATACTTTTAGCACGAGCCCTATAAACAGCTTGGAATATTCTTAATCGTTTTCTAAAAAAACAATAAATATAAAGAGTTCTCATACAAAATAAACGACATGTTCTCATTCATATCATTTCAAGCCTTTTTTCTTCTAGCATCTGTTTTTAGATAAAAATCTCTCTGGCTTGAATGATCCTTTCCATCACAAACCATAACGCTGCCAAAGCGCTCGCTCTTCTGCTGCCATCAATGCACTATCAACGACTGTATAAACCGTATGTGCCGTCACTCCTGAAGGCGTTTTAGGTCCTAAAAAACTTTTTGGAGGCATAATAAGTCGAAGTTTTGCATCATTACCAAAGCGCTCCTTAATAACAGAACGTACATCATTCAATCCATCAACCAGACCAAGCTCAACGCTTTGTTTTCCACTCCAAAACATTCCTGTAAAGAGATTCGAATCATCTGATAATTTTTCAGCACGCCGTTCTTTAACCAAATCGATAAAAGTTTGATGCACTTCAAGTTGGAGAGATTTCAAATGCTCAATATCCGCCTTTTTTTCTGGCTGAAATGGATCTAATGTAACTTTGTTCTTTCCTGCTGTGTATACACGCCGTTCGATACCAATTTTCTTCAAAAGTTCCGGAAAACCAAAGGAAGCTGAAACCACTCCAATGGAACCAACAATTGAAGAAGGATCTGCAAAAATTTCATCCCCTGCACAAGCAATCATATAACCACCAGATGCTGCAATATCTTCAATAAACACAAGAACCTTTTTATTTTTTTCTTCTGCCAAGTCACGAATGCGCTTGAAGATAAAACGCGATTGTACAGGTGAACCACCAGGAGAATTAATAATAAGTGCAACAGCCGGTGACTTTTTGTGTGCGAAAGCCTTCTCTAAAAGATTTGCACACCTACTGAGGGAAAGGGTACGAGATATAGATGCTGATGAATCCATAATTGCTCCTTGAAGGCGCACCACAGGAATTTCAAGTTTATCGGAAGAAAAACGGCGTGGAATAAAACTTTTAATAAAATCCATCAAAACAAAATCTCCTTATAAATTAAGAACAATTAAATAGGCAAGGACAACAAAAAGGAACAACGCTATAATATCCAAAAGCGCCAATCAATCCCCACATTACAACCAGAAATATAACTTCACCCAAAAGCTAAACCTCCCTAATGACAAAGTGTAGACTTTAAATAATAAACTAAAAAACACAAGATACTATTAGAAAAGTTCCCACAAGCTTATATATCCATTATTAATTGCATCAACTCGAGGTGAAAAAGTATGGTCATTACCTTCATGTATAACCAATGCCGGTAAAATAGATAAAGCTGCTCTGCTTCCTCGTTTTGCGTAAAATAAAAGACGAATTGCTGCTGTTTTCGCACGGGCATGCACAGGAATTATACAAATACCACCAAAACGCCCTTCTAAAGCACGCAAGATATCTGTCAGCGATTGTGGACGTGCAATGAGCCCTAAGTATCCACCTGGCTTAACAATAGCTGCTGCACTCCGCAACCAGTTATCAAACATTGCTTCAGACATAACATGTGCTTCAGATTTTTGTTTATCAGGTGTCTTACGATCGGTGGGATTATTAAAAGGTGGATTCATAATCGCAAAATCAAAGCTATTATCTATCAAACCTGCTTTTATACGGGCATTCCCTTTGAAGGTAACATCTGCTTCTAGCAAACAAATTCGGCTAGCAAATTGTTTATTTTGTTTTAGCATAAGCGTTTTTTGAGCGTAAGATACCATAAAAGCTGAACGTTCAACTAAGGTAACATGAACTTTCAGACAACGCGAAGCAACAGCCAACCCTGCAGCTCCAGCACCTGCGCCTAAATCAACAACCTTGCCCTTTAAATTACTTGGAACCAAACTAGCCAATAACATCGCATCCATTCCAGAACGATGACCATATTTATGGGGTTGAACCAAATAAAATTTTCCGCGGTGAAAACTGTCAATTGTTTCACCACTCTGATTCGTTGTTTTATCCATTTAAAAGCCTAATGTTCACCTTTATAAACTGCATTTTTGCCATTCAGCTGCTATTTTAAATTTTTTTATTATTTCATAACAACAAGATTACACTCGCTAAAGAACATTTCTTGCCAATAACATTCCAAGCTTACACTTCAAAGCGCCATCAAAAGCTTGAGTCAAAACCAAACCCCCTTTATGCTAGTAAATAAAGTAAATTTTATATATGTCCATTGCAATACTCTAGGAGTAAACACATTGAGCGCAGCTATCAAACCAGAACAAATAAGAAATAATCAAATTTCTCTTCAATCTCTTGTCAATCTTACTCAAAAAGATATGGAGCGCGTAAATCAATTTATTCTCTCTATGGCAAAATCAGAGGTTGAGATGATCCCTGAAATTTCTAACCATCTTATTTCATCAGGTGGAAAGCGATTACGCCCAATGATTACGCTCGCTTCTGCTCATATGTTCGGTTATCAAAGTGACGGACATATAAAACTCGCAACAGCTGTTGAATTTATGCATACAGCAACATTACTACACGATGATGTGATTGATGAAAGTAATTTGCGACGTGGAAAATCCACGGCACGGATGATTTGGGGGAATCAAGCAAGCGTACTTGTTGGTGATTTCCTGTTGGGTCAGGCTTTTAAAATGATGGTCGATGTCGGTTCCATAGAAGCGCTCTCTGTCCTAGCGAACGCTGCTGCAATTATTGCTGAAGGAGAAGTCATGCAACTTTCTGCTGCAAAAAATATCAAAACCAGCCCTTCAGACTATCTCAAAATCATCAATGCCAAAACAGCCGCACTTTTTTCAGCAGCCGCTGAAGTAGGACCGATTGTTGCTGGCTATGGACATAAAGAGCGTTCTTCATTACGTGAATATGGAACATCTTTAGGTTTAGCTTTCCAATTGATTGATGATGCACTTGACTATAGCGGTAGTGCTCAAAGCTTAGGAAAAAATATAGGGGATGATTTTAGAGAAGGAAAAATAACAATGCCTGTTATTATCGCATATGAACGTGGAAATATAGTAGAAAAAAATTTCTGGAAACAAGCACTTGAAGATGGCAATAACAATAATGAAGCCTTCGCATACGCGCAACACTTAATAGAAAAGTATGATAGTATCACAGATACAATAGAACAAGCACGCATCTACGGAAAACATGCAATTGATGCTCTTGTTCCCATGAACGAAAATCTTGCTTACAATGCTCTCGTTGAGACTGTTGAATTTTGTATTGCGCGCGTAAACTGAATTCTTTGCAAGAATCGCAGTATTTCTCAATAAAGTAATGAGATATGATCTATAAACAACACCATCGATTGATTATCTTGAAAAGGATTAGCTCCATGTGCTCTGCAACGGTATCCCGAATTTTTACCCTCTTTATCGTGGGTATCATGCTGATGCCATTCCCCACCTACAGTAAAATAAGCACCGCAATTCATACAAGCTCATTTACAGGTGCTTATTTAGCTGGAAGGGTTGCAAATCATGAAAATAAAACAGAACTTGCTATCAATTACTTTAAACAAGCACTCATTTATCAACCTGATAACATTGAAACACAAAAAGAGCTCCTTGAAGCTATGCTCTCGGTCGGAAACTTTAAAGAAGCTGTCCAACAAGCCCAAAAACTCAAAGAGCAAGATGTTATAACTCCCTTTGTTTCCTTAACTTTGTCAGTAGAAAGTCTCATCAAAAAAGACTATAAGAATGCCAATTTTCTTCTACAATCAAAAGAACCTCCGAAATCCAATAATCCAATACCTGAACTCATCGGTGCTTGGATTAAATTTGGATCTGGACAAAAATCTCAAGCAATCACTGATCTTAAGAAACTCAAAGGTCCTGTCTGGTATGACCTTTTTATATCTTATCATCTAGCACTTATGAGCGACCTTGCAGAACAGCCAAAGGATGCAAAAAAATATTTCATTAAAGCACTTAGTAACAAACAGGGGACTCTTATCGCTCCTAATACTTATGAGCGTATTATCATAGCCTATGCCTCATTCCAATTGCGCCATAATATGCGTAACCAAGCTCTTCAAACAATCCAACATGGTGAACAAATGTTGTCAGGTCGAGAAGTCCTTAAAAACTTTCGAGAAAAAATTGAAAAAAAATCTTTCTTAGAGAGAGTTATTAAAACACCTCAACAAGGAGCCGCCGAGGTATTATATAATTTTGGAACAGCCCTCAACCACAAAAACTCAGGGCGAATTGCACGTATTTTTAAGCAATTATCTTTCGCCTTATACCCTCAAAATGACGCAATACTGTTTCAGCTCGCACACATTTCTGCTAAATTGAACGATCCACATCAAGCAATTAAACTTTATCGCGCTTTATCCCCTAAATCTCCTTATTATAAAGATGGACAACTTCATCTTGCATTCCTTCTTGCCAATAACAACAATTACAAAGAAGCAATAAAATTACTCACATTGTTAAATAAAAAATTTCCCAATGATCGTAATATTTTGATAACGCTCGTTGCTTTTTATATGCAGGACAATAAATTTCTTGAGGCCATTAAAACTCTAGACTACGCTATTACAAAGATAAAAAACTTTCAGCAGGACGATTGGAAACTCTTTTATCAGCGTGGTATTGCTTTTGAACGTTTAAAGCAATGGCCAAAAGCAGAACTTGACTTGCGAAAATCACTTGAATTTTTCCCAAATCAACCGCAGGTTCTTAATTATTTAGCCTATTCCCTTGTGGAACGTGGTGAGAAGCTTGAAGAATCGCTCCGTATGCTACAAAAAGCCTCTGCTTTACAAGCTCACAACAGTCATATTCTCGATTCTTTAGGGTGGGCTTATTATAAACTAAAAGAATATAATAAAGCAGTGCAAATATTAGAAAATGCTGTCAGATTACAACCTGAGGACCCAACACTAAATGATCATTTAGGGGATGCCTATTGGAAAGTTGGGCGTAAACGTGAAGCAATCTTTCAATGGAACCACGCAATTGACGGAAAACCAGAAAATTCTGAACAAATTCAAGAAAAGTTGAAATTTGGTTTGCAATAAACGATGCTTAACCATAAACCACATGAATAATAAATAGAGAAACTAAAATTACTTTGGTTTTTTGTTTAGTCCAATATAAAGAGTATAAAGCGTGAAACTGCCTGAACATCTTAACCCAAAACGTTCTTTTCAGGGACTAATCTTAACTTTGCAAAATTATTGGGCACACTATGGATGTGCAATTTTGCAACCTTACGATATGGAAGTCGGAGCTGGGACTTTTCATCCAGCAACAACATTACGCTCTCTAGGACCACGCCCTTGGAAAGTTGCTTATGTCCAACCCTCTCGACGTCCAACAGATGGCCGATATGGTAAGAATCCAAATCGTTTACAACACTATTATCAATTCCAAGTGCTTCTCAAACCCTCTCCGCTCAATCTACAAAAACTTTATATAAAGTCGCTACAAGCTATCGGGCTTGATACAAAACTGCATGATATTCGCTTTGTTGAAGATAATTGGGAAAGTCCCACTCTTGGTGCTTGGGGGCTTGGATGGGAATGTTGGTGCGATGGAATGGAAGTCTCTCAATTTACTTATTTTCAACAAGTGTGCGGCATTGAATGCGCTCCTGTTTCAGGGGAACTCACATACGGTCTTGAGCGTCTAGCGATGTATATCCAAGGGGTTGATAACGTCTATGACCTTAACTTTAATGGTTTGGAGGGAGAAAACAAAATAAGTTATAGAGATATTTTTTTACAAGCAGAACAGGAATACTCATATTATAACTTCGAATTTGCTGATACAAAACTGCTCCATCAGCACTTTATCGATGCAGAACGCGAATGCAGCGCACTTCTTGATGCTGGAAAACCAAATAAAGAAAATGTATTCCATCGCTGTGTTTTTCCTGCCTATGATCAATGTATTAAAGCGAGCCATATCTTTAATCTTTTGCAAGCACGTGGCGTTATTTCTGTAACCGAACGACAAAATTACATTCTTCGCGTTCGTAATCTCGCCCGCCGTTGTGGGGAAGCCTTCTTACTCACAGAAGCTGGACAAATATATACTGGAGAAGCCTAATGTCTGATCTTCTTCTTGAACTTTTCAGTGAAGAAATCCCTGCACGTATGCAACGAAAAGCTGCTGCTGCTCTTAAAAAATCTGTTACAGATCAACTTGTGAATGCTGGATTGATCTATGAAGCTGCTCGTGAATATTGGACACCTCGTCGGCTCACATTGGACATACGCGGACTTTCCATACGCTCCAAAGATATCCATGAAGAACGCAAAGGTCCCAGTATAAAATCACCACAGCATGTAATTGATGGTTTTCTACGTGCAACAGGATTAAACGATATTTCTGAAGCGCATATTGGACATGATGATAAAAAAGGTCATTTTTATATTGCTAAAATTGTTAAAAAAGGTCGAGCTGCAGAAGAAATTATTGCCGATATTTTACCGGATATTATCCGCAACTTTCCGTGGCCGAAATCTATGCGTTGGGGAAAAGATTCAGCACAAAGTGGTACTCTGAAATGGATTAGACCTTTACAAAACATTCTTTGCATCTTCGGACCAGAAATTGGTGAAACACATGTTATTCCGTTTACAATTGGTTCTCTTAAAAGCAATAATTTAACTTATGGTCATCGTTTCTTAAGTGATGGAAAGCCATTTCAAGTGCGCCGCTTTGATGACTATGTTACTCAACTTGAAACCCATAAAGTCATTCTGGATGCCGAAAGACGAAAGAATATTATTTTAGCTGATGCCCAAAATCTCTGCTTTGCAAACGGTTTAGAACTGGTTCAAGACAATCCCCTCCTAGAAGAAGTTGCTGGTCTTGTTGAATGGCCTGTTATCTTGATGGGTGATTTTGACCAATCATTTCTTGATATTCCTCCAGAAATTATTCGCTTGACCATTCGAGCCAATCAAAAATGTTTTGTCACCCGCAAACAAGGAGAAAAAGTAAAACTTTCTCATCATTTTATTCTCGTTTCTAATATTCTTGCAAATGATGAAGGCAAAGAAATTTCGAAAGGAAATAGTAAGGTTGTCCGTGCCCGTCTTTCTGATGCACTTCATTTTTGGCAAACCGATCAGCGTGATTTGCCTGATCTTCAACAATTGGAATCTTCTATAAAAAAATTTCAACTTGATATAAAAAAGCCTCTCGATCAAAGAATGGCACGACTTGATCATTTGAATGTAACTTTTCATGCTAAATTAGGTACACAAGGAGCAAGGGTAGAACGCATTGCTACACTCGCACAAGAAATTGCCCCTTTGATACAAACAGATCCTCTTTTAGCAAAACGTGCAGCCATCCTTGCAAAAGCTGATTTGCAAACAGAAATTGTCGGAGAATTTCCTGAACTACAAGGTGTTATGGGGCAAAAATACGCCCTTCTTCAAGGGGAAGATCCTCGCATAGCTGTAGCAATCGAAGACCATTATAAACCTCAAGGACCAACAGATCGTCTTCCACAAGAACCACTTGCTATAACCGTTATGCTCTCCGACAAAATTGACATGCTCGTTGGCTTTTGGCTCATTAATGAAAAACCAACGGGCTCAAAAGATCCCTATGCGTTAAGACGAGCAGCATTGGGAATTATTAGGCTTGTACTTTCGCGAGATTGGAAAATCAATCTTATGCCACTGTTTCAGTTAGCAATGAATCTTTTCTTACAACAAAAAAATAAATATGAAATCTCTCAAAGAGAAAATTCACAATTGATGAATCTGCTTCCAGAAAAAAATGAATATATTTTATCAGACCTGTTATTCTTTTTTCATGACCGTTTGAAAATCTATCTAAAAGAGGAAGGTGCTCGTTACGATGCCCTTGAAGCCGTTTTAAATAAAGATTCTGATGATTTTTTATTGGTTGCACGTCGTGTCGAATCGCTTATCGCTTTTATCAATACCCATGATGGAATGAACTTTGTAGCCTCTGTAAAACGTACTGCCAATATTCTTGAAAATGAATTTCAAAAAAGCACAACAATAGCGAATGAAATTAATCCTGAGCTCTTTGTCGAGAAAGAAGAAAAGCAGCTCTATCATGCAATCTGTGAAGTAGAAAGAAAGGTTCTTGCCCCCATCAATGCAACAAATTTATCATTTGCCCTCAGTGTGCTAGCGCCACTTGGAAAATTGATTGATATATTTTTTGAAAAAGTATTGGTGAATGATAAAAAACCTGATATTCGTGCTAACCGTCTTGCTCTTCTCAAACGCACTTACATTGTGACACAATCGGTTGCAGACTTCTCAAAACTTGTCATTTAAAATCAAAATACCCTATTAACTGATAAAAACAATGAAGATAATTTTTTCTTTTTTATGACTTTTATTAATTAATATTGAGAAAATTATGCAACCAAAGAGAGTGTTCTTTATCTCTCAAATATCATTAATTAAGATATGTTTTCATTTTGATAAATGATTCTTTCTCAAGAGACTCTTTGATAAGTTCATCAGCCTTGTTAGAATCTATTTCCCTTGCAATAAGGGTACGTGCTGTAGAAATTGCCAAATCAATCGCCGATGAAGAAACCATGCGTATTGCATCGGCTTCTGCTTGGGCAATTTTTTGTTCTGCCAATTTATTGCGGTTTTTTACATATTCTTCTGCTTTTGCACGGGCCTCAGCAATAACAGATTCAACTTCATGCTTTGCTGCTGCAATAATTTCTTGCGCATCTTTTTCTGCTTCTGCATGTTTGCGTTGATATTCAGCCAATATTTCCTGTGCCTCTTCACGAAAACGCAGCGCCTCATCCAGTTCATCTTTGATACGTTTCGCGCGTGCATCAAGATGGTGTATAACCCTCTGTGGAATTTGGAAATAGACTAAAAGAGCCAAAAAAAGAACTAACCCAACAAATGCCCAAAAAGTATCAGTCATCTTTGTCTTCCTCCATAATCCGCAGTTTTAACAACTGAACGAACAGCCTCTTTGCTGATATCAACGTCAATCAATTTTTTCACAATTTCAAGAGCTACTTCTTCAGCGATAGAACCAACATTTTGCATCGCTTTATCCCGAATTTTTGTTATCTGTTTTTCAGCATCTGCGAGTTTTTTCTCTAGACTCTCTTCAATTTCTTTCCGTTCAAGCTCTGCCTTTTCTTTTAATTCTTCACTAGCTACCTGCGCTATAGCCTGCGCATTCAAACGCGCTTCCGCTAATTTCCGCTCATAAGTTTCAACAACAATGTCTGCTTCTTGCTTCATGCGCATTGCCTGATCTAAATCAGATGCTATTCGATCTCGCCGTGTTTCAATAACACCGCCAATACGTGGTACAATTACACGGGAGATAAAAAGATAAAAAAGTACGAAAGAAATTGCCAACCAGAAAAAATGCGAACCAAAATGCACAAAATCAAAAGGCGGAAACACACGATTTGCATGCTCTGCCACCTTTTTAATATGTTCTATCGACGTTTCAGTGTTCTGTGCATAAGCGCTTGAAACAAACATCTTCTTTCATCCTTTAAATAGCTTATTAAAGCCCTCTATAACCGATGATAACTGACTAACATCTCTCTGGTTAAGAGCCTAAAAGGGTAAATCTTTCCTCATGCAAGAACAGATATACCCTTTTGATGATGATTAAACCCCAAAAAGAAGTAATAAAGCAATGAGCAATGAAAAAATTCCCAAAGCTTCTGTTACAGCAAAACCAAAGACGAGACGTCCAAACTGACTATCTGCTGCTGATGGATTTCGTAATGCACCAGAAAGATAGCTACCAAAAATATTACCAAGTCCTAAAGCTGTTCCAGCCATACCAAAGCAAGCAAGACCAGCACCAATATATTTTGCTGCAAGCACCATTTCCATGTTATTCTCCTTTAAAGCGAAATTGCATTATTCGACGGAAAACCGCCAGTTCTATTAATGTCCTGGATGAATTGCATCATTAAGATACATACAAGTTAAAACCGTAAAGACGTAAGCCTGAAGAAATGCGACCAAAAACTCAAGAGCAGTAATTGCTACAGTCATAATAAGCGGTAAAATCGAACCACCCACACCTACGAGTCCTACCCCAATCATTGAAACAACAAACCCAGAAAACACTTTAAGCGTAATATGACCAGCAAGCATATTCGCAAAAAGACGAAGAGAAAGACTAATTGGACGGGAGAGAAAAGAAATAACCTCAATCATTGTCACCAGAGGTAAAACCACAACAGGAACTCCACTGGGAACGAACAGTTTCAAAAAACTGACCCCATGCTTATAAAAGCCATAACCAATCACCGTCAAGATTACCACCATTGCTAACGAAAACGTGATCATGATTTGAGACGTAACCGTATAAAAATAAGGAAAGAGACCAATAAAGTTAGCAACCAAAATAAAAGTAAACAGAGAAAAAACTAAAGGGAAAAACTGCATTCCCTGCACACCAGATGATTCCCGCAGAGTCGATGCTACAAATTCATATGCCATTTCCGAAAGAGACTGCATCCGCGTTGGAACCAATCCACGACTCGATGATGAAATAAAGAGAAAAATAGAAGTTACAACAACCGTGAGGACTGTAAACAATGATACATTTGTAAACGATAAATCCATATTTCCTATGGAAATCTTAATCAGCCTTGAAACCTCAAACTGATGAATAGGATCTGGAGCGTGTGCTGTCACTTCAACCTCATTTATCGGACCTCTCATTGGCCCCTTTATCTTGTTTATCTTGGCGCAATACGCCTTTTTTTCCTAATTGACTGGAGGAAACATACCCCACAGACCGAAGAATACTCAATACACCCGCAGCAAATCCAAAGAAGAGAAAAAATACCAATCCCCAAGGCCATGAACTTGCTAACTTATCAAACCCCAACCCCAAAACAATACCAACTATAATACTTGCCAGAAACTCATTGGAAAGCTTAATTGCACCTGCCATCCTTCCTTGTGATTTTTCCCGCTTACTCTTATACTCCCACTTCTTTAATGCTTGCTTGCGCACTAAAGCTACGCTTAAGTTCCTACTACGACATTCCAAATCCTCTGAATGAAGACACTCTCCTTGCTTTTTCTCTTCAGCCTCCTTACGGCTCATAACGGGTTTCTCGCCCATCGCCATCATTGGCTCCTTAATTAAAAAGCAACGTAAGAATACATTTCATAAAACCGTGTGTATCATATTGTTCCCGAATTTATTCGTCAAGATACTAAAAGAAATCTATCACAAGTTATCGTATAAATTTCATTGCAGAAATAACGTATTTTTCAATTTACATGCTTTCTTAAAAAGATATTCTAAGCACCTAAACCGATTTCACGACAGCACCCGTGAATGTATAATGAAAAGTTCCCGTGAATAATATAAAACTTATAGAACAACCATTTTACGCTTAACGAAAGGTGTAAACTAATACCATCTTATTTTCCGGCTCCCAATGTTATATCAGTCCTAGTTTTGAAAGAGAACATAGAAAACTAAAAACAGTATGAGAACGTTGGTTTTCTCCTTTTATTCGAATAAACTTGCACTTTTCATTTTATGAAAATGATAATAATCAATGGTTTCTGTATGATCCTATTCGCAAAGTATTTTATATACACCATTACAAGCCTCATCACGAAATGAGCTTGAGGGTATTAAGAGAAGCTCCTTTAAATACAAGATATTAATAAATCAAAAATTTCAAATAGATTAAGCCAATAGAACACAATAAAATTTAAATATGATTACCATACCACTTTATACAATTTTAATCTACTTTTATAAACTTCGCTCCTTACAATTGAATATCTGTGGATTCAGCAAATATTTTTGCTTTTTATTCAGACAAACAAGCAAAAGCGCTTATTCATAAGCTTTATTTTTATGAAACGATAATCTAATGCTGCTTTTCAAACAAGCATCATAATTATATTCCCCTACCCTCATATTGCATCTATTCTTGCACTTAAATAACCCATTAAGAGGATTATGTACTCTTTCTTAAATACTCCCTATTAAACTCTTCTCATGACATGCAAATAAATGATCTTTATCAAGATGAGAGAGCTCTATTCAATAGCGCTCATGATAAATGATTATCAATAAAATTAAAACTTTAGCAAATAAAACTTTTTCTTTTATGAAAAGAAAGATCATTAAAAAACTTATTTTTAAGATTCTTAAGTATAGATTTCATTCACTTAAAAAATTAAAGAGTTATCATTTCTTCTTGGAACGTGTCGCAAAAGGATTATCAGAAGCTCGTAATGATATGCGAACGGGTATACCAGACATATCAAATGTTTCACGTAACCCATTGACAAGATAACGCAAATACGACTTGGGCATACTTTTGGGGCGCGAGCAGGAAATCATAAATCCAGGAGGACGTGTCTTAACCTGTGTGATGTATTTAACCTTAAGTCGACGTCCAGAAACCGCAGGAGGTGGATGATGTGCCACAACAGTTCCAAGCCATTGGTTCAATTTAGCCGTCGAAATGCGACGATTCCATACACGGTGTATCATCATGACATTTTCCATCAGTTTATCAATCCCTTGACCATATTGTCCTGATAAAGGAACAGCTCTCAAACCACGAACTTGAGGAAGAAATCGCGCACCTTTTTCATGCAAATCAATCAATGTGGTCTGACTGTTTTCAATAAGGTCCCACTTATTGAAAGCAATAACTGGAACACGCCCTTCACGAATCACAAGATCAGCAATTTGTAAATCCTGCTTTTCAAAAGGTATCGTTGCATCAAAAACAATGACCACCACTTCTGCAAAACGAATAGCACGTAAAGTATCTGCAACAGATAGTTTTTCTAATTTTTCTTGAATTCTCGATTTTCGACGTAAACCTGCAGTATCAAAAAGTTTAATATGACGACCACGCCATTCCCAATCTACAGAAATAGAATCACGCGTGAGTCCTGCTTCTGGTCCTGTTAACAATCGCTCTTGTTTCAACATACTATTGATAAGAGTGGATTTTCCTGTATTGGGACGCCCCGCAATTGCAATCCTAATGGGCTTACTTTCATCGTAAATAAGCTCCTCTTCTTCCAAATCCTTTACATCATCACCAACAGATGCAGGTTGTATCATTCTATCTTCTTCTTTGTTGTTGCCAAAAGCATGCTCTGACCCAACAGCATCTATAATTGCATCACGCAGATCACTAAGTCCCAAACCATGTTCAGCCGATATTGGGCACGGCTCCCCCAAACCTAATGACCACGCCTCATACTCTCCTCCTGTTGCCGCTCTTGACTCAGACTTATTGGCAACAAGCACAATTGGCTTTCCTGATTTGCGAACCAATGAAGAAAAATTTAAATCACTTGGTGTTATTCCGCTCTTTGCATCAAATATAAATAAAATAAGATCCGCTTCATCAATTGCAACTTTTGTATGAGAACGCATACGCCCCTCAAGTGTATGATCACCTGCTTCTTCCAGCCCAGCGGTATCAATCACATCAAAACGTAGATCTTGAAGTTTTGCCGCATGAATACGCCGATCACGTGTTACACCAGGCTTATCATCAACCAAAGCCAATTTTTGCCCAACCAAACGATTAAATAGTGTTGACTTCCCAACATTGGGACGACCAACGATAGCAATGGTAAGGCTCATCGATTTATTCCTTATTTGCCTTGCCCTCAGCTTGTATAAGCTCAAGCATCATTCGAGCCCGATCTGTTATTTTTAAACCCAAAGAACCTTCTTCAGAAATTTTCTTAAAATAATAAACCGCCTCATCCATTTTATCCGCCTTATAAGCAGCTAAGCCTAAAGCTTCTCTTGCAGACATACGCATAGGATCGGTATCACTTGCCATATCTTTGATGCGCTTTTCAACATCAGTTAATGTCCCTGTATCAACCAGAATATAAGCCGCCCGAATTTTTGCAACTTTCTGCAAAATCTGCGGTGCTTTCTCGTCCGCTGCAACAGAATCAAAGATCTCCACTGACTTAATAATATCACCTTTCTCCATGAGTAAAGAAGCCTCACGTAAACGAGCAAGAAAAGGATACCCCCCAAAATGAGAGGTTTTAACAGTTTCTAATTGCTTTATCGCTTTATCAAAATCACGTGTATCCGCAAGATCAAGACTCTTTACAAATGCATCACCAATATAACCAGCTTTCTTTATTTGTATATGATGATAAACTTGATAAGCAACTATCATGAATATAAAAAGAATAGCTGCTCCAATAATTGAAAAACCATACCGTCTCCAAAAAGCAAGCGCCTTTTCCTGACGAAATTCTGCATTCACTTCAGCAATAAAACTATCATACGACATATATCATACCTTGAAAAAAGTTACTTCACCTATGCTTTTACGCATAAATGGATAAAGATGGTAGCCCTAATTAACTAAAAATCTTTAAATTGCTCGTTTATTTATTTTAAATCAACATGTAGCCAATTCAATCAGATTTTTGCAACAGTCTTAATCGAAAATGATGTAAGCACCCTGTTTGTTCACATTACAGCTTTTACATATATTGAGTCTTATGAAAAATTCACTGCCTTAATATTTATCATGATTGCCTATCATCTCAAGCGAACTTTCTCCCCATTATATAGAGGGATAATCTTTTGAAGTCTTCAACCGCAATCGTTGGTTGTATTGGATTATACAATTATAATAGAAAAACCAATTCTTGAAAAAACTTGAATAAACAGTAAATTTCCACGAATGTCTACTAAAACCAAATAGATAAAGTTTTATCTGTATCAAAAATACCGAAGCGCCATGATTAAAGTGTGGTATAATTCCAAATCTTCAGTTAAAGTTCTATATACAAAGTGTATCCCTTCAGCTTATCTTCATGCGATTAACAACTTTTTATAATTGATCCTTAAAGTTTTTTAAAATATCCTATTGTAAGGGCCAAACCCACATAAGCATTGGAACAGCAATAATAACGATCAACACCGCCAATGGAGCACCCAAACGTGGATAATCACTAAAACGATATCCTCCTGGCGCCATCACGAGCATATTACTTTGATGTCCAATAGGTGTAAGAAACTCACAACCCGCACCAATTGCAACAGCCATCAAAAAAGCTTCAGGCTTATAATGAAGGGAATGAGCAAAACTTGACGCAATTGGTGCTACCATCATCACTGTTGCTGCATTATTCAAAAATGGCGTGACCAACATAGCTGTCACCAACATAAGCGCTAAAGCACCGGATGGCGGAAAAAATATTGCCAATTGGCTCAGCCATTGACCAATGAGATCCGTACATCCTGTTTTCTCTAACGCTTCACTCACTGGAATAAGAGCCGCTAATAGCACTAATATTGGGCCATCTAATGCCTGATACAGATCACGCGCGGGCAAAACACGAAAGATCACCATTGCAGCAGCAGCAGAAAAGAAAGAAAAAGCAACTGGAACAATATGAAAAGCTGTAAAAATAATTGCTATAAATAAAACAGCTAAAGAGATGAAACCATGTCGTAAATTTCCAAACACAATATTTCGTTTTGCTAGGGGCAAGCATTTCAATTCTCTTAATAAATTTGGAATAACTGCATCCTGTCCTTGCAAAACAATCACATCTCCAAGATGGAAAATAATATCATCAAGTCTTCCCCGCACCCTTTCATGTTGACGACTTAACGCAAGCAAATTTACATTATAGTGATCAAATAGGGAAAACTCTTTCGCACTAATACCAATAAGAGGTGAATTATGGGTAATGACTGCTTCAATAATATCAATGTCACTGTCCTTATCACCTGCAGCAATAGTTCGCCCCTTAGAAAACTCTAAACGAGCAGAGTTCATCACGCTATCTAACCCTGTATGCGACCCTTCCAGCAAAATAATATCATTTTCAGACAAAACAAAATCTGGTAATGGTGAAATAGATACTTTGTTTCTGATGATTTGAATCACCATAACATCACCACTTGATGGCTTAACCAAATCAACAATATTTTTTCCCACAATCGGTGAATTTATTGGAATATGCACTTCTGCAACATAATTACGAATATCAATGGCATCATCAAACGATACACCTGAACGCACACGCACAGGCAAAAGCCAATAAAAAAGAACCAAATATAAAACACCAGCCGTCGCAATAACCGCACCAACTGGTGTAAAATCAAACATAGTAAAAGGTGTTCCTGCTAAACGTTCTTGCATCGCTGAAATAACAACATTGGGAGATGTTCCTATCTGTGTCATAAGCCCCCCCAACAAAGAACCAAAAGCCATGGGCATCAAAAAGACAGAAGGAGAAACCTGAGAACGACGTGCAAACTGAAAAGCTATCGGAAGCATAATCGCCAAAGCACCAATGTTTTTAACAAACATTGATAATACGACAACAGAAAGAACCAAAAAAGCTAATTGAAGACGCACCGATTTCACGTCTGGCCATATCCGTTGGATAATAAATTCCATTATACCAGAGCGAGATACAGCAGTACTGACAACAAACACACTCCCCACGATAATAACGATATCATTACTAAAACCGCTAAAAGCTTCCTTCGGACTGACAAGACCAAGGGCACAAGCTATTAATAATGTACAAATAGCAACAAGATCATAACGAAATCGATCCCAAATAAAAACAACCATCATGAGACCAATGATCGAAAAAGCCATTATTTGATTTTCTGTCATAACACTTACCTCTCCCCATTAAATTATAATGAACAAGAACATATTTTTTATGTTTTAAATATTCCTATAAACAGCAGCAAGATAAAAGCAGACATCGGAATATTTTAGGATAATTTTAAAGTGATAAAAAATTATGATGCGCATAAACTTACCTCTCCTTATTATGCGTTCTTTTCTATAAAGAGCTAAACTCAAAGAAAATTGATAAAAGTTGATAAAGCTATATTGCAAAAAAGATGAGAATAACTCTAATATAGAGAGTAGATAATTGTTGAAACTGGTACACGCTATATTTAAACCTTTGTCGTTGCTTAAAAGAATTTATCTTCACTCTCAATTCAAAGAGTGATAAAAATGAAAGAAGAAAGAATGGTCAATCTTAATAGTGGGTATCAAAGTAACCTCAGATATTGGCTCACTTGTATTATTGGATTTGTTGCTATCTTGGCAATTATAATTGTTGGTGGATTTTATATCGCAAAACCCTATCTTGACAGTTTTGTAAAACAAGAAATAGCCCGTCGTGGTATAAAAGCCCGAACATCTGAAGTAAGCATTCTAGGTAAAATCAATTTGAAGAATGTGACATTACCTGTTCCAGCTGGTACATCACTTAGAATTGGTGCCATTTCTGCCCGTCCTCCCCTTTACTTTATTCCCGGAACTTTTTCATTTTATAATGTTGATTTAAAGCATAATAATATTCATGTGCAAATTCCCCAAATTTCTCTTCGGAATGTATCCTTAAAAGAAAAAGATAGAACGATAACATCACGTCTTTTACAATCAATGATGCGTATTGAGCTTTCCTCAATTATTGCTCCCAATATACAACTTTCTATAGAAAATAAAAATAACCGAATAGAAACGGTTGAAGTCAAGAATTTCCAGCTTTCTGATTTTAGAAATAACCATATCCATTCAGTTAGTATCAAAAATATGGATCTTAAAACGGTCGTAGCAAATGGTGCCAAACAGATGCAACTTATGGCTAAAAGTGATACAATAAAAGCCCATGATATCGACATCAACTATGCCTACTCTATCATTTTTGGAAAAAACAATGCTCTCAATCAAGGTAAAACCGTTACTGGCCCCATTTCTTTGAATAATATAAGTGTCGATATTTTTGAAGAAGCAGAAAAAAACAGCTCTTTCTTCCTTGGGCAGTTTAAAACATCTGGTTTAAAGATGAAACCGCTTGAGCAACCTCCTGAAAAATTAATCAAAGCTTATCTTAATGCAAGAAAAGAGAATAATAAAATCGCCGAAAAAGTAGCACAAAATGGTCTTCTTATAAACATACTGCTCGCCATTACCTCAGCGGATGCCAAAGTTGATAATATCACCGTTGATATACCGCAGTTGAAAGCAACGCTCGAATCATTCCAATTCAAACCAAGTTTGTGGAAACAACCTATCCCTAAAAAGCTTTTTCTTTCTCTCAATAACCTTTCCGTTTTACCTAAAAAAATGAATGAAAAAGACTTAGATTTCTTCAAAAATCTGAACTTTGAGCGCTTTAATGTTTCAGGAAAAATTGATATTTCTTACGATGAAAAAAAACGTATACTCTTTCTTGATACAATGTCTTTCAATATGAAAAACGTTGGATCTGGGAACATATCGGCTAAGGTTATTGATGTTGATGAAAAGCTTTTTTCTGGTCAGAAAAATATAATGATTGCTGCGTCTCAAGACCTTGGCATCAATGAAATTGATATACAATATACGGATGCAGGTTTCATTGATAAGCTTTTTTCTTATCTTGCGCAAAATCTTAATGACAGCCAACATGATCTAAAAAAGGAACTTTATGACGATTTCTATCTAATGATGACGCAGACCCCAAAAATTCTGCTAAAAAATCATGACGAAGCAGAAAAAATTTCAAAATCCTTAGGAGAATTTGCTAAAAATCCACAAACATTGATCGTTAAAATTAAAGCAAACGATAATAAAGGTCTCGCAATAGTTGATCTCGAATCTGCTCTACAAAATGATCTATCTAAGGCTTTAAGCAAAGTACATCTCACTATTAAAAATGAAGCGTCGCGTTAAACATTTTGTGCTTTAAACATGATGATCTTGTCTATAAATTAAGAACTTTATTCCTCTTTTTTCTTTTGTATGATACAGAAGGTATCATACAAAGTCATTTATACAGAGAGTATAGAATCTAAAATTGACGATGCTTGGAGTTGTTCATGTCTGATTTATCTTCAAATCGCCTGCCTAATCGCGTTTCTCGTGTCACTAATCAAGCGCTTTCTGCTATCGAGCGTTTTCTCCATATTGAAGCTCTTAGTGGTGTTGTTCTTTTATTAGCTGCTGCTGCTGCACTTATTTTTGCCAATTCTAAATATGCTGCTTTCTATGAATCTTTTTGGCATACACCTCTTGGCTTTAATTTGGGTCATTTCACTCTTTCATGGGATTTACATTTCTGGGTTAATGATGCCCTTATGACTATTTTCTTTCTCGTCGCTGGAATGGAAATTCGACGCGAAATTCATGAAGGTGCTCTTGCCGATTTTAAACAAGCAATCTTACCAATTGTTGCTGCAATAGGGGGCGTTTGTGTTCCTGCAATTATTTACTTTATCTTCAATTTTAACGAAGGACATATCCGCGGTTGGGCTGTGCCAACAGCAACAGATATTGCCTTTGCTCTAGGTATTCTTGCTCTTCTAGGAAAAAAAATTCCTTCTAATCTTCATATTATTCTTCTATCATTAGCAATTATTGACGATATTATCGCTGTTCTTATTATTGCTTTTTTCTACTCAACAAACATTGATCCTAGCGGTTTAATGATTGCAGGAGCGGGTATTGCTTTGGTACTATTTTTTCAGTGGATCGGGCTTGCATCAGCATGGCTTTACATTTTACCTGGTGCAATCATTTGGTGGGGTTTAATGGTAACAGGCGTTCACCCATCGCTTGCTGGCGTAATCTTAGGGATGATGACTCCCGTTCTTCCTACCCGTACTCTTGTAGCGCCACTCACCATGCTCAGTAACGCTATGCAAATTCTTCAAGAAAAAAATACAAAAACAGATCTGCATCATATTTCAACAGCATTGAAAAAGATGCGCAAAGGACAACGGGCCATGATCGCCCCAGTAACACGTGTTCAAAAAGCATTGCATCCATGGGTTGCATACGGTATCATGCCAGTTTTTGCCTTCGCAAATGCAGGAGTAAGTTTTGCAAACTTTGATCTTTCTTCTGACAAATCATTCTTGATTGTTCTGGGTGTTGTCATTGGTCTTTTCATCGGTAAGCCTCTTGGTATTATCACTGCCAGTTATATAGCTGTAAAATCAGGGCTATGCCGCCTCCCCCCTCATATGACCTGGACAGGCGTTTTACTCATTGGTTTTTTAGCAGGAATTGGCTTTACAATGTCTATTTTTGTTTCAATGCTCGCTTTTAAAGATATTATTCTGCTTGATGCGGCAAAAATTGGGGTCCTCTGTGGCTCTGGTTTATCTGCTCTTATTGGTCTGGGATATGGATTTATTTATATTAAGCGCAATAAAGGAATTTCTCATAGTTCCTAACAAACTAACTGAAAATACATTTTTATGCAGAACTTTTAAAAAGCGATTTCGCTCATTTGTTGGGTTCGGACGATATTTAATGTAAAAGCTGTTGTCTCTCCTCATCTTTACACTTATAAAGGAGAAAACTAACATCATCATACTATTTACGAGCTTCTAATGTTGAAACACCTTTGACTCTTAAGAAGTCTTATAAGAGATATTTTATTCCTTTCTTCAATATTCTTTTACTCATGCACCAGCTCCACTCATGTTGTGCACAGAAATAATTTTAATTGTTTCAATATAAAAGGCTTCGTGGTTTCATAAAAGCTGCCTTTCGTCGAGACTATTATTCACTATAAAGAAAAAATTAATTATTATGAATCAATATCTTATGTTTAATTATACGAAACAGATAAGAATAAGCAAAGTTCAATAATCAGTTAAGTAATTCCATGGTTTATTTTTTTCCAATAAACCACCCTCCTCGTTACTGATTTTATTGCCGGTATTCTAAACAACTTTAATTTTATCTTCTTAAAAAGCACATTATTTTTGGGTAAAAATATTTAATTTATCATTATAAATCTTGAATGAAATTCAAATATCGTATGATTTTTTCATTTCAAATCTGTACATGATGAATCAATCAAGACTATTCGCTTACACGTCACAAGCCGAAGAGAAATATGGATTATTGAGGAAAGAAATAAGAATGCTTCATCATATCCATACAAGAGCTGTTCAACACGAAAACTAAAAATTAAATGATGACGACCAACTGACACCTTTGATCTAAGAAGGAGATGGGGCCCCAATAAATTTTACGTTACACCATCCACAAACGCCGTAATGGGCTTGGGGAGAAATATTTCTTTAAAACAAGCGCGTAAATTGGCACTATAATAGCGTTTTTTTTACGTGAAAGGCATATATGATTTAATAACGCAATAAACAAAAACGTGAACCAATGTGTAATATCCATTATTTAAAAGATATTGCTGTCAACCCCTTTGAAAGTTGTAAAGCAGAATTAAAAGGAAGTTGTAAAATGGAAGTTGGTTTTCACTTTTATGGCTTCATATTCTCCCCCAATTAGGTTTTATCTCCATTTCAGAAATTACCCCAACAGGTATACGCAACATCCTTGTTCCTATCTGGCATACAAAAACAGGAGTTGCTCGTAGTCCCCTTACCCGTCTCAATATATATCGTCAAACATGCATCTACGCTGATATTAGATATTGATACAGGTAACAAAAAACAAAAGATTTTTTTGGAATAACAACGTCATAACATTACTACTAGATTGACAATGGAGTGGAAAAATATTCCCGTTTTTTATCATCGACACATCGCTTGTCTCACTCCATGAAAGAATTAAACTTGAAGCATGCTTCCATAGGGAGCACTCTAGTTTACGTAATTAACTCGCGGGAAAAAAGAAAATCCTAGTCATTTAGACTATTCTAAAACATATGATTGGTGGAAAAATAGAGCATATATATCGTTGTTCTCCCCTTTTTCCGCTCTTATTTGATATTTATTTTCTTTTTGTTTAAAGAGCTCGCTCTATATTTCTTGATACCATAAAATACTCTTCATAGATAATTTAAAAAGCAATATTTTCGAGACTTTCAAATTATACAACGCCACATAAAATACAAGAAGAGTAAAATAATATGGCTATATTTCTCACAAGAAGAGTTTTGCTTACAAAGACCACCATTTGCAAAATATGTAAATATGATAAGAAACTAGCACAATATACTGCAAAAACGAAAGAATGTATTTCATGTGTGATTGGCAGTATGACACAGAAAATACTTATAATAGAGTAGTTAAGGGAAGAAAGTTAACCTAAAGAACATATGGAGGTATCAAAACTTTGAAAATCTTAATCATAATTCAAAAAAGAGAAATAGACATGAAAAAAAATTTAATTAATAAAATCATAAAAGCAACACACTGTAACATTATCATTAATTTTGATCTATATTTACATGATTTTATGAAAAGTACTTCTGAATAAGCTATAAACGCATAAGATATGGTAATTTTATAACTTATAGTGCAACATAAATATTGTCTATAAAGATATATTTTTTTATTGCCTCATAATATGGAAAAAATTAAATTTTCAAGATATACATAAAGTCATAAACAATCATTTGATGACAAACTAAACATCTCTAGAAAATACATCATCAATTCTATTTTTGGTAATTCCGTCACTAATCCAATGAGCGCCCATTTCTCTAAGATTTATAATATTAAATCTGTATTCACGAGGCTGTCCCTCATGTAACATGCATTCTTTGAATAAACGCAGTGCATTGTTCCTTAGTTCTATTAAGGCTTATCGTATAAGTCTTCTCCATCCCACTCTATAGGTTCTAAAACGTTTATAGACGGCATATTTTATATCCCTTCTTAAACAGAGTTTTTTACCTAAACATCTTTCTCTTGTAATATATAAGTGACCATTTTAAATTCATCATGAACAAGTTTAAAATAAGAGAGTTCTGCTGTATTAAATATTCCATTTAAGTTTAAAATATAAATTATCCTTAACAAAAATTATTAATTATATATTAAAGCTTTACGTTATTGAAACTCTGTTGAAACTAAAAAATACTTATCCCTTATCAAGTGCATAAACAGCATGTAATGTTCTAACCGCAAGTTCAGTGTAAGCACTATCAATCAAAATAGAAATTTTAATTTCTGAGGTCGTAATTGCTTGAATATTAATACCCTTTTCAGCCAAAGCCTTAAATGCTGTAGCGGCAACACCTGCATGACTACGCATTCCAATACCAATCACAGATACCTTGGCGAGATCGCTTTCAAATTGGAGAACATCAAATCCAATTTCTTTGCGATTCTTCTCAAGAAGTGTAACGGCTTTTTCTACATCTGATGATGGTACCGTAAAAGTCATATCAGTTTTTGAGCCATCTTCAGAAATATTTTGCACAATCATATCAACATTAATGCGTTCTTCAGCCAAGGGACCAAAAATTGCTGCCGAGATCCCTGGACGATCAGCAAGCCGCCGAAGGGAAATTTGTGCTTCATCCTTAGCAAAAGCAATACCAGTAACATTTTGTTGTTCCACAATTTCATCCTCATCGCAAATAAGTGTTCCAGAAGAACTCATTGGATCCTCCATGCCTAACGCATCAGGATCCTCAAAACTTGAACGCACAAAGGTACGAACCTTATGAACCATTGCCAATTCAACAGAACGAACCTGTAAAACCTTTGCACCAAGAGAAGCCATTTCTAGCATTTCTTCAAAAGCTACTTTTGGTAAACGACGCGCTTTCGGCTCTATACGTGGATCCGTTGTATACACACCATCCACATCTGTATAAATATCACAGCGATCAGCTTGTACAGCAGCGGCTATAGCAACAGCACTTGTATCTGATCCCCCACGCCCTAAGGTAGAAATCCGGTTATCCGGAGATAACCCCTGAAAACCAGCAATAACGGCAACCTGACCTTCCTGAAAACACTCGATTAAAAAAGATCCATCAATATTAGTAATACGTGCACGGCCATGCGCATTGTCTGTATGAATAGGAATTTGCCAACCAAGCCATGAACGTGCATTCACCCCCATTTCTTGAAGTGTCAAAGCCAACAAACCTGAAGTAACCTGTTCACCAGAAGCAACCACAACATCATATTCACGAGCATCTCTATGCATAGAGGAAGCATCACTTGTCCACTGAACAAGTTCATTTGTTTTACCAGCCATCGCAGATACGACAACGGCTACCTCATTGCCTGCATCAACCTCTCTTTTGACATGCCGTGCAACATTATGAATACATTCAATGTTTGCTACAGATGTTCCACCAAATTTCATGACAATGCGCGCCATTAATAACACTCTTACCTTTACATCTCTTATCTCAAACAGTAATGAGAATTAGATGCTGTATCAATTAACCATTTTCTCGACATAGCGAATATCTATCATTTGTGCAAGTTTCATTATGATTATATTAATTTCTCTTGACTTTGTATAAAATCTACTTGACCTGATCATTAAAAATAAAAGGAAGGCAACATGATCGATGAAACACAAACAACTATTGATCAAAGTGAAATTGATCATTTTTCACGTATTGCTACAGAATGGTGGAATCCACAAGGAAAATTTCGACCTCTTCACCAATTTAACCCAACACGCCTTGCTTACATCAGAGAAAAAATCTGTTTAGAGTTTAATCGTGACCCTTCTTCACTTACGCCCTTTGACAATTTGAAAATTCTTGATATTGGCTGTGGAGGAGGCTTGTTATGTGAACCAATGGCACGTCTTGGTGCTATGGTTGTAGGCGTTGATGCTGCACAAACAAATATTGAAGTCGCAAAAACCCATGCAGCTCAAAATGACCTTTCCATTGATTACCGCACGACGACAGCAGAAGTACTTGCCAATGAAGGAGAAAAATTTGATATCATCCTTAATATGGAAGTTGTTGAACATGTCGCTGACGTTAATCTCTTCATAGCAGCTACAGCAAAAATGTTGAAACCACAAGGGTTGATGTTTGTCTCAACACTCAACCGCACATGGAAAGCATGGGGGCTTGCTATTGTAGGCGCTGAATATATTCTACGTTGGCTTCCTAAAGGAACCCATGATTATAAAAAATTCCTAAAACCTCTAGAACTTAAAAATTTCTTATCAAAAAACGCTCTGACTGTCATTGATGAGATAGGTATTACTTATAACCCATTAAACGACAGCTGGAATCGCTCAAAAGACATGGGCGTTAACTATCTCCTTCTTGCAAAACGGTCTTAAGAATATGTAATTTACAAATATTATATGCCTTGTAATAGAGAATTCAGCTTTCCCTCAGCCTCTAAAGCATAAAGATCATCACAACCGCCAACGTGATAATCACCTATGAAAATTTGTGGAAATGTATTACGTCCATTTGCACGCTGTACCATTTCTTGGCGAAGGGATGTGGAAGCATCAATATCTGTATACTTTACGCCTTTTTTATTAAGCAAATCACGTGCTTTTGTACAATAAGGACAACCAGGACGTGTATAAATTATTATCTCTTTCATAGTATTATCCTCCAATATTTTTTAATAATATTCATTTTAAATTCCTCTTAAGAAGAGGGAAAAATAGAATCTTCTTTGAGAACACGCGAAAATGTTAGCACATCAACCTGTCGTGCACCTGCATCTTTTAATGCAGCAGCTGCTGCTGTAACTGTTGCACCCGTTGTAAATACATCATCAATCAGCAAAACAGAACATCCTTTGAGATATTTTTTAACTTTATGCGAAACCTTAAAAGCATTTTTTACGTTAAGTTTTCTCTCTCTCGAAGAAAGACTAACCTGCGGACGGGTATGCCGACAACGAACAAGCCAACTCGGTTTTAAAAGCTTTTTTTGTGATGCTGCAATATAACGTGCAAGCTCAGCAGATTGATTATAACGCCTCTCCCAAAAACGACGAAAATGCAATGGAATGGGAATAATAACATCACAATCATCAATAACCTCGCGTCCAGCAAACATCATCCAATTGGCCATAAATGATGCCAATTCTATATGATCACCATATTTTAAGCGCGTTACTAAAGTTCGTGCAAGCCCTTTATGAACAATGACTGAGCGAACACGTGAAAAAGGATGAGTATTACGGAGTGCTTCACCACTAAGAAAACCTTCCCCCATATCACAAACAAAAGGAGTCCCCATAACAGGACAATAAGGTTTCGTGATAAATTGAAGTTCTTTCCAACATTCGGAGCAAATCGTACCATAAGTAGAAACATTTTGCTTACATCCAGGACAAATTGGTGGATAAAGCATCGTTTTCAAGCGTTCAACGAACTTACTTAGTATATCTTCGCTATTTAACGCCGCTTCTCGAAAATACAACATTATAAATTTAGGCTTTTACAAGTTTCCCTTAGAACAAAAGTTCCTTTGTATTTCCTCAATTTATAATTTTAATTCCTTTAAAAACTCTTACCTTCTATAAATTTATTTCTTTCATATTATAAACTTGACAGAGCTTGCACAAATAATGAACCTTTTCAAAATATATTCTTTCATAGATCGAAAGTGTTCTACAATATGTCGCATCCTTTAATTTTTGATCATAACCGCATTGAACAATTCCGAAAACGAGCCTTTCAAAAAGCAAAAAAAGGATGTGACTTTTTACTCTCTCACATAGCAGAAGATCTCTATAAACGCCTTAGCACTGTTGATCGCCTCTTTACATTAGCTCTCGATTTACACAGCCATACAGACCTTTCTGCGCAAGCTTTAATGAAATCTGGAAAAGTTTGTTCTATAGAACGCATTGAGACCGATCCGCTTTATCAAAGCCATGATAAAAAATTTCATTTACGTCATCGAGAATTTCTTGATTTACCTCAAAGTTACTGTGACCTTATTGTTTCACTTCTTTCATTACAATTGACCAATGATACCCCTGGTGTTCTAAGCCAGATAAAAAATACCCTTAAACCAGATGGCTTATTTCTTGCTGTTATGGCAGGAGCTGGCACATTAAGAGAATTGCGCGAAAGCCTGCTGCAAGCTGAAAGTGAAATTTATGATGGAGCAAGCCCTAGGGTCTACCCTTTTGCCGACATTCGTGATGCAGGCGCTCTTTTACAGCGTATTGGCTTTGCCCTTCCTGTAGCAGACGTTGAAGATATCACAATACGTTATAATACAATGTTCGACCTTATGCACGATCTTAAAGCTATGGGAATGCAAAATGCACTCATAAATCGTTCACGACGCCCTGTATCCAAACGTTTTTTTCTCCGCGCAGCTGAAATCTATGCACAACGATTTAGTGATCCTGATGGACGTATTCGTGCACATTTTTCTTTCATCTGGCTCTCTGGTTGGGCTCCTCATCCCAATCAACAAAAACCGCTCCAGCCTGGTTCAGCGCAAATATCTCTTACAGATGTTTTACAGCCCCAAAAAATATAATCTAAAATTATTTTTTAAAAATACTTTTATCTGTTGTCCGTAATATTTGACTGGTGACCGTTCCAGCTATCATTGAATCGCTCACGTTTAGAGCAGTACGTCCCATATCAATTAGCGGTTCAATAGAGATAAGTACAGCAACCAAAGTAACAGGAAGCCCCATAATTGGTAACACAATCAATGCAGCGAAAATAGCACCTCCCCCCACACCAGCAACACCAATAGAACTCAACGTTACAACACCAATAAGCGTAGCAATCCAAGTAGGATCAAGAGGATTAATCCCCATAGAGGGTGCAATCATGGTCGCAAGCATCGCTGGATAAAGACCAGCACAACCATTTTGTCCAATTGTTGCCCCAAAAGAAGCTGCAAAACTCGCAATGGATTGTGGTACACCTATCCACTGTGTTTGCGCTTCAATATTCAAAGGAATACTTGCAGCACTTGAACGACTGCTAAAAGCAAATGTTAAAACCGGTAAAACCTTTTTGAAAAAACGAAAGGGATTAATCCCAGAAATACCAAGCAATACACCATGAATTCCAAAAATTAAAATAATACCGACATAAGAGGCAATGATAAAAACCAGTAAATTTAAAATATCTGTAATACGCGATATTGCTCCTACTTTCGTCATAAGTGCAAAAATACCATAAGGCGTCAAAGCAATCACAATACGGACTAACCGCATAATCCAAGCTTGTGCCACTTGAATAAATAAAAGCGCTTTTTCTCCTTTTTCTGGCTCATCTTTCTTTAAAAGAAGAACCGATGCACCTAAAAATGACGCAAAAATCACAACACTAATAATTGACGTACGTTTAGCTCCACTCAACTCAGCAAATGGATTTTTAGGAATCATAGACAAAATCATCTTTGGTATATTCATATCTCCAAGTTTAGAAATATGACCTTCAAGAAGAGCAGAAACATTTTGCCCTTCATGCACCAAACCATCGGTTGTTAATCCAAAAAAATTAACCACAAGCACACCAACCAATGCTGAAAGAGCCGTTGTAAAAAGCAATATTGAAATTGTTATTATACTCATCTTTCCAACAGCATAAACAGAATGTAAATGAGCAACTGCTGAAACGATAGAGATAAAAACCAGTGGCATAACAATCATTTGCAACAATAAAATATAGCCCTCACCGACAATGTTAAACCATTCAACGGATTTCAATAAAGTGCTTTCACCCTCTCCATAAATAAACTGCAAAACACTTCCAAAAATCAAGCCAAGGATAAGCCATAGCATAACACGTAGTGAAAGACTCCATTGCATTTTCTTACTTTGAGAAACCAACAATAAAAAAATAACAAATAGAAATAAATTGACGAAAAAATTAAATGTCATTGTCTATGCTCACTATTATTATGGTTGACATAAATAATCTGCATAATTCAAAATCAATGCATGATATTTAAAATTAACCTATAAAGCTTACAAGGCTTTTACAAAATCATTATTTTTTTAATTTATAGATTAAAAGAGAATTTTTTATCTACTAATAAATGTTTAAAGAAAATAAATAAAATTATTTTCTTATTATTTAAATTTTCACTCTCATAAAATAGTTAAAAAAGAAAAATATAAGTAACATTCATTGCATCTTAATACTGAATAATTCCAGCATATCTTATCCTATAAATCTCTTTACCTCTCTCTTTTTCTATTTGAACTGAAGCGAGCTTTCCAAGCAAGGATGAATTAACAATCGAACATTCATGATTTTTCTAGAAAATACACCAACAAGCTACTTCTGCTCATTTTATGGACTGCACTCTCAATAGCTTTGATCAGCACTTCAAATATAATTATTTTATTGAAAATACTTTTTATACATTCTTTCTTTGCTCTCAATGAAAGCTTTTTTATTTTTCAAAACTCTTTTTATAGTCATAAAAAGGCTTTGAAAGACAAGATGTTGATTTATAATGATAATTTACTGTTTTGCATATTAAATAAGAGTCCCGAATAACGTAAGATTCTCTCATTTCAAACCTGTTTATCTTGAATCAATCAAAATCATTTGCTTGCACGTCATAAGCAGGGCTGGCCGTATGGGTAAAAATGTATAAGAAAGGAGTAGAAATACCTCTGATGAAACATCTTAGTGCAAGAGCTGTCGCAACATTGGAGAGCGGAGCTTGAGCAGCAAATATAAATAATATGATTGCTTTTTATAATAGCGCAGTAAAACGTTTTAACGATACCTATTCATATGCTGATCGAACAACACGTGCACGTGCTGTAGATAATTTTGTCACTTTAGATATAAAAAAGATAAGTTGGAGTTATAATGTTACGCAAGAACTAATAAGAAGAAAGGTTTTGAATTTGAAGAGGCATGCCTCACTCAGAGTTCATATCATCCTTTTACGCAACAGTGGTTTTATTATAATCGGAATCTCAACGATGGAATTTACCAAATGCCTCGTATAGTCCTGATAGGACAAAAAGTTGAAAATAGGATGATACAAATTACAGGCATAGGAGCACGAAGCGTTTTTTCTGTATTGATAGCTAAGAATTTGCCTAATCTAGATGCAATAGATACAGGTCAATGCTTTCCACTGTATCTTTATAAAAACGTTGAATCTCTGTAACTGTTCATGATGAAAAACAATCCCATTTATTTGCAAATTCAATAAAGGAAAGAAAAACATCTGGTTTACAGAAGCGTGATGCCATTACGGATGAGGGACGAGCACATTTTAAAGCTGCTTATCCTAGTGAGAGCATAACAAAGACGATTACAAATTTCTAGATAATGAAAACAATGGAAAAGACTAAGGGTATATGATTAAAATGAGAGGCTTTAAGCCTACAAATATTATAAATTTTATAAATAGTACAGTTTAAAGCATTAAAAGCAGTCTTACAGTAAATTTACAATGTATGGGGATAATTAATCGCCTATAATAAGTTGCGCTCATACTGATAAAGATTATTCTGCTATAGAAATGTTGTGCTTTTTTGAATTTTTGTGCGTATTCAAACACTCATTCGTTGCAAATTCAATCTCTTTATCTCGTGCATCTTTATCAAGAATAATAGTATATTAATATAATACCCCTTTGCATACAAATAGTTATTTCTTATCTATGAATAGCTTATAATTTCATATAACTCTATGAAGATAATATTTTTATTTATTAATATTTAATGATGTAATTAACACATTCATTCTATATATTATCATCTTTATTTCTATCTATTTACATAATATATTTCTTTTTTCTATAAAAATAAACTTGAGTTATACATACATAGATCTATCGGTATTTTTTCTACTGTCTTTTTAGCACACTGAAAGATTGATATCATAATTTTTGTATAATAAAATGCTCTTTCATATAAGCATCCTATATTGAATTATAATAATTGACTATTAACCGCAAATTATATTTTTTTATCCCTTTTAAAAGTGAAAAATATTATTTTCAGACCTATTCATAAGTAGGCTTAGCCAAGTGAATAAAAAATGTTTGATAATAAGCTTTATCTCTTATGAACTATCTTTTGTACAAAGGGACAACATTATGATTACGGAAATATCGTGATATTATTGGGTATAAAAATCACACTCCCCAAGAAATTTTTGTATTGTATCCTTTCCGTTATGAAAAATGTTAAAAGCAAGGTAGGATATGCTCTCTAGAGCAAATGAGTGAATAAACTACCACACTGATATGCATTTTTTAAAAAATAGGAAGTATCTTTGCTTCAAATTTAATAGGCACATTCTAAAAATAAAGGTTCTACAGACTCATTCCAAATAGAATAGTAATGGGACAAAAATTTTTCAGCATCTGTTTGTCCCATTGCAACAACCTCTTCTAAAGGATTAAGAAAATTTGTTTCATCAAAACCATTCGTATCATACTGTTTGCGATTTTTTAAGCCTTTGCGAGCAATAGCGAGAGCTTGACGTGCTAACTCTAAAAGAATAGTTTGACGAAAAGGAGTTCTTAACCCTTCTTTAGGAACGCGTTGGCGCAACTCTAAAACTTCTTCAAAACACCAATCTTTTGTCAAAGCCTCTGCCTCATTAAGTGCTTCCCTATCATAAAGAAGCCCAACCCAAAAAGCCGACAACGCACAAATGCGCTTCCAAGAACCGCAATCAGCTCCCCTCATTTCTAAAAATCTTTTTAAGCGGACTTCAGGAAATAACGTTGATAAATGATTAATCCAATCTCCCATGTTTGGAATTGAATTTGCAACTTGTCCTTTTAATGCTCCATTCATAAACTGACGAAACGTTATGTGTGTACAATCATGGTAACGACCATCACGCACAACAAAATACATTGGAATATCAAGGGCCCATTCAACATAATCAACAAAACCAAAACGCTCAGAAAATATAAAGGGAAGAACACCTGTCCTCTGATTATCAGTATTACGCCAAATTTCAGAACGCCACGATAAAAAGCCATTTGGGCGCCCTTCTGTAAAGGGCGAACTTGCAAATAATGCCGTTGCAATGGACTGTAACTTCATGGATACTTGCATTTTTCGCCGCATATCACTTTCGGATGAAAAATCAAGATTAACCTGAACTGTTGATGTGCGATACATCATATTAAGACCATTATACCCCACTTTAGGCATATAGTCAGTCATAATCTGATAACGTGATTTAGGCATTCGCGGCGTTTCAGCTAAAGTCCACTTTGGACTAGCTCCAAGACCTAGAAAACCTATACCTAATGGTTCTGCAATTTTTTTGAGAAGAGTTAAATGCTCCATCAACTCGTGATATGTATGGCTTACTGATTTTAATGGTGCACCAGATAATTCAAATTGTCCCCCAGGTTCCAAAGAAATGGCTCCCTGATCAACTGATCCTACGAGCCCAATAATATTCTCTTCATCTAAAATAGGTTTCCATCCTAAAGCGCTTTGCATTCTCTCTAAAAGCGCTCGAATTCCCCTCTCTCCTTCATAAGGAACAGGGTGAAAACCATCTCTATAAAACGGAAATTTTTCATGTTCTGTACCAATGCGCCAATCATCTTCTGCTTTATACCCCCCTTGGAAATAGCTAACCAAAGAATCTAAGTCATAAATTTCACTTTCATCAGTTATATCAAGCGCCATAACTTACCGTATCCTATAATTGGTATCATCATCTTAAATAAATTGTTTAGAATGATTTTACAGATTTCTCAATCCATTGCCCAATCCCCCACGGTAGCATTAAGAAGAGCCAAAGCAGCAACAGCGGCAGTGTCAGCGCGTAAAATACGCGGACCTAGTGATATTGGAACCACAAAAGGATGTTTTTTTAAAAAGCTCCGCTCTTCTTCACTAAAGCCACCTTCCGGTCCAATAAGAATACCAGGTGTTGTAACGCCACGCTTTTTAAAAGAAGGTAATGGATTATGCGATTTATGCTCTTCATCACAAAAGAATAAAGGCTGTGTCTCATCCCACTGTGCTAAAAGTTCTGCTAATGATAGAGCCGATACGCATTCAGGAAGAGATAAAATTCCACACTGTTCAGAAGCTTCAATAACATTGGCTTCCATACGCGCCATATTGATACGCGTAACCTGCGTATGATGCGTTATAACAGGCTGCAAAATCGATACCCCCATTTCAACAGCTTTCTGCACCATATAATCCAACCGCACATTTTTGAGTGGAGCAAAGCAATAAATAAGATTGGAATGCGTCGTTTGTAATCTTTCTTGATGGATAAGCTGAACCACAACAAATTTTTTCTTAACAGTGATGAGTTTAGCAAGCCACTCACCATCCTGTCCATTAAAAAGTAAAATTTCTGCTCCTTCTTTCATACGCAAAACATGCATAAGATAAGAAGCTTGTGCCCCCTCTATCTTTATTTCTTCATTCAAAGCCAATGTCTGTCGGATAAATAATCTTTTAAGTTTATAATTTATGCGCATAAAAATTTTGCCAATGCTCACTATCATCATCGAAAAAATGAAGAAAAATATATAGCAAAAAGAAAAAATTATATCTATAGAACTATAATATATTAAAGAATTATAGAGTTTTTTTAGCTTTATGAGATAATAATAGGAACTTATAGATCCTTAAGTGATTCTGCTTTCATAAAAGTTTAAATAATGCACCATTCATCTTTGCATTCAGTCATTGATGCATCCGTGGAGGAAAAATATGTCTGCTAAAAAAGCTACAATTATTACGATTACAACCCTCTTAGCCTTTATTTTGATTACAGTGGGAATTGGTTCTGTTGGAGCCGACGGGAAGCATACAATTACCAAAGATGGCTATGGTATTTCTTCTGCGACTCAATAATCACTGGCCAACATCCTCCTTAAAATTTTAATGTTTTTTAGCAACTTTTATAAGATTAGCACCAATATTATGAATCTCTTGTATTTGAAAGATTCCATAAGAAGGGTTTTTATTCCTCTCTTCAGTCATTTATCTATACCAACCTCACTTATTATGACGGTGAGGATGGTTTTTACTGCTTCACGACGAACGGATTTAAAATGAGAGAATCTTCCGATAATGGGAGCTCTGATTTAAATTTAAAAGACAATTTTAAGTTGCAAAAAAACGAATTACCATTATAGGATAGAATATTATACAGATGAAAAACGATACTCAATCTGCGTCAATATCTTTTGTAACCCAAAGATCACCATGATTTTGTCCTTTAGAGCTTAGAGAAAATGTAAAAGGCCATGCAAGGCTATTAGCAAGACATTGGACGTCTTTACATAAAGTTTCTGATCTATAGTTTTTGCGTAGTTGTGCCTGTAATATCAGTTCATTTTCCTTCCCTTGCGCAATAGCAGTTGCAATGGTTCCTTGAATGGATAAGCTCAAATCTGCTGTACGCATTAATGACTCTGTTACCTTCATCATACCTTCTGAAAAGCTTGTCTGAATATCCCAGTGATCAAATGTTGTTGAAAAAGTATCATTATTCATTAAAAGAAATTGTTGTTTATTTGAAAGTCTTGTTTGTAATTCATTCAGATCATACCCTAATAGCCGACCAGAAGACATCTTCAGTGTTAACTCACCCTGCATTTTCGTAAAAATTTCTCGCCAAGAATCAGCAAGTGTTCGTACCGTTGCAGTAAAATTCGTTTTGCTTTGTATAAATGGAATAAATCCCAAGGTTTCTAAAGTCTCCTGCATATTAATAGAAGCGCCTGAAATATTTCCTCCAATACGCACTCTCTGTCCAGCTGAGGTAACTTCAATATTACTTTGAATGGCCCCACCCCAAATATTCGCATGTCCAAGATCAAAAATACCATGCCTATCTCTTATTTGTATTGCAGCAGCTAAATTTGTGAGTGAAATATTTCCTATTTTAGCTTGTGGCGCAGAAAGTCGTATATCCACGCCAATACGATCAAAAGTTCTCATATCAAAGCAGGCATTTTTCTTTTTTCCTGAAAAAAATATTGAACCCAAGAGGCTAAGGTCTAGGTTATCAAAAGCTAAAGAGCCCATGAGATTTGGTACATAATCTTGAAAATCGAGTTTTAAAGCTCCTCGCGCATTGGCTTTCCCCATCGTAAATGTAACATTGTTCATTTGGATATGCATTGGCTGCGCTAAAAAATGAGATTCCCATACAATGGGTATTTTTAATTTATGTCCCCAAAACTGATTTCCACCAACCCAAGACAATGTCTGATTCCATCCAGGAGAACGCATCGACACTTTTCCGTCAAAAATATAATATTCAGATAATCGAGCCTTTCCTGTAAAAGTTATTCCCCCACGTACAGAATTGAGACTTGCCCTAATATGACTTTTGCCTCCTGCAAGAAGCAGCAATGCTTGAGAAGCATCAAGTGATAATTTTGTAAATTCTCCACGCCAACGCGCATCTGCACGTAACCGCACTTCCTGAGTTGATTCCGGACAATCTAAAGTTGCATTTAATCCTGTTATTTTTTCTGCTACTCCTGAAAAACTATCGTGATACACAAGAACACCATTTTTAATGATAATCCGTCCAAAAGGTTGTTTTAAAAGGTGCTCTATCTCTGGATGCTCAGGATTATGTTTTAATATTTCACGCGTATTACGTATTGCCACCCCTAATGCACCTTGTGAGCGAGAAAAGCGATCAAAAAAATCTGCTATTGTTTTAACAGGCTTTTCCATAACAAATTGAGGACGCATAATCCGCGTCTCTGAAAAAGAAATATGTCCCCAAAGAAGATCGACGACAGAAAGATCAACTTCTATTGATTCAGCTTCCATTAATGGCGCAACATCATCCATTTTTGATGTTAAAGTAACGCCAGAAAGAAATACTTTAGGATAAGGAAAAAGATGTAACCGCGGTGGATCACGCAATTGCACATTGTAACCCGTCCATGCACTTAAATCCTGCGCTAAACGAATACGAATCGCATCTGTAGAAATAAGATAAGGTAAAACGAGAATCCCCACTCCAAATAAAAAGATAATTGTAATAAAAACTCCGCTCAAAAATTTTATTATTCTGATGCGCACATTATCCCTCTATACTTATCCCCCTATAACAGATTAAAAACAAACTTAAATGATCATAAAAAGTTTTTATAATCCTATAATTCACTATACCCACTTTGTATCTTCATTATTTTTGTTCTTTATCCAAAATTTATTCAAACAGCAATGTTGCTGCTTCTTTATAAAGCAATTATTTAAAAGTCTTCAAAACTATAAATCCACAGCATTATAAAACCATTTTTACTGTTCTCATATGAATATTGCTATAAAACTCTATCGTATTATTAGAAAATGCTTTACAAAAAAAACAAACAGCCTTACCGAAAGGATCTCTGAATGAATAATATTATCGACGGAAAAAAACTTGCTGAAGAGATTATTGTGAAAGTTAAGACCAAAACAGCAAAGCTCCGCCATCACTATAATATACAACCTAGTATCGCTGTTATTATCGTTGGAGATGATCCTGCAAGTCAAGTATATGTCACCTCAAAAAATAAAAAAGCCGAAGAATGTGGGTTTCTTTCAATCAAACATGTCGTTTCTAAAGAAACGCAAGAAAAAGAACTCCTTCAACTTATTGCAACATTAAATTCTGATCCCAAAATTCATGGTATTTTGGTACAGCTGCCTCTCCCTGCTCATATGAATACAAATCGCATAACACAAGCCGTTGCTTTCCAAAAAGATGTTGATGGTTTTCATTATATTAATGTAGGAAAACTCGCAGCAAACGCACTTGAAGATGCGATGATTCCCTGCACTCCAGCTGGAGCCATGATGATGATTGAACAACACTGTGGGCAAGATTTATCTGGACTTGATGCTGTCGTTGTTGGACGCTCTAATATTGTTGGAAAACCTATGGCTGCCCTTTTAACAGCAGCCAATGCCACTGTGACAATTGCCCATAGTCGTACCCGTGACCTTGATGATGTGTGTCGAAGCGCTGATATTCTAGTAGCAGCTGTAGGCCGCCCACAAATGATTAAAAAAGACTGGATAAAAGATGGTGCAATTGTTATTGATGTCGGTATTAACCGCGTTGCTGCACCAGAAAAAGGTATAGGGAAAACACGTCTTGTTGGTGATGTCGATTTTGAAAACGTAAAAGAAAAAGCTGCTGCGATCACCCCTGTTCCAGGAGGCGTTGGACCAATGACAATTGCCATGCTTATGGTTAATACACTCAAAGCAGCTGCGCGATCACACAATCTGCCTATACCAAAATTCTAAAAATTGTAACAATTCCTTGTATATGGTTTCATTGTATATGGTTCAGCTTATTTATTTTTGCATTTTTCATGTCATAAAAACAGATGCCCCTTGATCTGCACGATTAACGGATTGACGAAAAACATGAAAAAGTTCGCGTCCAACACCATGTTCGTTTTTTGAAAGATCCGGAGGTATGATTTTTCGCGCGTTAAATTTTGCTAAATCCTCCAAAAGAGTTAATTTACCCTCATGAGCATCAAGAAAAACAATATCACCATCCTGCAAACGTGCAATGGGGCCATTATCCACTGCTTCTGGTGTCACATGGAGAGCAGCAGGAATTTTTCCTGACGCTCCTGACATACGCCCATCGGTTATCAATGCTACCTTTTGACCGCGATCTTGTAAAACGCCTAAAATGGTCGTTAATTTATGAAGCTCTGGCATACCATTGGCTTTTGGTCCTTGATAGCGAATGACAGCGATAAAGTCTTTATTATGCAACACTCCAGATTTAAAAGATTTTTGTAGTTCCTCTTGATCATTAAAAACAAAGACTGGTGCTTTAATCTGCCAATACTCTGGTTTAACAGAGGAAACTTTTATAATAGCTGTTCCCAAATCTCCTGATAAAACACGAAGACCACCATCAAGCTGAAATGGCTTTCTCCACCCCGCTAACACCTTATGATCACCACTTTCCTTAAGAGCCGCTTCACGTACCACATGACCATCAGCAGAAAGCTTTGCTTCAATTGCATAAGCATTGAGATCTTTACCAAAAACCGTAGAGACATCTTCATGTACCAAACCTGCCTCGATAAGCTCGCGAATAATAAATCCCATTCCCCCCGCAGCATAAAAATGATTAATATCTGCTAAACCGTTAGGATAAATGCGCGCTAAAAGAGGCACAACGGATGAAATTTCTGCAATATCATGCCATGTCAATTTAATACCGCAAACAGCAGCCATAGCAATCAAATGAATCGTATGATTGGTAGAACCTCCTGTTGCATTTAATCCTACAATGGCATTCACAAAAGAACGCTCATCAATGATCATACCAAGTGGACTATAATGATCACCAAGATCTGTCATTTCAAGTACACGTTTCGTAGCTTCTTTTGTTAAAGCATCACGCAATGGTGTATTCGCATTAATAAAAGAAGCTCCCGGCATATGAAGCCCCATCATCTCCAGTATCACCTGATTAGAGTTAGCTGTTCCATAAAATGTACATGTTCCTGGCCCATGATAAGAACGTGCTTCTGATGCTAAAAGTGTTTGGCGATCTATTTTATTTTCCGCGTAAAGTTGACGTATCTTCGCTTTTTCATCATTACCTTGACCACTTGTCATGGGACCAGCTGCTATAAAAATTCCTGGTAAATGACCAAATGTTAGTGCACCAATCAATAAACCTGGTACAATTTTATCACACACCCCAAGATACAATGCTGCATCAAAGACATCGTGTGATAAGCTTATAGCTGTCGCCATTGCAATTACTTCACGCGAAAAAAGGGAAAGCTCCATCCCCGCATTTCCCTGTGTAACACCATCGCACATCGCGGGAACACCACCTGCAACCTGTGCAACACCACCAACCATACGGGCCGACTCTTTAATTAAGTGAGGAAACTTTTCAAAAGGTTGATGCGCTGAAAGTATATCGTTATATGCCGTGATAATGCCAATATTCCCAACGATATTTCCCTTCAAACGCTCTTTATCTATTGCACTACAAGCAGCAAAGCCATGAGCCTGATTGGCACATCCTAAAAAACTCCGTTTGGGGCGATGAACTTGTGCTTTTGCAATACGATCTAAGTAAATTTCTCGTGTTGATCGAGAACGTTCATAAATCCTTCGTGTAACTGTGGCAATTGTCTTGGAAAGTGCCATATTTCTCTCCCCCTTCATTGTTTCTTCCCCTCATTCATTGAGAGAGATTACGTTTTATTCACCTTGTGTCGCATACTTTGATTCACTTATTTCATTTTCTGCAGGCGACCAATAAACCTGAACGAGATGAGGGGAATTACGCAAAATTGCCCGAATAGGCATTTCTATTTCAAACCCGTCTTGACAAGCTTCTTCAAAACAATCGCGTTTCTGAAAACCTTCGAAATGGAGAATAATACAACGAGATTGCATAATAACTGGCAAAGTTAGTGAGAGTCTTGGCTCAACAGCACTCTTAGCATGAAGGGGTAAAACAAGTGCTTGTGTTCGTAAATCAAGCGCTTGCTTTAAACGATCAGCATCAGGAAAAAAAGATGCCGTATGTCCATCCTCCCCCATTCCTAAAACAACAACATCAAAGGGTTTAGGCAAAGTATTAACACGACTCGCCGCTGAAAAAGCAGCAAGTTCAGCAGTAATTGCTTTATGATAAAGCCCTACAAAACGTGCTTTTTCGGCAAAATTTTGTAACAAATGACACCGTACCATATATTCATTTGAACGTTCATCGTGTGTAGGGACAAAACGTTCATCGACCAAAGTGATAATGATCTTTTGCCAATCAATATCCGCTTTTGACAAATAATGAAAAAACAATTCTGGTGTTTTACCACCAGACACCGCTAAAACTGCTCTCTTGCGCTCAAGAACAGATACACTAAGCTCTGCGGCTACTCGATCTGCTAATGCCAAGGCTAAAGTCTGAGGGGTTTCAAAATCTAAACGGTCAATATTCATTCTATACATACTTATTGCTCTAAACTAAATTGTTCCATATACGCCCATCACGTTCCATGAGGCTCATCGAAGCAGACGGCCCCCACGAACCAGCGTTATAACTGTGAACAGGCTGTTTTATTGCTTCCCATCCCTCAATGATTGGATCAATCCAACGCCAAGCAGCCTCAACTTCATCACGACGCATAAACAGTGTTTGATCTCCACGAATAACATCCATTAATAAACGTTCATAAGCATCAGGATTACGTTCAGAAAATGCGGAAGCAAAACTCATGTCTAATGGAATGTGACGAAACCGCATACCGCCATAACTTGGATCCTTAATCATCAACCATTGTTTTACACCTTCATCAGGTTGGAGACGAATTACAAGCCGATTAGAAAAAATTTCATCTAAATCCACATTAAAAATATTATGAGGAATAGGTTTAAAAACCACAACAATTTCAGACATTCGCGTGAACATGCGCTTACCTGTTCGTAAATAAAAAGGCGTATTAGCCCAACGCCAGTTATCAATCTTAACCTTAAGTGCTACAAATGTTTCACTCTTACTCACTCTTCCCAGATCATCAAAATAGGACTCTACCGATATACCATTTGATAGACCAGAAAGATACTGCCCACGTACAGTATGCTGCCCTACATTATGGACATCAAGCGGTGTTAAAGAATGTAAAACTTTAAGTTTTTCATCGCGCACAGCATTAGCACTGTTAGTAAATGGTATTTCCATCGCAACCAAACAAAGTAATTGTAGCATATGGTTTTGAACCATATCGCGTAGAGCACCAGTGCTTTCATAATATTCTGTACGCCCCTCTAACCCCAAAGATTCAGCAACGGTTATTTGAACATGATCAATATAATTGGAGTTCCATAGCGGTTCATAAAGTGTATTAACAAACCGCAATGCCATTAAATTTTGAACAGTTTCCTTCCCAAGATAATGATCAATACGAAAGATCTGCTCTTCATTAAAGGCGCTTGCAAATACATCATTAAGTGAAACAGCTGTTTTTACATCACAACCAATTGGCTTTTCAATGATAATCCGTGTTTGTGCTGTCACCAAATCATTTTTTTCCAACTTCATCGCAATATCAGCAAAAAGTAACGAACCAACAGCCAAATAAAAAGCTCGAATATCCGCTGAATCTTGTGACAGAAGAAGGGCTAAATCCTCCCACCCTCGATTTGAGGAAACATCAACAGAAACATAGCTTAAACGTGCAAGAAAACGATTGAGTTCTGTTGAATTGAGATCTTTTGGATGGATATGTTTTTCTAAAGAAATGCGGACAAAATTTTGATATTCTTCACGACTTAAGGAAGTGCGCGAAACCCCAATAATACGTGTTGGCTCACTGAATTGCCCAGCACACTGACAATGATACAAAGCCGGCAAAAGCTTGCGCAACGCCAGATCACCATTGCCACCAAAAACAATACAATCAAAGGAAGAAACTGGAATAATTTTACGCACCATGAACTTGTTTATTTTTCTATTCGATTATGAAATCCCATATCACTTATAAAAGCTTTCATCATTAAAGCAGACAGATACTAAATAAGCCATTAATTTTCTTCATTTCAAGCAATGTTTCCATTAAAGGCGATCCAATAAAGAAAACCAACGCATTGCTAAAAATATAAGCGGATAACGCAAAACTCTTCCTCCCGGAAAAGATGAAATCTTTAAGTCTTGGAAATAGGAAAAACGTTCATATTTTCCAGTTAACCATTCTGCGTATAATTTTCCCACGAAAGGAGCCAGCATAACGCCATGCCCTGAATAACCACCACAATAAGTCATCCTTGAAAAAATTTGGCGAACATAGGGCATGCGTTCAACTGTGATGGCAACCGTTGCTCCCCACCGATGGCTTAAATTGATAGAATGTAATTGAGGATAAATTTCAACAATTTGCCGTTTTATACGTTCATCTAAATTTAGAGGATGCTTATTATCATAACTTTCTACACCACCAAATAAGAGACGATTATCAATGCTTTTGCGAAAATAGCGAACCATAAAACGGGAATCATCAACCGATTCCCCCCCTATAAGAATTGAACTATGCTTTGGTAATGGGTCCGTTGCTCCAATATAAGAGCGAATAGAAACAATATTTTTTTCAATAAAACGCTCCAGACCAAGTTTATACCCATTTGTTGCAAGTAAAACATGCTCTGCTGTTACACTACCTTTTTCTGTTATTACTTTCCAATGTGCTCCCTTGCGCCTTACGGTCGTTACTTGTGACTTCTCATAAAGCTTAGCACCAGCATCTTGTGCTCTTTTTGCCAACCCAATAATCAATTTTAAGGGATTTATATGACCGGTATCCGCATCATAAATACCACCACAATAAAAAGTTGATCCAAGTCGCTCAAATGTTTCAGCCTTATCCATAAAAGTAAGCGCGTGATAGCCATAACGCTGCATCGCCTCAATATGCTGTTGATAAGAGAGAAGCTCACGCCTTTTATGAGTTACAGAAAGCTGTCCTCCTATCAAATCACAAGGACAATTAGGCATTGCGCATAAAGCTAAAATATCTCTTTTAGCTTCTTCTGCTAAATCAAATAGAGCTTTACTTCGCTCAAAACCATACTTTTTTTCTAATGTTTCTACCCATTGCCGTTGCCCTGTTCCCAGCTGTCCACCATTGCGCCCTGAAGCACCATCACCAAAACGTGATGCTTCAAATAAAACAACATCTACTCCAGCCTTGGCTAAATGATAAGCAGCCGAAAGACCCGTAAATCCGCCTCCAATAATGACCACATCACACTGTCTGTTTTCACAAAAAGAAGGATAAGAGGGACGTTCTCTTAAAGCATCTTCATACCAAGAAATTCCTGGAGAAATTGAATTATAATCAATCATCGTCATAAAATTTAAACATTCAGCAGGAGATATTCACGCTCCCACGGACTGATTACTTCCATAAAAGTTTCAAACTCTTGTCGTTTGATTGCAGCATAAGTACTGACAAACACATCCCCTAAAATAGCACGTATCACTGTATCTTGTTCAAACAAATTGACTGCCTCAATGAGCCCACGCGGTAACTCAATATTATCAGCGTTTACATTATTTATCGCTGGCTCATCCGGCTCAATTTTTTGTTGCAAACCAATAAGACCACACGCTAAAGAAGCCGCAAGGGCTAAATAAGGATTCGCATCTGATGAAGGAAGCCTATTCTCAACACGTCGCGCTTGAGGAGCAGAACGGGGAACTCGAAAAGCTGTAGTACGATTATCATATCCCCACCGCAAATTAACAGGAGCCGAATTATCAGGGACAAGACGTCGATAAGAATTCACATAAGGCGCAAGCATCACAAGTACGCCTGGCATATGTTTTTGCAATCCACCAATAAAATGGCGAAAACAGATACTTTCTTCACCATTTTCCTGTGTAAAAATATTCATACCGGTTTTCTTATCAACAACCGATTGGTGAATATGCATAGCAGAACCCGGCTGCCCTTGAATGGGTTTTGCCATAAAAGTTGCATACATATTATGTTTTAGTGCTGCTTCACGAATTGTTCGTTTAAACATAAAAACTTGATCCGCTAATTCAATAGGATCACCATGACGTAAATTGATTTCAAACTGTCCTGCTCCTTCTTCATGAATGAGGGTATCAATTTCCAATCCTTGTGCCTCTGAAAATTGATAAATATCATCAATCAAATCATCGAATTCATTAACACCAGCAATGGAATACCCCTGTCCACCACCAATTGAACGCCCAGAACGACCAACCGGTGGAACTAACGGATAATCAGGATCGGGATTTTTTTGTACCAAATAAAACTCAATTTCTGGTGCCACAACAGGGCTTAAACCCATTTTTGTGTAAAAATGAACCACTGTTCGTAAAACATTGCGTGGTGTGTAATCCACAACCTGACCATTTTGATACACAAGATCACAAATCACCTGTGCCGTAGGAGCATCTTCCCATGGAACAATGCTTAACGTAGAAAGATCAGGCTCAAGGCGTAAATCACCATCTTCTTTAGGATATTCAAAACCATGACCATCTTCCGGATAATCCCCTGAAATTGTTGCCATAAAAACTGCTGAAGGCAATGCCAATGATGTTTCCGATGTAAATTTTTTAGAAAGCATCATCTTGCCCCGTGGTACCCCTGCTTGATCAGGCGTAATACATTCAATATCCTCTACCTTACGAAAAGCAAGCCATTGTGAAACTTGTTCCCAATTGCGCACACCACGTAAACTTTTGAGAAAACGAGAGACAGGTTTAAAATTCTTACTTTTCGTTTGTTTACCATTTTTTACAGCCATAACATACCAACTTTAAAAACAATCAAGTCCTATTCTTATTGCATCAGCCCATGCATAAACGACACGAAAAAAATTTATCAACTGATATTTTTGAAGAATACTATAAGATCTATCAAGGTAAAAGAACTTTACGCTCAAAAAGCTATCCTATCACCATAGTGAAAAAATTGATATTGCACCCGATACATTGGTGCGAACCTTCTCCTTATATAAAATAGCGAGAAATACCATATTGTACGTAACCTAATTCCGATTCAAATAATCATATATAAGCAAACATTGACGAGAATAATAAAGGCGAGATATTTAATTTCCTTTTGGTTGTAGCAATGCTTCATATTAAAAGAAAAGAAACTTTTCTTTTAATATGAAGCAAGTTTTGTAACTCTATTGTTATCCACATAGAAGTAAACACCCTAGGATGGTGAGTAGCCTTTACAGCTAGTGCTTACAAACACTCACCCCGCCATAATATGCGTAAATGTATTTTCAGGATAAGTCATACGCTCAGCATTTCCGACATGAAACTTAACCATCGTCTGCATAACAGAGCTATCAACCTTGTTCTGAGCGGATGGTACAGACTCTGCACTTATATCAATTCCCACCGCTTGACATTGCACTTCGCACACAATATTTAGAGCTGAGAATCTAGTAGAGCATACCAAATCCAATAGATAGGATTTTTTGCTAATTGCGCCATGCGTGATCCAACATTTGATAGTTTCCAGCCCACTAGGAGGTGTGTTATTTATATCTAAAAAGCCAAAAAATCAGGATATGAGAACACAATAATATCAATTTCCTTTGAACTAACGTCCTTTACGTCGATCTTTCACTATCGTAAAATCTTTTTTGTATCAGTTACTTTCACATACTTTGACTTATGATCTAGTGATACTGTGCAGATTGAGCACACATCCCCAGAGCCCAGATTATAATTAAGTTCGTACCATTCTGTTCTTTTATAGAGCTAATATTTGAGAATAAATAACCATAATCTTTAGATATAATACGCCTAGGTTTAATAATTACCGTAAGCTTATGTAAATCACAACCCAATTGTGATAATGCCTCATAAATTTTACGAGGGTATTCGTCATTGACCGTCACGGCATCGCAAAATGCTGTGGAAGTCGGATATCCTCCGCCTAGACTGATAAAACTTTTTTGATCCTTCAATGCGTAAATATCCTTTCCAGCCTTAGTTAAGGTGGATACTATTAACTCAGTCGAATTCAAATTAGAGCCCACATGCAAAGGCACCCCATTAAGCCTAATCCTATTGGATTCTAGCAAAGATAATGCGGCACGTAACTTCGCCGCAGTCATACCAAAACACGATCTATCCCCGTTTGCCAGTACATGGCACAATCTCAATGAGATTTTAGGTAATATGTCAAAATGGCGTGCAAGAGTGATGATGTCATGTAATTCGATAATATTATCACACTGGATATTTATATGTTTTCTAATAGATAATTCTATCTCTTCTCGAAGTTTTACAGGGATATTAAAAAATGTATCTCTACCTTTAAAACCATCTTTTTGCGCTAATGATATTTCATAACCAGACGCAAATTCCAAATCCCAGCAACATAACAAAGATACCCCGCACGTCCATTAAAATACCCTGCTTTTTCTCGCCCTAGGCATTCATAGCCCGACCGCGTAAAACAGGATACCAATTACAATATCAGACCATAAGGCTGCAAGAGAAAGTTCTTTTATATTTTTATCTTTACATTGCCTCTTAAACAAGCTCATCTGTTCATATAATGAGTTATATGTATAATACATATAACTTCTACAAAAGGAGGATTCATTATGTTCCGTAAAAATCTTTGGTAATACACTCGGATGATTGGATCACCTGTCGCCCGTCAATAATATAGTGCGAGTTAAGAAATTGGGGGAGGTAAGCTATGCAACTCGTGGATCATCCTTTTGTGAAGTTCGATCAACTCAAGCCGATTTACAACTTCACATATCCGTTATTTCGCACTATTTCAAATGAATTTTACGATTACCTAGACTTTAATAAACTAGCGCAAAGTAAGCAGATTCCACAAGCGCGTACCATTTCTCTTTATTTGCATATTCCCTTTTGCGAAACCATCTGTTCCTTCTGTCCCTTTCAGAAAGGGGCCTACAAGCACGTTAAGCAAATCGAATCTTATATGTCAGCGCTTACCACAGAGATCAGAACCAAAGGAAATTTCATTCGCTCGCTTAGAGGGCCCATCCGCAGCATCTATATAGGGGGGCGGCACACCGTCGCTTTTGTCCGCAGATAATATCCGACACATCGGAAAAGTATTGCATGCCGAATTTGAGCTCTCTTCCTTAACCGAATTTACACTGGAAAGCGAACCGAAGAGCGTCATACGTGATAAACTTTATGCTGCCCGTGAGATCGGCGTTAACTGAATCAGCTTCGGCATACAGAGTTTCATTGAGCGTTTCCGATCATTGTTTAACCTCACCTCAACACGTGAACAAATCAACAATACCGTGGCTTGATCACAAGACATAATTGGACATGTCGGTTTCAACCTACTATATGGCATGCACAGCCAGCAAGCTGAAGAACTATTATACGATTTGAAGCAAGCCAGCGAGCTTCACCCTGAAACCATCAACCTCTATGCAATCAACAATCTGGCTATCACGTCGCAACTGCATAAGTCTTACGCACAAAAAGGGCTAAAACCGTCCAGCCTACAGCATCGACAGATGCTTCGATTATTTAGCGATATCGTTATGCGCAGCTGCGGCTATGCGCCGTGTAATGGGCATTCCTATATCAAAATTGCCAATAACACTCCTCTAACGCTCGCTAAAACGAGTTCAGCTAATTATTTCCGCTATCACAAATATTTGCATGGTTATCATGACAATTATGTGGTTGGCTTTGGGGCGTCAGCACTGTCGATTCTCGGCTCACTCGTCACACGAGCCAATCCCAGTCGAAGCGGATACATTACCGACATACAACTTAAAGGAAAATCCAAAGTATACTACAATTGGGTATCAGCGGAGCAACAAGCCTCCAAAGCTTTGTGTATGCGGCTACCTTATAACGGCTATGCCAAAAAAGAAAGAATTGACTGGACCGCACTTCCCTCTTTCGTATACAATAACCTACAACAGCTCATAGGTGCAGGTCTCATCGCAGAAAGTGATAACAATCTCCAGCTGACTCAGCGTGGTTGGCAATGGTATTCCAACCTTATGTATTTTCTTCTACCTCAGGAAGACAGGAATATCTTGGACGACTATGTCGCAAACATGCTGAATACAACCGCCGTACTTGATGGAACAGCGGAAACCTGTGTGGCATCTTAAGGAGAACAGAATGTTCACGCTTTTTGCCAACAAGAACATACGCTATTTTTGCCTAACCGTTAGTCTGCTCGCCTTACTCAGCGGTGCTTTGCGCACTGCCATCCCGCTATTAGCAAGACAATCTGGATATGGCATAATCGGAGTAAGTTGGGCGCAAGGTCTCTTTTCATTAGCGTGGCCAATTTTCGGCATCCTTGCAGGCGCTTTACTTGATCGCTGCGACAAAATAAAACTTGCCACCTCGGCTCTCTTCATCTTCATGCTACTGCATATTGTCCTGTTCGTACTGCTCATGATACAGATTACTCCAACCGAACAAATTTTCTTCTATGCAACCATTGCTGGATTCATCGTCATTTCTGCCGAAGCTTATATAATGACGATTCCACCACTTATCATGGAGGGAGAGCGATTGATGACCTTCTACTCTATTGTCTTGTTTTTAGATTTCGGGGTCTCCTATTTTCTTGCCCCTGTCATAACAAGCAGCATTTTAGCGCATAGCACACTGCTATTTCTCGGCCTGTTAATCGTGCTTTTTATCACATTGATTTTTACCGCTCGCCATGCTGTTCCGACATCGCCAACACCTGATAAAGAAAACATCACTTTCCGTTATATCATTGCCGGCTTTCATTTCATTTTTTCAAATCGGCATCTTACCTCCCTTACATTACTCACATTCTTTCTATCGGTGGTATTTGGAGCATTCCTAACCTCATTCATCTTCTTCGTTACCGACAGTCGGTATCTGGGCCTACATAGCAGCCAATATGGCGTGATGTTTGCAGCCTACGCGCTTGGTACAATGGCAGGTGCCTTATTTGCACCGCATATACGTTATGCACCGGTGCGCCTAGCTGTTCTCACTGACGGTTTAGGAACGGTTGTCTTGCTGTTGATTCCAGCCTTTTCAAAAAGTGCTGTCGTCGTATGGGGCGTCACCTTTATCGCTGGCATTGGAGCAAGCTTATGGTTTATTGGTGTTACCGCCTTCAGGCAGCGCCTCACACCAAAGCAACTTCTCGGGCGAGCTAATTCTGCTTTTCGAGTGATAGGCTATGCTGGAACGCCGGTCGGAAGCTTTTTGGTCGGCGTCCTTGGTTCTTTTATATCATTGCAGTTTGCTGCCACCTTTATCGCTGGGCTCCTATTGGTGGCTATCGCGATAACGCTTCCATTTCTTTGGCAGGCTGATCATATAAACACACCCAATCCTGCCACGAGGTAACAGCTGCTTTAAAAAAAGACACGGTCAAAAAAGGCACACATACCCTATTACGCAATCGATTGATCTGTTCTTTGGATGAGAAAATTATCACCATAATGGCTGATAGAGCCAGCGGCACTATAGAAGCAGCCAAACAAACGCTAAAGACAAAACAGCCCCTTTACGTTGCATTGGGCGATGATCCAACGCCTATATGAAGGATGCAGAGAGCTTATAGCGTACGAAGTGCAATTCTTAACTAAAAACTCCGCCCTAGCAATGCCTACTTATACTCCAGTTAATCCGTTACCCGCTGGACATCAAATGCCTCACCCCTTTACTGCTCCTCAAAATACATTTTGCTGCACTTACGCGCCGTATTCTTCCTTTGTAATTAAAAGAGCAGCCCTCCTTTCCTAGTTTAGGATCCCTGCCTACACAATGCAGCAACAGATGCGACCATATATGCATTCACGCCTTAGGACCTGCATAGTAGAAAGCTTAGTTCGAGAGATTCATAAAGCCTATATCCCAATAAATTTGCCGCCCAATCCATCTTTTAAAAGGGCAGTTTTATATAAACCGTTAGAGCAAGCTATGAAATCCTTAGGTGTATTAGAAATAATTGGCGGTTTTTACCTCAGACCAATGTTGATTGACTTTTACTCGTGCATATACGCAAGCGGTGCTACTCTTTTCTTAGATAGAAAGGACATAATCGTTACCATCTGACCTATTATTGTTTGAAAATAAAAAAAAGTATCAGTGCGACTGATGATATTGAAGAGCTATCTCATTATGTGGCTGTACTTAATTACGGCATTATTACGGCATTGGGAAGCTAGTCACGCAATCACCCGTTTCTGCGCGCCTTCTGCATGATATTCATAAGATTTTATTACGCGATAAACGCGGTACGTCCAAAAGCCTTGGCGAATTTCGCAAAGCACAAAATTAGCTTGGTGGTACGCAACTAAAGACAGCGTCATTCGTGCCGCCCACTCCTACCACAGCCCCCCACTCTCTCTACCACCACCCCCCGCTTAGAATCGCGCCAACTCATCACCAGTGCCTCGTTAAACACCACACCAGTCTCAAGGGCGGTAAAATGCGCCTTGCCGCATTTAATCTTCAGCATTTCTTTAAGGCGCAAATCAAACTCGCTATTCGTTCCTTTTGTTTCCAGTACAAAATAAAGCTTTTGCGCGCCATCTCACTCTAAAAAAACCGCCCAATCAGGCGTATAAGAACCAATGGGAGTGGCTATTTTTAAATTTCTTGGCAGTTTAAAAAACAATCTTACATCAGAGTCATTATCAAGATTTTGCGCAAACTCTTTCTCAATACGGCTCTCACAAATCACATGATCATAAACACTTTTCTCATTGACCACCGCCGGCCATATGATCGCCTTTTCCGACCTAATTTACAGATGTGGGATCAATCTTATTATGATGCGCACATCCAGAGATTATTTTATCCTCTGCATTAGAACCAAAAACATGAACAATACGCAAGCAGCTTCGGTAAGAAGACCAACCGTTCAATCTCAACCTACACGAAAATGCATGTGCAGGCGAATGCCCCCCATAATATGCAATATTTCAAGCCCGTCTATAGTGGTATCCCTTTTTAAAATTGTGCCTATGGCTTATAATAATCTTCAAAATATACATTTAGCCCTTGTCTGAAATAACTCAATTTTGGATTGATGAGAACGAAAACGCGCTGCGATAATCACGTTGTTCAGCCCTAATAACCGGCACAAGGGAGCCAATATTCCTGTACCACCAACGACTAAATAACGGTATTTCCTATCAATTTTGATCATATCCTCCACCCTTATTATTTTAAAATTTGTACATTTTATCAGCAAGATGTGCGCAGCAAACCCGTACATTTGCGCTGCTAAGTCTCCATGTACGGACTGCATTCTCAGACACAAAATCATCTTTAGCTGAAGCAACTTGATATTGCAGTGCCTGTCCATAAAGCATATGCACAATTAGTACCAAATATACACATGGCAGTGCGCATTTTTGGTTGTATTGTCATGAGAGAAAAGACCAAAAGCTTTATCTAAAAAGCATCATAATCTAAATTATCAAGAGCATTTTTCAATCCCCCTGAATAAGACCCGTGATAAACAGGGCTTGCAAGAATAACATCATCAGCGTCTGCGATTGTTTTGACAAATGTATACACTTTAGCATCGCAATGGTAATAACTTATAAAAACAACAACTTTTTTAAATGCCTCCTCAACGGCGTATGAATATAAGCACGTTTTTTCTCGTCATTTTTTAAGGTATTAAACTCTTCCAATCTACCGAGCTTACTCTTAAATTGAAGCCGAATGATTTTAATAAATCCATATTATTTTAAAATTCAATAAAGAATATTAAGACTACAATCAAAGGCACTTCTTTTCAATATTAAGCAAGTTTTGTAAGCTATATTGTTATCTCTATAGAAGCAAAACAGCCTCTATGGACGGTGAATAGCTATGCCTTCACAGCTAGTGCTTTACAAGCGCTTTTATAACACTCACTCTGCCCCAAACATAGGATTGCATTTTATTAAATAACCCACGCGCATATAATTAAAGATAGAAACGATTAAGCTTGCACCAATCATGCCAAGCCAATAGCCAATAAAGTCATATTCAAAAAAATGCGCCATTAGCGCTCCCCCCAATAGGCCTAACCCCCAATAACTTATTGCTACAACAATTGTTGACCAAAACGTATCAAACAAACCCACAAGTATGCCATTGAGCATAGCTCCTAAAGTGCCAAAAGCAAAAGACAATAAGATGAACGGAAGCAACTCCCAAGAGAAAACAACAACGCGTTCTGAAGAAATATTAAAGATGGTTGTAAGGATGAATCCATAAGAGAGATAAACAATCCCTGATAAAAACAAGACATAAGCTACAGCAAAAACTGTGACACTCATACGCAATTGTTTTAGAGCCATATTATTCCTATCTGCTCTATACCACGCTGCTATTGTCGCGGCTGCGCTGGAAATCCCCAAAGCCACCACAGAAATAAGCATATCGAGACGCATCCCTATCGTATGCGCGGCCAAAGATTCAACCCCATAAGCCGTAATCATAAATGCAATGACCGAAGGAAAGCCCTCCGCAATAAGAATACGTATACCAATGGGTAGCCCTACTCGCAGCAATTTTATTATTCGTGAAATCTCTAACTTTGGTCTCAAATAATTAAAGCGAAAAGAATGAAAAGCAGAATTGCGGGACAAAATTATTGCTGCTGCAATAACAATTAAAATACGGATCAAACTGCTCGCAATTCCTGCACCAAAGACACCTAATCCGCTTGCAGAACCTATACCAAAAATAAGCAGCCAAGAGATAAGAAAATTCACAAGGATAGCCGCAAGCATAACCCAGGTTAAGGGCTTTGGATTACCAATTGCTGACAGTAATCCCCGGCTATTTACATAAAGATAAAAAAACACCACCCCTATAGCAGCGCCACGATTATATTCTTGCGCTATAGTAGCAATTGCCTCATCTTGTCCGAGAAGACACAAAATATTCCTCGTGTTGAGTAAAATGATCGCACTCATCATTCCAATCAAAAGGGAAAGCCATATTCCTTGATCAAACCATGCCTTTAATGCATATCTATCTTGTCTGCGAAAACTTTCCGCAAGTTTTGGTGCAACCGCGGTAATAATACCTAGCCCAAGCAACATAACAAAACTAAATATACTCAGAGCTAACATTGTACCACTCAAGGCTTGCACGCCTAAATGCGCTACAAGCGCTGCATCTGTGAAGGAAATCATCATCTGAGAGATAAACCCTATAGCCAGTGGCATGCCAAGAGATAGCAATTGCTTCATCACAACAAACATTGTGAAATACCCTTCCATATTGAAAGGTGTATTAAGATCGGATCTTTTAAACAAAACACATTGATTTTTTCCGTAAAGCCTTTCCATCGCAAGTCTTGCCTAAAGGATGCATAATGAGAACGCATTACGGTAAGAGGAGATGCCCAGTTCTTAAAAGAGAAGCGCAATGCGCCTTTATTGGTTTTTTGGACTTTATGCCATGCGTTTTTTTTGTACAATATTATGCCCCCAAGCAACTACAGTCATTGATAAAAGATCCTCAGCGAGCCGTTTGTTCGTCTTGTATATCCATTTTTAGTATTTTTAATCAAACTTTTTGGTACTGCAAGTAATACACCTGTGCTAACCTTTGCTTATTCGCTGCTTACATACGTAAAAAACAAAGCCGACCAAGTTGTCAAAAAACACAGGCATTAGCATTTTTACAATCCATTGTGCCTATACACCGATTAAAACAGCTATTAATTTCGACTAAATCCATATAAGATGACCCACACACTATTTTTTCCTGTGTCTTTATGTAAGTCATAGGCAAGTCCCTATTCAACTGTATCTTCACTCTCAAACCTCCTCGTCTTTATTAACTTTTTATCAGTATAAAGCCAAGCCAAATTAAGCGGGATAATTAAACATATACAAACCAAGGCGAAACAAAAAGCTGCTTCTATACAAACATTGTTTGCCAACCAACCAATCAGCACAAGCGCTAAAATACCAAAAATACGAGCAAGAAAACTAACAATGGATAAAACCGTATTTGCATTCTTTTGTTGAATATGTTTAAAAAATTCTGCTTCAAACTGCGTTACGGGGACAGAAAAAAACTGTGAAATACGGTGAATAAAATAATGGGGCCCCAACTGTTTGCAACGAGAAGCAGAGCAAGCATAACAACAGCACTCAGGACTAGTGAATACAAAGTTATCGCCATAGGAGCGTATTTTTGCATAAAATATTTAATTACAAAGCGATTAAATAAGTATTTTACGAGAGTATAAGACACAAAGCACAGGCCAAGAATAAGAATTTTAGTCTTTCCTGTTGCATTGTCTAATACTCCTGTTTGTCCAAAAATAAAAGGTTGCCAAAAATGAAATACTGGCTGCAATGCAGCAACAATAAAACCACATATCAATATATAATATAACCCGATCTTTGAGGTAACTAAATAAGCAAAAGCTTCTGTTGCATGCAACAAAGAACCTGAGTCTATTGGCTGACTATCCGAAACGGATGCAATAGCTATCCCCGTCACCCGACTAAACAAGAATACAAGCACGAGAAACCCGAAAGAACAAAAATAATATGCTGACTGATAATTATCCATACACAAAACAATAAGAACACCTAGCGCACCAGCAACCATATTCATGAATGCCGCTAGTTCCCGTTTATAGGCGTTTACTTGGTGGTAGATCAAATTACCCTTGTAACCACCGCCGTCGATTAAGCCTTTAATCCATGTGCTATCAGCGCCAGAACATAAAGCAAAGCCTAAAGCATAAATAATTTCTGCCAGAATTAAGACAAAAAAATTAGGCGCGTAGATACATAAAAAGAAAAAGAGCGAAAAAAAGAAACATGATAAGATAACATTTTTTTTAACGCCAATTTTATCTCCTAAAATCCCACAAGGCACTTCAAAAATACAAATAGCTGCGCTAAACACAATTTGTAATAAAGCTAACTGTGTTATACTAACGCCCATAGACAAGAAAAAAAGCATGGAAAGAATCTGTAATCAGCCGACCCCCACTCATTGCCGCACAGCCATAGAGCAACTTTTTAACTTCATAATCTATCGTCATTAATATATCCAAAAGCTATAAAGCTGGCGTTTTTTCTGCCGCCAGCTTTATATATTTTAAAATCTCAATTCAGAAGGGCACATCGAGCAGCCATTTTCTGCTCACTTACTCGGGCTTTGAGCGTAGCAACATCAACACGCTTAATTTTAATTTTTTTCAGTGGATTATACATATTTTTAGTTTTCATAACTTTACCCCCCGTATTAAATGAAAACAATTAAATTTAACATGAAGTGTACATTATAGCTACCTTTTGTCAATTTATTATCTTGATATAAAAAGCTTTGCTCTCCCCCTCACCCACGTTAAGTATTTCATGCACCAATCATTCTGCAACAACCACCGCAGCACTTGGAAACTCATGCGCCCCTTCGGGCAAAGTACGCTTATATTCACGCCAATTTATCACCGGCTGGTCGTTAAACGCAACGCTCGTTTGCAGTGCAGCAAAATGCGCTTTACCGCATTTAATCTTCAGTAATTCTTTAAGGCGCAAATCAAACTCGCTATTCGTTCCTTTTGTTTCCAGTACAAAATAAAGCTTTTGCGCGCCATCTCACTCTAAAAAACCGCCCAATCAGGCGTATAAGAACCAATGGGAGTGGCTATTTTTAAATTTCTTGGCAGTTTAAAAAACAATCTTACATCAGAGTCATTATCGAGATTTTGCGCAAACTCTTTCTCCACACTGCTTTCATAAACCACATGATCATACACACTCTTCTCACTCACAACAGCTGTACGCTCTAAATTTGCCACAAGCTCTTCACTGGTAAAAAGCTCTTGCACACTATATTCTTGCCCGACCAGCTTTAAATATTTAATGCCATCAATTGTAAGATTAACATAGGTTTTATTGAGTATTTCTTCTATGCACTCTAAAAAAGCTTGTGGATTTTTCACAAACTCATGCTCACGACCACTCTTTGTCAAAATACCAATAATTGTCTTTGCGGTTAATTTCAGCTTTAAGGTCAAATAATGTACAATGTTCGGCAGTGCACAAAAACTATAATCAAGCGCACTCTGCTTTAATAACTGCTCTTCATAGGTCACACCAGCACTATCCAGTTCTATCTCTGCTGTCTGATAAACCAAATGCGCGGGCGCAACTGGTGCCATTTTTTCCACTGCATCCACTGCTTTGGCAACAAACTCTGTGCGATCAAGCTTTGCACGATAAGTGGTCTTTTTATTGATCTTCTCCCACAAGGACAAAAACTCTGACGAATCCACTGTTTGCTTTTTAAGCTTAACCCGCACTTCGCGCGTAGCATTACGAATAATCGGCATGGCTTGGCTCGCTTCTAGCGCCTGCAGCACAGCCTGCTTTTGCCCTTTACTAAAACGTTCACTTAAATCTAACGTCCCAGTCGCCCATTGCGCTTTTAATGTATCTGTGATTTTTCCTGCTGATGTAAGCAAGGCTTTTTCACGCAACTCAACCAATATATCAGCAGCCTCTTGCGAAGACAGAATCTTTGCTTCCGTCACAGCTGTCATATAAATCAGATCTTGCAGTATCTCAACATTAATAAGCGCGCCCGCATCAGTTTTTTTCACAATTTCTTGACGCAATTCGCGTGGCATTTCCTCCGCGCCTATAGCATCAAATTCGCTCGCTACTAAATTTTGATCTACTTTAACGACACCCGCCTCATCAATAAAATCTTTTGCAACAAGTATTTTAACAATTTTTTGTGCTTGCGATACTTCCACTTTAGCAGCCACATATTTTACATCTTCATAAATACGGACAACCAAATGCTCCATCTGCAATGTACCAAGTTTATAACCAATATCCGCCTCTAATTCTTTTTGCAATGTACTCACAAACTCAGCAAAGCTTTCATTCACCATGACATGCAGCACATTTATATCTTTATTTTCTACCGGTTCACCTTGTTGGTTTACGCATAAGCGCAAACCGCGACCAATCTTTTGCCGTGCGGTAAAATTCGATTTTTGTTCAATCAACATACACACTTGAAACACATTCGGATTATCCCAGCCTTCTCTCAAGGACGAATGCGAAAAGATAAAACGCAAGGGGCATGCAAAAGATAATAACCACTCCTTATCGCGCATAATCGTGTTATAAGTGTCATCATCAGCTTGGCTGTCGCCCTTTGTATCCTTATACACGCCTTTCTTGTCTTGCGAGAAATAACCGCCGTGCACGTTTCGAATATTTTGCGCAAACTTAGTTCGCAAGGAGGCATATTTCTTTTTCGCCAACAGCTCTTCATAACATTCTTCAAACATACGCTCATAAAGTGCTGGCTCTTCATCAGAGCTACGATATTTAGCCACCTCATCAATAAAAAAAAGTGATAAAACTTTAATCCCTAAAGGCACAAGCCGCAATTCCTTATCTAAATGTGTTTCTATAGTGCGATAAATTTGTGCGCGTTTAAGCTCTATTGTATTCACATCACCAAGTGCGTGGCCAAATTTGACAATTTCAGTATCAGAAAACTCAACAGCTTCATCCCCCGCCATGCAATTGATACCCGAAACAATATAGCCCTTATAAAGCTCACGTCCGCCCGTAACGCGATACAGATCATCTCCGTCTCACTGTAACTGTTTTGCGGCTCACCGTGCCATTCTTTCCCGCAATATCCAACTCTAAGCGCGCCTTAAAGCCATGTTTGTGTGATACGGATTTCAAGGCAATATAGGAACGGTTAAAATCTTGCTCTATCTGATTAGAAGAAACACAAATTTGCTTTACCAGTCCTTTTTGATAAGCATCAACAGGTGTTAAACGATATAAAAGATTAATCTCATCTTTATGCGTGGCACTATAGCGGAAAACACAAAGCGGGTTAAGGCTCGCAATAGCCTCCTTCGCTTTTGCTGTATTATCCACCGATTGCGGTTCATCTATGATCACAATCGGTTTTGTGTCTTGGATATAGCGCATAGCGCTTTCGCCATTCAGTCTATCTTGCGGAAGGTTGATAATATTTTCTGCTTTTTAAATGCATCAATATTGATAATCATAATTTCAATATTGCTAGAGCTTGCAAATTGGCGAATTTGCGAAAGATCTTTTGAATTATAAATAAAATAACGATAGGGCAGATTATCAAACTCTGCTTGAAAATGCTCCCTTGTTACCTGAAGTGATTTATATACCCCTTCGCGAATAGCAACACTTGGTACGACAATAATAAATTTGGTAAAGCCATAGCGTTGATTTAACTCAAAAATCGTCTTGCTATAGACATAAATTTTGCCTGTTCCCGTTTCCATCTCAATAGAAAACTGCTTTTGCTCTAGCGTCTAACTCGCCAAGAGTTTATTGTTCTGTTGCACCTCTCGTAAATTTGCTAATATGCTTTCATCACTGATCAATAATTGATTACCATAACCAAATTCATTTAACGCTAATTGTCCTTGTTCTGAATGCAAAGAAAAAGAAGAATTCCGTTGTGGCTGGCCTTTAAACAAATCAATGACGCTTTTAACCGCATCATTTTGAAATTCTTGTTGTTTAAATTTAAGTCTCATATCGCCGCCTCAAGATTCCCATCTTCAATCTCATGGAGGATAATAGAAAGGAAAACACTAGAAAGTTACATGATAGCATATTTGCAAACTCCCATATGCACGTGGACAGTGGCACACCCTCCCCTCAATTAGTGCAGAAATGACGTCGCTCTTGGTACTGGACGCGTTACGTCGGTGCTAACCTTCTCTATTTTTTTGCAGAACAGAAAGCGCGTATCAGGCTCTCTAGCCATACTTAGAGTACGCAAAATTATTCATCACTCTACAACACCTTAAGCGCGCAATTTTATGTTTTGTATTAAAGGATTTTTGCTTTCAAAATATACGAACAACATCACACAAAGTAGAATAAACAAGCTGCCTCCAACATTAAACCAAACCTTGTCTGTAACCAGCGCTGTTCCACCGAAACAGTTAACAATAGCGTGGACAAAAAAAGGCGCACACGCATAAAATTTAGAGCGCGTAACAACCCCACGATACGCCAAGCATGTATTGAAAATATGCATGAGTATGACGCTCATTAAAGCACACAAAAAAATACTCGCTTGCGTCCAGGAATAAAAAATTACATATTCACTGGCTAATAACCTAGATCGAATAGGCCAGCCATTATAAACAAGGAAAGGCCCTAGCGCCTTATAAGCTAATTCGCATAAACCCCAGCCTATGCCAATATTCAGCGGCAAACGCCACAACAAACTAGGCGAGCACCGATAAAACTTAGTAACTAACCAACGACGCATAGCTTCTTCTGCTACAACAAAAAAAACCGAAAATGTTAAAAATAAAAAAACAAGCGCCAGCCCCTGCTCTGCACGACTCTTGGTTTCAACAATACTCATCATATAAAGCGTTTTTATTACAGATTGCTCCCAAAAAGCAATAAACCCGAAAGCAATGCAGCTAGCAACAAACCATCCCACAGCACCAGCGACAACCAATTTGAACTTCAGAAAATGATGAAACACACATAGAAGAAAAACAACGCCAAGCACTTGCAGCAAACGTAAGGCATCAAGTTTATGTTCTGTTTCCGAGTAACGCCATACTAACAGAACAATCACCCCAAAAACTATGCCGCTCAACAGAACATTTATCCAACTAAATGTAGAGCGAAAAAAATTATAAATGACAGCGCCATAAATAAGTCCCGCGAGAAGCGAAGTAATAAATAAAACCAACATTATTATGCCCCCTCATTTACTACAGCGTAACTGCTATTTTTCTTCATGGATAATCTGTCTTGCACAAAATCATAAATTTGCCGCATAAGAGCAAACATAAGAATAGTAGCGATTGTATAATGCCCAATTGCAAGAAGTTCTGGCTCAGCGGCCCGCCATGAAAAGCGCGCCCAAGCCGCCAAGCATTGTAAAAGCAGGATAAGAACAAAAAAACGCCATTTCTTGTCAAGGCAAACCACAAGCATTAAAAAAGTTGATAAAAGATTCAGACCTATAATAAACGTATAATATATTACCGTCTCAAGTAAAGAAAGTAAGGCGTCCCTATCAAGACTAAAGGCTCCTTTTAGGATTTTCACAGTTTCTGGTAGAGATGTAAGCAGTGCAAGCCCTATAGCAGCCCCCCAAATCCCCATTCCCACGCCCAGTGCTGCCTCTACACCATTGCCATTATCTTCTGCCACCCAATGAGAGAGCAAAAAAAACTGCATAATCGCCATGCCTATAGGGAATAGACCAACAGCAAAAACAATATTAGGCGTACTATAAGCAGAAAAATCAAAAATTAAACTACCTATCATACGCATAAAGCCGTATAGAAAAAAAATCAAAAGCACATAACAACCAGCGCTTGCCCCAATAATCGCCTTCGTGCCTTTAAACGCTTTAACCAAAGAGAGTAACCAGCGGTACCCCAATATAAGCGAAAGCACCAAAACATAATAAGGAAAATAACTCACAGCGCCATAAACATAAAGAAAAACAAGACACAAAACAACGAGCAAGAAAACCAAATGTTCAACCAATGTTTTTTTCTTCATCAAAGGAAAAATAATCAGCACCAGACAAAAAACAGCGCCGATAACAGATAATGTCAATTTGTCAAGCATTATTGCAAGCCTCAGAAATAGAATTTATTAATATTGCGTAGTCTGAAGAAATGTCAAACATAAACAAAAGACCAACCGCAAAATGAATTACAAAAGGCAGATAGGAATAGACCTTGCGCTTATCTTGGAAACCAAGATACATAAAGCGCGTATTTACAACATGCATCAATACAATCATGCCCGCGGCAATAAGATAGCTGATCGCTTGTGGACAAGATTCAAATGCGACATAGCCCGCCATTTGTGGCGCCCTATCAACACGGTAATTCAAGTAAAGAAAAAGAGCTGGGAGGGTCTTATAGCATAAGTCTAGAACACCCCAGCCCAGCCCGAAATAAAGGACCTCACGCGCAGCTAATTCTGGCTTATATACGCGAAGCAACCACAAACGCAAAAGCTCCGCAGTTAAAACTGATATCAAAAGGATAAAAAAGGGATAGTTTGCAGCAACCCCACTCATGTAATGCACCACCTGCTGCTGGCTATTATTAGCAGCAGACAAAGCAGGCAATGGCAACAAAGAGCTCAAATATACAAAACCTGCCCCAATACACAAGGCAGCAACTGCACCACAGAATCCAAGAACTAAATATTTATATAAGTAGTGCTCGTACAGAATTAAAAGCATGCCAAGATAACATACCAAAAGCAAAGATAAGTCTGTAAGCCCACTTTCACTATGTGGATAAGCGAAGATGATAGCGCAGGAAAGGCCAGCTAGCCCCCCCAAAATGATGCGCTCGCCCAACAAGCCATTGTTTTTAAGGAGACGAGGGCTGAAACTTATCCCAAAACTAAGCAGCATTCCAAAAATTAAGTCAGACATATAATTTCCTTAAAGCGCCTTGCCCTCCCAAGCATACCAAGATATTATTGCGGGAGAAAAACTCCCTGCTAAGAGGCTGATAGTGTACCCCTTAGCAAGGCCTTTACCTTGTTAAAAAAGCCAGGTCAAACAATAATTTCACCACTTAGAGCGAGCACAATCCCAACCAGCTTTAGCAATACCCGCGGCTGCGCCACGGGACCCTGCCTACTATTGCTCCAGAAACTGCCCCTCCTGGGTTGGCTGCTCTAGGCTTTAGGATAACCCAAAGAACTATAGCCTTCTGTCTTCTCACTCAGTTTTCTTTTTAAACGGGTTAATCACGCTAAGCTTGACACTCTTTGATTTAATGTAACGCACGTACATATAATAAACAGCAGACAGCAAACAAAGCCACTTTATAACCATTACATAGTTATCGTCTGTATGAACAAACGCTATAGAATAAGAAACAAAGAGGCTAAAAAACAGCTCTGCAAGAACATCAAGGACCAACCAATAATATTTCTTTGTAGTAACAAAGAGAACCATCAAAAATGTCAAAAAAACCTGGCCCATTAGAATAGCAAAACCAAGCACCGCATAATCAAACATTTTTTTCACTGTCTCCCTGTTTGCAAAACCTATCTGTTGATAGATTTCTCGAAGGTCTGATAAAAGCAGTGATGACACAAAAAAGATGCCTATGGCAAACCCACAACCAATGCAAATGCTTAAATCTAGCACGGACATAGATTTTTCCTTCAAAGCTTTAGCAATTAGGACATAGCGAGCCCCCTCTATCATCAACGGAATAATGAAAAGCAGATAAATATAGCTCGAAAGCTGCAGATCAAAAAAATCTAACAGAAGGTCATCACTCATAACCATAAAACCAGCTGCGATGAAAAAAATGGGGCAACTTGCGATAATGGCCAAACTAAAGCACTTTATATTGTTTACTATATTGGGTATAAATTCAATGCAAAAAGAAAGAAAGAACATAATTATAATAACATGAGGAGATGTTATCGGCACACCGACTATATACTCAAAGGCATACATGAGAGGAGGAACAACCAATGCCGCCACTATGAATGCAACCATGTTTTCCCTGCCTAACATGCTTTTTCCATTAATAGCAATAGTTTTGAGGAATAGATACAATATGCCAAACCACAGACAAAAATAAACGAGCACTAAACCAAACGCGCCCATAGCTCCTCCTGTGCAATATTCCAAACATAAAGGTGGCACCTTTTACAGTACCACCGTTCTAGGCTTTAGGATAACCCAAAGAACTACATCAAAAGCGCATCAACATCCCACGACCTGAATTAGCAATAGATTGACCCAACAACTGTGTGCCACACTGAGCAGCAGCCACAGCATAACCAGTATAACCGCCTATGATGCCTCCGAACTTATCGCCTACACCTTGCGCAAAGCTTCCTACGGTCATGCCAACCATAGGATTACGCGCTGCCAATCCTACGACAACACCACTCGCAATGCCAACGTGACCACCATACTTGTCACCAAACGCACTACCAGAGTTATATTTGCTACTAAAATTATCGGCACTGCAATAATCGTGCGAACTACTTGAACTTCCCATTTATTTTCTCCAATTTAGTGTATAAATAAATCCCCCAAGGTTACTTATGTTCCCGCGCCAGAATGGCTTACCCATAATCAACCACCGAAACACCCCCTAGAGATATGAATGCACTTTCATGCAAGTTCATGTTTATAATATATAGTTGACAAAACCAAGAGTATTGTGTCAAAAATATGGCATATTTTAGTAAATTTATGCTTACTTATTTTATGTGTTTAAACTTAATGGTTTATATTATGAGCAATAATAATGAAAGTCAAATAAGATGCTCTTGGTTTACAAAATATACTAAAAATATATAAATATACTGATAGAGATATTTATTGTTGCAATTGCAATCAGAATCATAGATTCAGTTGACCCATTTATATTTCAAGCGATTATTGATCGTATCATTCCGTTTTGGGCAAAATTTGAAAAAAATCATCCGTGCAAGGTCTCTGCTCCGTGACGGCTCACACGCAAAAAAGCTCGCCAAGCGCGGCTTTTAACCGCCTCACAAAACGCCAAAAATAAGAATTAGAAAAGTTGTAACAAGACAAATGGTACGGTTGGTGGGATTTGAACCTACGACCTCTGGTGCCACAAACCAGCGCTCTAACCAACTGAGCTACAACCGCACAAAAAACAAACGCATTATAACTGCTCACGATTTCGTAAACATTTATCCTTTGCTTATGTGACATAAGGAAGATCAACAAAGTTTGCAAGCCCCTTTAAACAAAACTCGCAATTTTTTGTGAAGAAAAAAGTGTTTTTTACAAAGGAAATTTTGCCCAATGCTCAAGACTATGATCACGATAGTTTTTTATGTTATCAACACCATCTTGGTGCATCATTTGCAAAATCTCTTTCAGAATAGTTATGGCAAGATTTGGACCTTCATAAATCATCCCACTGTATAATTGAATCAAATCTGCACCAGCTTTTACTTTTTCCAAAGCGGTTTCAGCATCCTTTACACCGCCAACGCCGATAATTGCAATCTCCTTCCCTAACTTTTGACGCATTTTTGCAAGCACAATAGTAGAACGTTCAAAAAGTGGACGTCCAGAAAGCCCTCCCTTTTCATTGCTGAGGTGACTATTGTTAAGACCTTGGCGTGAAAGAGTCGTATTGGAAACAATGAGTCCATCAAAATCAGAAAGTTTTATTTCTTCAGCAATATCATCCAATTCTTTCTCTGATAAATCGGAAGCAATCTTTAAAAAAATGGGAATGGAAAATCCATGCTTTTTCTCTTGCTCATTTCGCGCTTGCGAAACTGCACTCAACAAAAGATGCAAACTGTCACGGACCTGTAAATCACGTAAACCTGGTGTATTAGGAGAAGAAATATTAACCGTAAAATAATCAGCAACATCATAAAAATGAGCAATACCAACAGTATAATCATCAATCTTATCGACCGTATCCTTATTGGCTCCAATGTTGACTCCTACAACACCAGTTTTTTTACGCGCACGCAATCTGTTGTAAACAACTTGATGTCCATCATTATTAAAACCCATTCTATTAATAATCGCTTCATCTTCTTTTAAACGAAAAAGCCGTGGTTTAGGATTTCCAATCTGAGGCTTTGGTGTCACTGTCCCAATTTCAGTAAAACCAAATCCTAACCGAAAAATACCATCTACAACCTCTGCATTTTTATCAAACCCCGCTGCGAGACCAATAAAATTTTCAAACTCAAGTCCTGCAATAGTTACACACAATCGTTTATCGACAACCTTTTGACAACCATTTAATCCACTTTTCAGCCCGAGAATCGCTAAACCGTGTGCTTGCTCTGGATCCAACATAAATAAGGCAGAACGGCCAATACAACGAAAAAAACTCATCAATTCTTCTCCACAACATAAAAATGATCCATCGCACCTCACCTCTACCTTTTAACATAAAAGATTACCAATCAAAGAGAGCATATTATCCAAATAATATTCCCCTTCTAGAAGAAAACTCATCACATAATAGCCATACATGTTTATATTGGTTATACTATGTAAAGAATTTTTTATTCTTAAAAAATGTTTCTCTTTTTCGACATTTTTTAAAGATTAAAATATGAATCCTAATATTATAAAATGCAGCATGAATTGAAACATCAAAGGCTCTTCACCATAGTCATGGTTTTGTAACGTCTCATGAAAGCAAGCTCATAATTCTCTTAAAAATGCAGGCAAATTATCTCTATTCCCAAAGTTCCTTTGTGTAATATCGTTTCCAATAGAAACAGAGTTTGCTTTATAAAGCTATTTTTTCCTAGCATTTATAGAATACATGGTTCATAAAGTCATCTAAATTCATACTATTGTTGCACCATTTATTAGTAACAGAATGTTCAATCAATTTGTACTCTATTGATAAAATTTTGAGGAATCTGCGTTGTTTCCTTTGCCATTTCTGATGCGTTAAATACAATTCTGCATCTATTAAGTGCTCTGTCTAACATATGTTTCAAGTAATGACAGTTGATCATTGAACTCACACATCATACCAACGACTTCAAACCAAAATGATCTTGCAAACCCTATAGCTCTGCTATTTATAAACTGATACAATCTTCCAGCAGATGAAATGTGTTTCTTCCATCGGAATTATCGCCATTTTAGCTCATGCAACCCAATACAAATAGCTTTTAGATAAGCCATAATGCCCTCCTAATTGCTATTATCGCTTACTGAATTAAGAGGAATTAAATTATAAGTTTTACTTCTGTCTCATTTATCTATTTCTTCTATCAGCGCTGAAATATATTTTTTATTCCTAAATTTTCTTTTTATAATAAAATGTTATGCCAATATATGCACTTCATTTGAGAAGCTTTCTGATAGCTCAGCTTTCAACACTGCCCATTTTGTGGTATTGTGTAAAAATCTCTCTTTTTAATGTTAAAATAAAAATCTTGAGGCAATTATATAAATTAAGCTACAGTTTTCTACTTTCTGTTGAAAAAGCAGATATAGTTTTTATCAAAAAAGCTTTTTTCTAGGAAATATTCTATGTACATTCAAATAGAGCCCTAAAGCTCTTTATTAAACCTTATAAAGTTCTTTGAAAATAATATTAATATCGTAATATAATCCTAAAAATAAAATCTGCCCTTTCCTTTTTCATCAAAAGCGGTAAGTAAATTACCGTATATCGCTTATATAAAGGGGAAAACGCAATGCTTAAAGAATTCAAAGAATTTGCCCTAAAAGGTAATATGATTGATCTTGCTATCGGTGTGATTATAGGGGGTGCTTTTGGTAGCTTGGTCAACTCAATTGTCAATGATATTTTTATGCCAATCATTGGGCTGATTACGGGTGGAATTGATTTTTCTAATATGTTTATTCAACTTGCTGGCGAAAAACAAGCAACATTGAGTGCCGCCAAAGCAGCTGGAGCAACCATTAGCTATGGACACTTTATTACTTTACTTATCAATTTTCTCATTATTTCTTGGGTTCTTTTTTTATTCGTTAAAGCTATGAATAAAATTCGTAGAAAAGAAGAAGAAAGCCCCAAAAAAACGTCTTCAGAAGAACAACTTTTAACAGAAATTAGAGATCTTTTGGCTAAGAAAAAATAATTTTATGCAAGATTTACATCATGGAACACGAGGAAAAAACATTTCCACAGTTGTTCCATGATTGGGTTTTGAGAACAGTAAAAATTGTCCCCCTCTTTCTTCCACCATTGCTTTACACATTGGAAGGCCTAAACCTGTTCCCATAAAAGCGCTATCACCAGATCGGCCATCTTTGCGCTCTACTTGACCATACGGTTGCAGTGCCTGTATAATTTCTTCTTCGTTCATCCCTATACCATTATCACTCACTGAAATTTTTACACGTTCTTTTCTATAAGAAACGTGAACAATAATCTGTCCACCCAAAGGTGTAAAACGAATAGCATTGGAAAGAAGATTCCATATAATCTGGCGAAACACTTGTTGTGATACAGGAATAAATGGAACGTGAGGTGGAGCAACAATACGCATGATAATGCCGTTCTGATTGGCTTGAGTTTCAAGAAAAGCTATCGTTGCACGTAAACAAGATATTACATCAAATGTTTCATAAGTAAGGGAAGAATCAATCTGATTATCGGAACCAGAATAATTTATCTTCGAGCACTCTAGTAATTGATTAATCAGCAATAATATATGTTTTCCAGAGGAAATAATATCGCGTAAATATCCATGATAGCGCTCATTTTCTATCGAACCAAAACGGCCTTCTCTCATAATTTCTGCAAAACCAATAAGAGCATTCAAAGGTGTTCGTATTTCATGAACAACTCCAACGATTTTATCCTCTTCTGCTTTTTTTTCTCCTGATGGAACTGTTTGTGTCCTATCACGCAACATAACAGCATAATTGCCTTGCTTTGCCAAAAATACAATCGTTATCAAAACGGTTATATTTTTATGATTTTTTGTCATTAAATCAGCGGTTTCACTGCGATTTAAAACCTGATTTTTTCCCTCCATACGGATTGATTTAAAATATTTTTCAACCAAAAGTCGGCTTTGCAAAGTAAATAATGAAGAGAATAGCTGTCCTCGTAGTTCATTTATTTCATAACCCATTAATGCTAAGGCTGCCCTACTCGCTGATTGAATAAAGCCCTCTTCATCCAACCATAAAACACCATCTGTTGCTGTATCCAACAATGATAAAACTGCAGCGGGCTCTTTTACGAGAGCTTGTTCTATAGCATTTACCGACAATGTTTGTGCATATGGTAACTGAATAGCTGTTTCTTCAACTAAATTTTCTTCTTTTACCGATGAATTCAATTCATCACGCAATTGCTCTGCAATTTCACGAAAAGCTGAGCGTTCTATCTCCGTAAGACATAGCATTTCTGTTTCTAGCTTTTCATTTCTTTTTTCTTGGACTTTTTTTTGTATTTTTAAAACACCAAAGCCACGAAACCCCTTAAGCTGCTTTGTAACATCAAAAATTGGCAAAGCCGACAATTCAACATCAAGCCATTGTAAGCAACCATCAACAGGCCATTGAACAATCTCTTTACTCCAAGGCATAGCCGCTTCAATAAAATGACTGAGAACCAGATATCGATCATCATTAAATTGATGAGCAAGCTCATGAAAACTACACCCTAAAATAGAAGAAGAGAGAGGACCAACAACTTCAGCTAGCTCTTTTGAGACTTCACAAAACAAACCATTGTGATCGATTTCCCACGTAAAAGGCCGTGGCAAAAGCTCTGGTGTAAAACGAAAAGCTTCTTGCTGACATTTTAATTCATTTGTATTTAACTTTAACTCATCTGCTTTTAATGGCATAACTAAAACTAAAAAGTGTTGGATTTACTCTCAAATGAATAATGCTAATTTGTTTACAATTATCTGTTCTGGTTATAATAACTTGATATCTCATATCAATTGTCTGTAGCAAAATTTTGACTGTTTCATCAACAAAACAAGAATAAAAAGAAGCTTCCAGCTCTGGTTGCTCATTCACCCATTATTGTAATAAATCTTGTTACAATAATGATAACATCTCCCTCGCATAAATAGTACTCAAAAAGAATACACTTATTTTACGCATTCATGCGCCTGTTTTGAAAAAATAACTCCCAAGATCCCCAAGCTTATTTTACGACAGCATCCGTAAATGGTGTAATGTAAAGGTCCCTATAGAGGATATCAAGGCATTGTGCATTACCATTTTTATGCTTATAAAAGAGCTGGTTAGCACCATCATTATACTAATTTCAGCCCCTAATGTCACCAATAGTTCTTAGCATTTGAAGGCATTCATAAGCAGCATTTTTAACTTTTTTACTCCTACATTATTATGATACGCAAGGAAATGGTTTTAATTGTTTCAACAGAAACAGATTTGAAATGAGAAAATCTTACAATGTTTGAGACTTTTATTCACTGTGAATAATGATAAATTACTATCAATCAATATACTGCATTATAAAAATCTCTTTTTCAAATAAAGCTTCTCGTAAGAACACCTTTCTTGAGCCAATAATATCAAATGATAATAAATTCAGCGTAGCGCTTTAAAGTACCCCATGCAACAGAACTTGCATATTGGGCATTTTTTTATGATGCTCTCAATAATCTTCCAAAGATCTTTCTTTCATTAGAATCGCTACAAAAGAAAAAAAATATGCCACCGCACTATTTTATTAAAAAATTCTCTGTAGAAAAGAGAACACAAATCATATGTCCTCATATAAAGATTTGTTTAATTTCTTTATATTCCATATCATTTAGAAATGTTAAAAATATCTCATAATCTCCTTTGATATCAGCTTGTTTACCTCGTCAGAAGTCTTAATACAAAAGATCGCTTTTTCTTTATTACTCTCCATTTAAATTTTTAATATTATATAAAAAAATAAAACAAGCACATTTAAATAATGACTGTCAAATATTTAAAAAATTGCATATTTTTAAATGTGTTTGTTTATTTTACTTCATTGAGTAAAATTTCACGTTTTCCAACATGATTAGCGGCTCCAACAATGCCTTTTTCTTCCATCCGCTCGACGAGAGAAGCTGCTTTATTATAGCCGATTGAAAGTCGGCGCTGAATATAAGATGTTGAACATTTTTTATCACGCATAACAATTTTTACAGCTTGGTTATAAAGTTCCTCACCCTCTTCATCAAAATTTTCTTCCTCAGAAATTCCAGCAGCTGAATCAGCAGAATTATCCTCTTTGTTATCGTCTTCATTATCTGTTACCGTTGCTAAATAATCAGGTTTACCTTGCATTTTTAGATGTGCAACGATGGATTCAACTTCTTCATCAGAAACAAAAGGTCCATGAACGCGCACAATGCGTCCACCACCTGCCATATGAAGCATATCCCCCTGACCTAAAAGTGTTTCAGCACCTTGTTCACCCAAGATCGTACGACTATCAATTTTTGATGTTACTTGAAAAGAAATGCGGGTAGGAAAGTTCGCTTTAATTGTACCTGTGATAACATCAACAGAAGGACGTTGCGTTGCCATAATAAGATGAATACCTGCCGCACGCGCCATTTGCGCTAAGCGCTGAATGGCATTCTCTATCTCTTTCCCTGCCACCATCATAAGATCAGCCATCTCATCAACAATCACAACAATATAAGGAAGCTGCGTGAGATCCATGGCTTCTTCATGATAAAGCATTTCCCCTGTTTCCTTATCAAAACCCGACTGAACAGTACACATGATCGTTTCGCCTTTTTGAGCTGCAAGTGCAACGCGTGCATTAAAACCATCAATATTACGCACACCCAACTTAGCCATTTTGCGATAACGCTCTTCCATTTCACGAACCGCCCATTTTAAAGCTGTTACTGCTTTTTTGGGATCTGTGACAACGGGTGTTAAAAGATGTGGAATGCCATCATAAACAGAGAGCTCTAACATTTTAGGATCAACCATGATCAAACGACACTGCTTTGGTGTCATACGATAAAGAATCGACAAAATCATTGTATTAATTGCAACAGACTTGCCTGATCCTGTTGTTCCTGCAACCAATAAATGAGGCATTTTTGCTAATTCTGCAATGACAGGTTCACCATTAATCCCTTTCCCCAAAGCAAGAGCAAGTTTAAATTCACTTTCACGAAAAGAACGTGTTTGGATTAATTCCCGTAAATAAACAGTTTCACGAACCGCATTGGGTAACTCAATCCCGATAACATTACGTCCAGGAATTACAGCAACGCGTGTAGAAATAGCAGACATAGAACGCGCAATATCATCAGAAAGATTAATAACGCGCGATGACTTTACACCCGCAGCGGGTTCAAATTCATACATTGTTACCACTGGCCCTGGATGAACATGGATAACTTCACCCTTAATGCCAAAATCTTCCAAAACACTTTCCAAAAGTCCAGCACCACGTTCCAATGTTTCTTGAGGAATCATCGTACCTTCGTGAAAAACAGGTTCCTGTAATAAGTTGATCGGAGGAAATTCATAAACATCACAGTCAATAGATTGAATATTTTGCATAAAAGCAGAATCATAATTACCTAATGGCATACGAGTAGATTGCAATGTTTTAGTTTTACTGTTTGCTTGCATCACAGAAAAATCTTTTGAATTCTTTGTGACGGCTTTGTTTATACAATCAACAGTATTATTGGCGACAATATTATTGGTATTTTCAGTCTCTATACTAACCCCTGCATCACTTAACGCCCCTGTATTACTTAACGTATGAGCAGAATCTTCAACAGAAAGCTTAGAATGACACTCTTTATTTGTATGCATTAAATCAGAAATTTTCTCAACACCTCGCATTCTTTCCGCTGGAGATTCTGATGTAATTGAATCATAGAGTTGTGGAAAGCGGTATTCAAGAACACGGTAAAGAGCAGTTATTGACTCATCAAAGGCTGTGGGGATATCAGGTATGAGTTCATTTGTCGTATCAATTGATGTTCCATCCTCTTTTGAAGTTTGAGTCTCCACATGTTCAAATATCAAAGATTCACACTCAAAAAAAGCATCATCGGAAAGATGCAACGCAGGTTTTATTTTTTGTAGCACATTTTCCACTTGTAATTTATGTTCTTGTTTATCCTCCTCAAGTGGAATATTTTCTGACGGCATATGAATAGCTTGTCGTGATAACTGCTTCAAAACCGTTGAATGACAAACTGATGTTTTATTCTCTATTGATTGAGGATTAATGACTTTTTTTGTCGAAAGAATATTTGTTGTTTTCTTGTTACAACGTACAATACCTGTATCTGTAATTTTTTTTTGATCTTGCTTCGTAAAAATTTTAAACTGTTTTGCAAAAACTGGATCTGTTTCTATACGACGACGCAAAATCTCAACTTCTGGGGTTCTCGTGAAACGGACGTTTTTTCCGAGGGCAAATGCCTTTTTCCACACTTCCGGATAAGGAAATATCTCAGTAATCTTAACAGATAAATCTTCTCTTGATGCACCTTTTGTACCATCATCAGAAAAAGAAGACGTAGAAATAGATTTTGTTTTCGAATTATGCATGGCACCCAACAAATTTATAGCAATGAGAAAAATAACCTTTTCAAAAAGAATTCGTAGAAACTATCATACGAAGGTTAATAACCTTTTGCTGATGGTTACTTTTAAATGAAAAAAATAGTGCCATAATGCATATTCATAATCTGCCTTTTGCATATTTACGATATAAATTGCCTAGTTTATGGTGTCATAGAGCTCGTATTTCATTTGTTTTGAAGAAAACTTCATGATAAAAAAGCTTCAAGAAAATTGTCTATGCCTCTCTTTCTCTCCCTTTTCATAAAAGAAACTAGTTTCAATAATACAATAAGCATTGCTCTATTGAATTCTCCATGATCAATTATCACAATATAATCTAATTTCTCGCGTTTTTATAAGATTACCCTTGTTATCCTCGTTTAAAAAGGCTTAGACTAAGACAATCATAATTACATAAATACAAATAGAAAAAAGGGAGTGAATTATGTTTAATAAACGGAAATTTTATATCAATGGTCTATGGGATGAGCCAAGCACTCCTCACGATTTTGACGTCATTAATCCATCAACAGAGGAGACTTGTGCTGTCATTAGCCTTGGAAGTACAAAAGATGCCGATAAAGCAATTAATGCGGCTAAAGAAGCCTTTCAAAAATGGAAAACAACATCACCAAATGAGCGTCTTGGATTTGTTGAGAAAATTCTAGAGATCTACGAAAAACGTTCCAAAGACATGGCAAAAACCATTTCAATGGAAATGGGGGCACCAATTGATATGGCGCTTAATGCGCAAACTGCAACTGGCAGTTCCCATATTCGCAATTTTATCGAAGCTTATAAAGAGTTTTCGTTCCAAAAAACTTTAATAAAGGGAAATGAGCAAGCAATCCTTCACTACGATCCTATCGGCGTCGTAGGATTAATTACGCCATGGAATTGGCCCATGAATCAAGTAACTCTTAAAGTTATTCCTGCTCTCTTGGCTGGCTGTACCATGGTGTTAAAGCCCTCTGAAATTGCGCCTCTTTCTGCTATGCTTTTTGCTGAATTTTTAGATGAAGCCGCACTTCCAGCCGGTGTTTTTAATTTAATCAATGGTGATGGTGCAACTGTCGGCTCTTACCTCTCTGCACATCCAGATTTAGAAATGATCAGCTTTACTGGTTCAACTAGAGCAGGAAAAGATATTTCTAAAAATGCCAGCGCTACTTTAAAAAGAGTCTGTCTGGAACTTGGGGGAAAAGGAGCGAATATTATCTTTGCTGATGCCGACTCAGATGCTGTTCAACGTGGTGCACGACATTGCTTTTATAATAGTGGACAAAGTTGTAATGCACCAACTCGTATGCTTGTGGAACAGAGCATCTATGACAAAGCCGTGAAAATAGCCAAAGATATTGCAGAAACAACAAAAGTAGGACCAAACTGCCAAGAAGGAAATCATATTGGGCCCATTGTTTCAAAAAAACAATATGATAAAATTCAAGATCTTATCCAATCGGGAATTGATGAAGGTGCAACTCTTGTTGCAGGCGGGACTGGTTTACCAAACGGAATGGAACGCGGTTATTATGTCCGTCCAACAGTCTTTGCTGATGTAAAACCTCATATGCGTATTTTTAAAGAAGAAATCTTTGGTCCAGTTCTCTCGATTCTTTCTTTTAGTACAGAAGAAGAAGCCGTCGCTTTAGCGAATGAGACTGAGTATGGTCTTACAAACTATATTCAATCGCAAGATCGCAACAAATGTCGTCGTATTGCGGCACAAGTACGCTCTGGTATGGTAGAAGTTAATGGACATGGATTACCCAGTGGAAGCTACTTTGGAGGTGTAAAATTTTCTGGGCGCGCTCGTGAAGGAGGACATTGGGGAATTAAAGAATTTCTCGATAGTAAAGCAATTTCGTACTGGTAAAATCTTATTAAAAACTTAATAGGAATCGTATGGTAATACAGAAAATAACGGATGAAGGTGCTCTTGGGCAACGTCTTGATCAGTGGCTCGCAAAACAATATCATGACGTGCTCTCACGTTCGCGTTTGCAAACCCTCATCCGTGAAGGCTGTCTTAAAATTGATGGTCAATTCATAAAGGAACCAAAAACAAAATTAAAACCTAACCAAATAATTGAATTGGAAATGCCGGACCTTCGTGATGCAGAACCTAGCGCTGAAGCCATTGCATTGGACATTCTTTTTGAAGATGATCATATCATTGTTATTAACAAACCAGCTGGTCTTGTTGTTCATCCTGGGAATGGAAATTGGACCGGTACATTGGTTAATGCCCTTATTTACCACTGTGGGAATAGTTTATCTGGTATAGGTGGTGTTAAACGCCCTGGCATTGTCCATCGTCTTGATAAAAATACAAGCGGTATTATGGTTGTTGCAAAAAATGATCTAGCTCATAAAAGTCTCAGTGCTCAATTTTCTGATCATGGACGTACCTGCGCATTAGATCGACGCTACCATGCCTTGATTTGGGGAACACCTCAGCGCAATGTCTGGACAATTGATGCATCACTTGGCCGTTCGCCCCATAACCGGACAAAGCAAGCTGTCATCCATAACCAAAACCCTTATGCTCGTCATGCTGTTACACATGTTTCTCTGCTTGAAAAATATGGCTCTCATGCAGACTCAACATCTTTTGCTAGCCTTCTGGAATGTCGCTTAGAAACTGGACGCACCCATCAAATCCGTGTTCATATGACTCATATGGGGCATCCACTCATAGGCGATACAGTTTATGGAAACGCTTTTAAAACAAAATCAAACACATTCAACCCCACTATTAGAAATGCAATCGATCAATTCAACCGACATGCACTCCATGCTTCAAGTCTTACTTTTGAACATCCTTCTACCGGTAAAGTTATGTCGTTTTCCGCACCACTGCCTCAAGATATGGCTAAACTTATTAAGCTTTTTAAAAAAATGAATTGAAACTTTTCCCCTTCTCAAGATTTCACAATAAAATATCTTTTTTTGAACAAAATTGAAAAATATGCTAGAGTGAGGTTATGAGGATAGTTAGCTATCTAAAACATAGAATTTGCCTTATCAGGGAATTCAGATGAAAGGAGGGTGCTATATGGCCCATATGAATTTATTATCAGTAATGACAGGTGATGGTGGTTTAAACCGTTACTTGGAAGAAGTGCGTCGTTTTCCAATGCTTGAGCCAAAAGAAGAATATATGTTAGCTCAGCGTTACCGTGAGCATAATGATCTAAAAGCTGCGCATAGGCTAGTAACCAGCCATTTGCGTCTCGTAGCTAAAATCGCGATGGGATATCGGGGCTACGGACTTCCCATTGGGGAAGTCATTTCAGAAGGCAATGTTGGACTCATGCAAGCTGTTAAACGTTTCGAACCAGAGCGGGGTTTTCGTCTTGCAACCTATGCAATATGGTGGATTAAAGCGTCAATCCAAGAATATGTATTGCGCTCTTGGAGTTTGGTGAAAATGGGGACAACAGCTAATCAAAAGCGCTTGTTTTTCAACCTTCGTAAGTTAAAAAGTAAACTTCAAGCACTTGATAGTGGCGATCTCAATGCAGAACAAGTGAAAGAAATTGCAACCCAGTTGAATGTCACAGAAGATGAAGTTGTATCAATGAATCGTAGGCTTGGTGGTGACACTTCACTCAACGCACCAATTCGGACAAAAGAAGGAGAAAACAGCGAGTTACAAGATTGGTTGGTGGATGAATCTAACGATCAAGAACAAATTTTAATTGAAAAAAGTGAATTAGAAAATCGCCGTTCCATGCTCATAAATGCCATGGACAATCTCAATGAACGCGAAAAACGTATATTCAAAGCGCGTCGTTTAAATGATGTACCACTAACCCTAGAAGAACTCTCTGGTGAATTTAATATTAGTCGAGAACGAGTAAGACAAATTGAAATGCGTGCATTTGAAAAAGTACAAAACTCTATCAAAGATTCTACTTTATCTCAAAGTCAAGTGTAAAACCTAGAGTTAAGTATAAAGCCAATGGTTTGCACATTCTTTAAATGTGAAAATGAAAAAAAGCATGCCTTGGCTTTATACTTGTAAATTAGTCTATCGAATTCTTTACGTTATTGATATGTAAAGATTTAGTGAGTGTATTTGGTATATAATTGATAAAGACGGTCGTGGAAAATTCTTCACAGCCGTTTATTTTTTTGCATCTATGTTTTATTTTTTTGACCAAGAACTGTTAACTTATCTTGTTGTGCAAGCCATTGTCCAATAACTTCATTAAAAATAGACTTACCTGTTGGTCCTTTTGCAAAGGTTAATTCACTTATACGCCCATTTTTATCCGTTAACACCAAACGCATCCAATCTAATTCTCGCATCAATTGTAAATTTCGATCAAGAAATGGATGATTACCACTCAATGCGACAAGAAAAAAGTCATCGTTAATCTTTGCAGCAATGGTTCTTGTTAAAGCCTGTCCAATGGATTGTTCACTTGCTTTAAAGGTTAATGCTTGAACATTGCTTATAGCTTTACCTGAAAATTTATCCGAAAGAATAAAAATAAGGTCCATAATATATGAAGCAGGAAATGACTGATCGGTATTACGACGTAAAATTAACCGCAATGATATCCCTTCATCAGGAATTGTTATATCACCTTGTATAGTTGTTTCTTCTGGAGACCCCTTCACTTGAGACTCTTTTATAAGCGTCCAGCGAGCACTTCCCGTTGCTATCTTTTCTGCATCATAATTTGTACGTGCTTGATAGAAAACAGCTTCACCTGATTTTTCAAGCGATTGCAAATTGCTATCAACAACTGTTGAGAGTACTTCTTCATCCGAAGAATCTATCGCTTGTTTTAAACCAACATCAATTTCACTTCCATCCTCTAATAAGCGTTGTGTTAACTTTCTCTTAATTGGAAATGCCTTTGGTACTCTGTGAGAAGCTTGAAGATTTTCTTCTAAAAACTGATAATCATTTGATACAAATACACGCTCACCAACAAAAAAAATACCAACAATTAAAACAACAAAACTAACAACAAAAACAGCACTTATCACAATACGCCTTTGCACTAACGATTTATTAGCACGACGTAAAGCCTGAGAAAAAATGTGCGAAACAATATGCGGATTATCTTCCTGCGAAGGAGAAATCTTTAACACACTGCTATTAACATGCTGAGAAGGCACATCAGCCTCCATATTAACAGGCTCTGCATCTGGTATATCTGATACACAAAGCTCAACAAATACCTTGTTATCCTTTGAACGTGTAACAAAATCCTGCTTTCTTTTTATGTTTACCTCTGACAATTCATTATTCTTTGGTAATATAGTTTTTTTTGTAACTTTCTTATCTTCATTTATATTTGTGGGATTCCACCCAATAACTGAAGAAAGCCGTTTCTTTTCAACTGCTAAATATTCTCCTTCAACAGTTGCAATAGAACTTTGAAGAATCTTTCTTTGTTCATCCGCTATTGCTTGTGGTATTTTTGCTGTTACAAATTGATGTTCTAGTGTTTCGGTAGCCCGCTTATAAATCCGCTTACGCACTTGTGGTGTAATATTATTTTGTGCATTAATTGTCTTTTTTAAGATTCCAACGAAATCTACCATTTCCTCTATAATCTCTCTTAAACTGAGAAAAAATCAATAGTAAAGCCAAAAAACTTTATTTTAGCCTTCTAAATTGGTTGCCATTTAATATTGGTACAACATAATGTAAAATGAATATGAAAAATAAACAATGCTATTTTGCACCTTTCTCTTACGTGCTCTTAAAAACTTTTTTTGTAAAAAGATACAAAAATGAACAGAGAACATATATAGAAATCTAAAAACAATAATCAATTAACAAAGGGATCCGTAATAAGAATAGTATCTTCACGCTCTGGACTTGTGGATAATAAAGCCACTTTTGTATTAATCAGTTCTTCAATATAGCGTATATATTTAATAGCCTGCACTGGTAAATCTTCCCACCTCAATGCATGTGCTGTTTCTTTCTTCCAACCTTCTAATGTTGCATAAATAGGCTTCACCCGATCCTGAGCTCCCATGGAAGAAGGTAAATAATCAATCCTTTTACCATCAAGCTCATAACCAATACAAATTTTTATTTCATCCAAACCATCTAAAACATCAAGTTTTGTCAATGCTATACCTTGAACACCGCAAATTGTTACCATCTGACGTACTAAGACAGCATCAAACCAACCACATCGACGCTTTCGACCCGTTACAACACCAAATTCATGTCCACGCACTCCCAGAAATTCACCAATATCATTTATCTGCTCTGTCGGGAACGGCCCTTCTCCAACGCGTGTAGTATAAGCTTTTGCAATACCCAAAACATAATGGATTGCATCAGGTCCCATCCCCGAACCTGTACATGCTTGCCCAGCAACTGTATTAGATGACGTTACATAAGGATAAGTTCCAAAATCATTATCTAATAAAGCACCTTGCGCACCTTCAAAAAGAATGTGTTTACCTCCTCGATAACCTTCATCTAAAAGACGCCACGTACAATCCATAAAGGGCAAAATTTTATCCGCAACTTGCATCAATTCATCATAAAGCGCTTGAGAATCAATCTCTGCAACACCCATCCCACGACGCAAAGCATTATGATGCCTCAAAAGCCGCTCAATCTTAGCCATAAGTGTATCTTTTTCTGCTAAATCCATCACTCGGATAGCACGACGTCCCACCTTATCTTCATAAGCCGGTCCAATACCGCGCTTTGTTGTACCAATCTTTAAACCAGATAAACCGCTTTCTCGAATTGCATCAAGATCACGATGCAACGAAAGAATCAAAGGAGCATTTTCAGCAATACGCAAAATTTCTGGTGTGATTTTTACACCCTGATTACATAGTTTTTTTACTTCTGCAACAAAATGATGAGGGTCAACAACAACACCATTACCAATAATTGATAACTTGCCACGCACTAAACCAGACGGTAAAAGTGATAATTTATAACTGACTCCATCAACAACCAATGTGTGGCCAGCATTATGCCCCCCCTGATATCTCACCACGATATCTGCTCGCTCAGACAACCAATCTACAATTTTACCTTTGCCTTCATCACCCCATTGTGTACCGACAACAACTACATTGGCCATAACTTTCTCCGTCGTGTTTAGTCAAAAAAACCAGCATTCAAAAACAAACACTTCTTTATAACGAAACCTTAGAGCAAGTGCGACTCTTCATTTCAGATTTTTCTCAATCTTCAAGTGATTAAATTTTCAAATTTATGATAATAAAGATAAGCAAATACCAAAATATTTTAAATCTGTCATTTTTGCTACAAAAAGTAAAAAAATAGAGATTTCAATTTGTGCGTATCCAACACCTGACAGAGCATTTATTCCTCCTCTTAATCTTTTACAATTCATGTAATATTTAGAGGCTGTTTGTCTGATACAAGAATACGAAAGATCATCATAATCTCTCGTATCCTTTTTCTGTTTAAAAACACCCTGTGAAAATCACCAGTAATTATTTAAAGCTGTGCTTTTTCAACTTGGAACGCCCACTCAAGCCATTGTGTTAAAATTTCAAGATCGGAAGCCTCAATTGTTATACCCGCCCAAATTCGAAGACCAGGAGGAGCATCGCGATACGAACCGATATCATAAGCAACCCCTTCCTCATCAAGACGCTTCACAACCGCTTTTATAAAAGATACTCGCTTTTCCGTATCCAAAGCAGTAATCACTGGATCCACAATATCTAAACAAATAGCGGTGTTAGAACGCACTTCAGGATCTTTTGCCAAATATTCTAACCATGGCGTTTTGCGAACAAAAGCATCAAGTACAGAAAAATTTTTCTCAACCCGTGCTCTTAATGCCGCTGCACCTCCTAGAGATTTTGCCCACTTCAACCCATCAAGGAAATCCTCAACACAAAGCATAGAAGGTGTATTGATGATCTTTCCTTTAAAAATATCTTCGTTCAATTTTCCATTTTTTGTCATATAGAAAAGTTGGGGCATAGGCCAAGCTGGAACATGATTCTCAAGCCTCTCAACAGCACGAGGACTTAAAATCACCATACCATGTGCAGCCTCGCCTCCCAAAACTTTCTGCCATGAAAAAGTAACAACATCTAATTTTGAAAAATCAAGATATTGCGCAAAAGCTGCCGATGTTGCATCACAAATGGTCAATCCAGCCCGCTTATGCGGAATGAAATCTGCATTAGGAATACGCACACCAGAAGTTGTCCCATTCCATGTAAAAACAACATCCCGATCAAAGTCAAGTTGTGTTAAATCTGGTATTTCACCATAAGGAGCTTCAAAACGACGCACATCAGAAAGCTTTAATTGCTCGACAACATCTTTATTCCACCCAAACCCAAAACTTTCCCACGCTGCCATATCAATGCCACGCTCACCTAATAGAGACCATAGAGCAGCCTCAACAGCACCGGTATCTGATCCTGGCATAATTCCTATACGATGATCAGAAGGAACCTCAAGAATCTCACGGGTTAAATTAACAACTTCAGCAAGTTTTAATTCTGCTTCTCTAGATCTATGTGAACGCCCAACTAATGCATTTTTAAGAACATCAAGAGTCCAACCAGGCCGTTTGCTACAAGGACCTGAAGAAAAATTAGTATTATTGGGACGATTACTTGGTTTTTGTAACATTATCATTATTTCTCCCCTTTTAGATGTTTTTCTTTCTTTATAAAGAAAAACAAATTATTATAAAGAATAATCAATAATCTTTTTAGAAAAAAGTCAAAAATATTGTCTATTATTGCGTATGCTTAAAATTCACGGAAACTTTATAAAAAATCTTTCTTAATCATGCCTCTCGATTGATTCTTTTAATTTTTTTTCGTATCATCACCACAATAAGACAGCATTCTAATAACAATACACTAAACTATCCAATATACCTATCAAATTTATTTTATGATAAAGATTCATTGATAACGCTCTAGAATAGGGAGATAAACTTATTAAAAAATCAATTATTTTTCTTTTGATGACTGGACAGAGAAAATTTTAATGTTATAACCGCAAACGCTTTATATTTTTTATGAAGCATGCCCAGATAGCTCAGTTGGTAGAGCAGCGGACTGAAAATCCGCGTGTCCGTGGTTCGAATCCGCGTCTGGGCACCATACTCTTCTTTGTTATATGTAACCTATTGTTTTTACTGATGTAGCTTGCCAGCGGGTTTTGTATATTTTGCCACTAGGTTTTGTACCAATTTATTTTTTTTCAAAGAGTTTTAAAGGTGTTCTCAAAGGGTCTTCAAAGACCTTATCTAAAGGGTATTTAAAGCCTCTTTTTTTTTCTGCTCAAAATCGCAATTTTTGATGATCAATCATTGAGTTGGAATCGTATTATTTGAGAAGCAGTGTGCATAAAATGGTATGACTTCTTTTAGCATAAATTGACTGATGATTTTTCTGTATCCTAAGTACATTATTCAGGACNGGAATACACCACCCGTTTGATCAATATAAAGAGGGATTGTTTGTAAGGAACGCATTGCGTAAATGATGTTGGTAAATTGCTCCTCTGAGATATTACCACGACGCATATCAGAAGAAGAAACCTTTATTTGTTCTGAGATAATACGAGTTGCAAGCTGTTCGGATGACATCTCAAGTGAGAAGAAGCCTACAACGCCCCCTTCATTTTCTTGGCTGTTATCACGCTTACAAGCATTGGCAATATTAAAAGCAATATTGGTCGCCAGAGAGGTTTTCCCCATTCCAGGGCGTCCAGCTATGATAATCAAATCGGATGGCTGTAGCCCCCCCATTTTCTCATCAAGGGTTTTGATATGGGTAGCGATCCCTGAGAGCTTTGAAGAACGCTTTTTTGCAGCGCTTGCCATGTTAAGTGCTTTTGCAATGGCTGTATCAAAGTTTTCAAACCCACCTCCATATTTTCCTTTTTCGGCGAGCTCAAATAACTGATTTTCAATCGTTTCAATTTGTTGGGTAGGCGTGAGTTCTACAGGCGCATCAAAGGCTGTATTGGCAACTTCATTGCCAAGATTAATCAAAGACCGGCGGATAAAAAGATCGTAAATGACGCGTCCATAATCTTCAGTGTTAATAATAGTGACTGCCTCTGTGGTTAAGCGAACAACATACTGGTATACAGTAATATCTCCAACTTTTTCTTCCATTTGGATATAGGGCTTGATTGTAATGGGGTTGGCAAGATGACCATTTTGAATAATTTGTAAGACAATCTCAAAGATCTTTTGATGTAGCCTTTCAAAAAAATGTTCTGCTTTGAGAAAGTCTGAAACGCGATCGAGTGCATTATTATTAATCAGGATTGCTCCAAGTAATGCCTGCTCCGCTTCAATATTATGGGGAAGTTGACGAAAAGAAGAAGCAAAGTTATCTCTTGGATTTTCTGTTTTTAGCATGTTCAGTGTTCTCATTGCTTTCTTTTCCCTTGTTTGGTGCTTCAAGTGTAATTTCTGTGGTGTATCCACTTTGTTTTTCATAGCAGTGGGTGACAGTGGAAGCTTTCCATGGACCATTGATTTGCCCACGAAACCCTTGCAATAAAAGAGGTTGATCCGCCATGATTTCGGGACGCCCCTCAAGGGTCAAAGAACCACTGCCTACAGCACGACATAAGCGATCCGACTCGGAAGCAGCGGCAGATAAAGCTTCCTCTTGACATGGATAACAACTGCGAAGACGCCGCACGGGACCGCTAAACCCTGTCTGATGTTTGACTTGGCATTGCTGCCCTTTTGAGCGATCAAAATAAGAAGCTTC
>NZ_JBHIMS010000105.1:0-3009 GCF_042194285.1 Bartonella sp. MM97QHHN | reverse complement strand
AAAAGAAGAGAAACGGTCCCAGTATTTCCACAAAGCAAAACCAGCAGCCAGTATGACCGCCACAACAGCAGCAACCACAGCCCCTATTGGGGTAAAAATACCCCCACAACAGAGGAAATACCCACCCCAACCACTTCGATCACTGTCCCGATCCAACCAAAGATACTCACCAATGCTGCACCTGAAACCGCAACCCCTCGAAATGCTGCCATGAGTAAAGTCATCGGGTGAAAAAGACGCAGCGCGCTCCCACCAAGCCCTGCCATCGGCTGCACGGGTGCGCACCACATTGACAAAGCGCCACAATGGGTCACTGGAGGTGGTGTGGTTGCCCCATAAAATACGTCCATTGGCGACAATTTTTCCATGGGCATTTTGGCTAAGCCGTGCTGGAATAAAGGTAGCAATATCGGCTTGGTTAAGGCGATTTGCTTCATGATCGATTTCCCCATCAAAATAGCTAATGGGGCGCGCTGTTCCTAAAATGCCTTTGACATCTTGGTTGGAGGGAAACCAAAAAACACCGCCCCTTTGCTTGTCGCGTTTGATAAACATGGCGGCAGCAAAGGGACTTGCCGGTTTAACACTCCAACCACCATCACTATTTGCCACCCAGACAAAGGAATCAATCAGGTAACAAAAATGCAACAATTAAACTTCCCCCTGAAGATATAGCGGAACTCGTAGCAGAGCTTGATAAAAAGTTACAAGAGCTTGTTCAAAACATCAAAGACAGAGAAGAAATAGAGCTTACCTTGCCTCTTTTTAAAATTGCATTTAAAACGTTAAATAGAGGTTGGAAAAGCACTCAAGAACTACACAAATCCAACCTAACCATCATTATACAATGGAAAATGAAGGTGCATTTCTCCTTACATTAAGATTTTTAATAACACTTTGTTTTTAACATATTATATCTTTTTTTGCTTTTTGGGCTGATTTTGGAGCGAACTTCACAATTTATAGATTTTTTTCAAAGGGGCTTAAAAGGCGGTCTTCTAGGCTTTCACAGAGTTTTTTTAAATCTTCAAAGCCTTTTCCTATTTTCCATTGAATCACAGTTTTTTCTCATTTTCACTCTTTTTTAGATGTCAAAATCCATTTTGATAAAACGCGCATTTAATGGTGAAAATTAGTCATAAAAAATCATAAATTTCCACCTATTCCCACTTAAAAAAACTCCTGTCAAACGACAAACTTTCTTTTTTGTATATCCACAGCAGCATGGATACTGCTATTCTTTATTGCTCATTTCCTCTCTTCTTGTTTCTTTTTTCTAATATTTTTTCCATTCTTGTTTCTTTTTATAACTCAATAAAGTTTATCTCTAAACAATGCACAATAATAACACTATGATCTAAAATCAAATAAATATAAATAATTTTTAATATTATAAAATAATTTATATTTATTTCATAATGAATAATATTCAAAACATTATGTATTTTTATAAAAAAATATTTTTCTACTTTACATAAAAATAAAAACAATCTATTGGTCCCCAAAGTAGAAAACCATTCATTTGATATCCTTCTTGTAAGCGGGGAAGGAATGCGTGGGGCTTATAAGTTAAGGAAAATATCTAAATGTTTAAAAAATCTCTTTTATCCGGCACAGCTGCCGTAGCTATCATGCTGTTTAGCACTCATTTCAGCGCATATGCGACAGTCCTCAGTGCTACAAGTAATGAAGAAGTAAAAGATGTCTCCGACGACGCATCCGAAAAAAACTATGATGCGATTAAGGCAACAAATAGTGGAAAAATCATTGGCAAGGATATAAAAGTAACCGCTCCTGAATCTGAAAAAACTGGTGTAACATCTACAGATCTTGGTAGCGAAATTACGTTAAAAGGCACAACAACCATTGAAAAAGCTGTGGATGGGATCCTAGCAAAAACAGGTGGTAAAATCACCAGCGAAGATTTAAAAATAAAAGGAGACGATACAGGAACAGGTGTAACAACCACAGATCCTGATAGTACAGTTGAATTAACAGGCACAACAACCATTGAAAAAGTTGCAAACGGATTTCGGGTAAATAAGGGCAGTAAAGTCACTGCAAAAAATGTAACGATAATCCTTCCTGAAGCTAAAGAAGACAGCATTGGTATACTCGTCGATGGTGCTAATAGCGTGATTGAATTAACGGGTCAAACAACCATTAAAGACATTGCTGGCAGCGGTCTTAGGGCAACAACTGGTGGCAAACTCGTTAGTAAAGATTTAACAATAACGGGCTCTCAGAACGAAAAAAATACCAATAGCACCGGTATAGCAGCCTACTTGCCAAATACTATGATTGAATTAACAGGCAAAACAACCATTGAAAATATGGTAACTGGGCTTTATACAGCAGTTGGTAGCAAAATCGTTAGCGAAAATTTGACAATAACCGGCTCTGAAACTGAAAAAAAGAGTACTGGTGCAAAAGCTGAAAACAACAGCGTCATTACATTAAAAGGCACAACAACCATTGAAAAAGTTGCAAACGGCCTTGATATACAAAATGCAGCTACAGTCAAGATGACCGATGGTTCCATTACAGCATCTCAAATAGGTGCCTTTTTCAACGCTAGCGGAAATGATGAAAATAAAAACACGCTGGAAAATGTAAAAATATCGAGCAGCAAAGATGACGCCTTGATAGATAAAGGAATAAGTNTTTTCAACGCTAGCGGAAATGATGAAAATAAAAACACGCTGGAAAATGTAAAAATATCGAGCAGCAAAGATGACGCCTTGATAGATAAAGGAATAAGTGCCGAAAAAAGCACTGTGTCTTTAAACAATGTAACCGTCACTAAAGCGACAACAGGCATATTTGCAAATAATAACTCCACAATAACAGTCTCTGGAGGTTCATTCGACGGAAAAACTGATGGGGTATATGCTAAAGAAGGCAGCGCCATTACTTTGGACGAAAAAACTGCAGTTACATCATCTGATGGTTACGGACTTCATGCAGAAGGTCCAGCCAAAATCACGAAGACAAAAGGTGCTGTAAGTG
>NZ_JBHIMS010000047.1:0-4150 GCF_042194285.1 Bartonella sp. MM97QHHN | reverse complement strand
CTCCACTTTCCACTTGCGCAACACGGTACAAATAACTCTCTGGCAAACCATAACGCGCTGCCGTTTGCCGTATCGCTTGATCGACTGAAGGACTATAACGGGTCATTAACCCTTACTCCTTAAAAATCTTCCCGCTTCTCCTAACGCTGCCGAAGAAATGAAATGCCAAAAATGGTCACTACCAATTCCTGCTTTATGTAATCGTATAAATCTTTGTAACATTTGAGCAACTTCCTTCTGGTTCATACCTTTAACGCCAAAAGTTGCTAATTTCGCTATATCACGTTCAAGTATTTGCCTTTCTTTTTGTGGCAATTTTCTAATCGTATCAGATAAAATATTTTGTATAATTTTTGCCCCTGCATGTGCTGCACTAGTTTTTCCATACGGTATATTAACACCTGTTAAATAATTATGTTCAGGCGTTCCTTGAAACGGTTTCAGTGCTCTTTTCGCCGCATCTTCATAGAACCTTTCACCCTCTACAGCTTTTCTAAACGCATGAATGTTTTTAGAGCTTAAAGATCTGCTTAGATTATCTGACATGCTACCCGTTTGTAAAATATTTGAAAGGCTATTAATAGGACGCGAACCTTTTAATAGATCATCAATATAGTCTCTCATCCCTACATGATAAGTATTGAGACCACTAGGCATTGCTCCTTTACGAAGACCTTCTGCAATCCCCTCTCCCGATACGTCCCTCTGTGCAATGTTTTTGCCTTGTTTTATCGCTTCTTCAAAACCTTCATATTTGGCTACACTAGCCCGTGCTGCTTTATAAGTAGGAGAAATTTGGTCCGCTATCTCTACTAAGTCTTTTTTAAGCGATTTATATACATGAGCCATTTGGTTATCACCAAAATTATGATACTTCTTGCTAAGGTAATCGAGAGACTTCTTCGTTTGATCTAATAACTCCATCGTAGGCTTGTAATTAATGTGCCTAAATTCTCTCGAATAAAACATCTCTGGTTTTGCAAGGCGACGGTCCTTTGTTAAGACTTTAACGGCTCGCTCGACTGCTTCTTGAAATGCTTCATGTGCAAAAAGATCATTAAGAGCTGCATAATGCTCTTTTCCTACTGGAGTACGATACACCTGTGCATAAATAGGTTGATATTCTTTTTCTCCTTGCTCTTGAAGTACCCTTTTTAAAACTTTCGTATCTTGAAGAGGTGTAATGTTTTCATCTGCCGACTGACCAATACGGTGAATAGCATTCTGCACTCGTTCCCCATGTGCTCCTTTCAAAAGTTCAGAAACACGCGCATTTGTTTTCCCCATATTCGCAAGGGATACTTCTAAATTTGGACTGATATCTGTCAAAAATGCATGGCGTGGCGCAGAGCCAAGACGCTCTGCAACATTCTCAACACCATCATCATATAATGTTTTTGCAACTTCCCTAACCGCTTTGGTTTGAACTTCCTTATGAGCAGGATTAAAACGCCCTCCTTTCATAAAGGGAATATAGGGAACATGTTGCAATCCCCTTGCCATTTTTTTTGTACCCCAAGAAGCAACTGTACCGGCAAGAGAACCAATAGGACCAGCTACTGTTCCAATACCACCACCAAACCCTGCCGATATAAGACGACCAGAAAGACCCTCTCCTGCTCCAGAGCCATGTAAAGCTCCTGAACCTGCCCCGAACATCATCGCCTTACCAATATTTCCAAGTGTTGACATATGCTTTGCAAGAGCCAAAGCCCTTAATGGAGGCACAAAAAGTGAGAGTCCTGTCGGTACAAGTGAACCAGCAGCATAAGCAATAGAAGACCAAATAGGATATTTCTCTTGCAAGGCTTTTTGGTAAGCGCGCTCCTTAGCTACCCGTCTATTATATATCTCCTCTGCTTTCTTATCACCACGCCAATAATCTATAAAACCCGCTTCATTGGCTGCTTTCATCTCGTCAAAATAATCTGCCGTCGCACCAGACGCGCTATTCCTCATAACAGCATCCAACACCGTAAGATCTTTATCATCAAATGAGAAATCATCTGTTGTAGTTGATTGATTAGATAGCTTCGCAATCTCAGCGGGATCTTCAACTACGCGGAAACGTGTTCCGTTCTTAGCGTATACATATCGAGGAGAAGATGAAGAAGAACTGTTAGCATTTGATCTTATAATCTTTTCAATCTCAGCAGAATCTTCAACTACACGAAAACGTGTCCCATTCTTAGCATATACATATTGAGAATTAATCGCACCAGAAGTCTTATAAGGGGCCATTAATATTTACTCCTTAACCAGAAATTCACCACTGGAACTATCCACAAAATAAAGTACGTTATCCTTAATAGATGCCTCTTCTAAACTCATCTTTGGTATATTTTCACTACCTCCTTGTGACACCAACCCATTAGTAAAAGATTGAGAAGGGTCTTTTTTACGCTCTTTTACTTCCAATCCATGTGATAACCTATAAATTTCTTCATCATTAAATTCTTGAAAATGTGCAAGCATCTTCTTAATATTTAAAAGTCTTGTATGTAATACTTCAGGCTTGTCACTAATATCTAAAGTACCATAAGATGATACTAACCACTTGCTTTCGTTCTCAGATAATGGACCAACACCTACGGTTCCATTCTTACTTTGTTTTTTGATTGATGCAATCACTCGCTTAAAGACACCGCCTTGAATCTGAGTAAATAGATATTTTAATGTTTTGGCATCAGATCCTGGGAAAATTTGAGTAACCGTACCACCTTTACCAGCAACCCAATCTGGATTACTCTCTATAAGTTTAATGGCATGATTAACCGCACCCATAGTATTATCAATTTCTAATGCAACTTCTTTCACATACTCTCTCTTATTTGTTTCCCACTCTTCTATGTCTCGTTTTTTCTGATTATACTCCAATTCCTGTAGAGATCCTTTAATCGGTCTCGCTTCACGTTCACCTGTCTCCGGATTGATATACCATTGATGCCCCAGAGGTAACTTAGGAGTATCACCACCTGTTAACAATGCACTAAGCATTTGAGGATTCCTTGCCATGACAGCAGCTTCTTCTTCGCTGTAGCCTTTGGACTTTAGATACTCGACAGTCTGGTTAACCTGCCCTCTTTGTTTATCTCCTTCATGCAAGTTCTTCAGCCCCTTGGCAAAAAGTTGCCATCCAGACGAATCTGGACTTGCTGTTATCGCCCCCATAAGAAAATCATCAATATTTTTACTAACATCAGACTGTGAAAAACGAGAAAGTTTATCCCAAAAACTAGGTTCTGGTTTAGAATTCTGTTCTTGTGGTGTCACTGGTTCTGTTACAACAGATGCATGATTTCCTACACTAGGTGGAATTTTTTCTCTTGGAATTGGAAACGAAGGTTTATTTTCCTCATTAGGATAAATAGAGCCTATCGGAACTAGAGAACCGTGATACACATCATATGGATTATTCATAGAAATCATACTAGGGAGAACTGGTACTTGAGGAATAAATGGTAATTTTCTATCTTTATCCAGTCTTTGACTTTCATCTATTCCTTCCTGCAATCGCTCTGTTGTCGTTTTTTTTCGTTTGAGTTCGAAATGTTTATATCTCGGGTCAAAATCTATAAAAACCATTACTTTCCCTTTAACTATTTATTTTTTCTAAGATTATTCAAACTAAACGGCAGCATTTGCTGCCTTTTCCGCAGCCTTCTTTAATCCAAAAAGCACCATCATAGCATTCTGCCAAGGGTCGTTACCATGCATCTTAGATTCTGACACATTATTCGTCGTCGTGCCGTAATTCCTTGCAAAGCCATGACCGGCGTTCATAAGCATATTCAACCTATTCCAGCCGCTATTGTCTTGTTCCAGCCAACGTTCTCTATTGGCATCAACAAGNGTCGTGCCGTAATTCCTTGCAAAGCCATGACCGGCGTTCATAAGCATATTCAACCTATTCCAGCCGCTATTGTCTTGTTCCAGCCAACGTTCTCTATTGGCATCAACAAGGCGTTGATTGTAGTCATTAAGAACAGATGACCCCTGCAACATATTCGAATATGCGTTATTATAAGAGGGGAATAAGTTGCCTATCATGCCTAAGCGGTTCTCATTCAGTTGATCAATCATCGAATTGGCTTGCATCATATGCTGTAAATCTCTATCACGCTGGCGATACTTGATACGAGCTAATTCA
>NZ_JBHIMS010000020.1:0-2883 GCF_042194285.1 Bartonella sp. MM97QHHN | reverse complement strand
TGCTATTTGGTCAAATTCTTGATTACACTTGTCCAAAGCATCCCCACTCAAACCTACACACTCTTCGTCTATAGCTCTCTTTCGCCTTTGCAAGTGAGCTTCAGTAGAAGAAACATCCCGTTTTTTTCGAGAAGAAAGACCTTCTGATGACTCCGGACCTATAAAATGTNCTGCTATTTGGTCAAATTCTTGATTACACTTGTCCAAAGCATCCCCACTCAAACCTACACACTCTTCGTCTATAGCTCTCTTGCGCCTTTGCAAGTGAGCTTCAGAAGAAGAAACATCCCGTTTTTTTCGAGAAGAAAGACCTTCTGATGACGCTGGACCTATAAAATGCTCATGCGCTTTTAAAGAACAGGGTTGTATACTTGCAAAAGAACGCCAAGGGTCTAAATTGCGTTCATTATCAAGTCCCCGTAAAAATAGCCCCCGAAAATCGGGAACATTAAACGTCGTGGCGCCATCCCCTTCTCCCCACGTCGTCCCTATTACTTCAAACAAGGCTCTATACGTTCTTCGCGAATAAGCCTTCCCATCACATGGCAACCAACCATCTGGCAAGCGCTCCATTGCAAACGGTCCTATCAGACCGGAAGGTAAACGTTTTAAGGAAGAAACTTTGCCCCTTGTCGGGTTGAGAACTTGCCAACCCGTAAGCTCTTCATCATACACAAGCGTATAAAGACAGCCATCTTGTATCTCTCCTCCCGATAAGGCTAATAAACCGGTTTCTGTCGCCTTATAAACGGGCTTACCAGCTAGATTATTTAAAGCAATTGTTGTCGCCCCAACATTCTTGCCCTTCGCTTTAAAACAAACCGATATGCCATTCTTATACTCTAAAAATGCCGATTGGCTTAGAAGCCTTATCACGCTCGTCTTTTGGTTATTATCAACCGTCACAATCCCTTCAAGCACACCCCCCGTATCCGATAAATACTCACTTACCCGTTGCATCATAAAACGAGCGCTATTATTAACCGTGTTAGGGTGCTGTCCCTCTGACCAATTAATTAAAGCATCAGCACCACCATTCTCAGATGCCGTTAAAGACCAATCATAAATCGTGGACATCTAAACCTCACGTCTTGATTCCAAACACAACACTCATATTAATCGGGCGCGTCTCACTTACACCTGAACTTGCCAATGCAACATCACGCATGTGAAGGTGGGAATGGGGAAAGGCGAGCTTATGGTGCACGCGTATATCCTCTGCTCTCACGCCCAAACGTTCAGCAAGCTTCAATCTTTGCTGGTCATTCAACACATATCCCCAGATGATCGTCATATCACCATGCCAACTCTCTTCCTGATTTTCATCATTCAAAATCGTAAAGGATTGACCCCCATGGTCATGCTTTCTCATTGCGTCATTTTGTAAAGTGCCAAGATAACGAAAGCGGTCTATCTCGCGGTCATCATCAACACCTCGTAAAAAAACACCACGCAAATCGGGAACATTAAACTTCGTCCAACTATCAGCGCCTCCCCACCTGATCCCTATCGCTTCATAAAGAGCAGGATAATCACTACGCAAATAAGCCTTCCCATCACAAGGTAACCAGCCATCTGGCAAAACTTGCATCCCAAAAATCCCTATCGTCCCTGGTGGATAAACAGGAATAACCGGCTCTTGCGATAAAGAGAGAGGCGTAGGATTTAAAACTTGCCAAGCATGATCCCTATAAACCAAGCTATAAATGCACCCCCTTTGAAGCTCGCCTCCCGATAAAACACGGAGACCTAATTCCGTCGCCTTGTAAACAGGTTTAGCCGCCAAATCATTCAAGGCAATTGCGGTTTCCCCAACATTCTTGCCCTTCGCTTTAAAACAAATTGATATCCCATTCTTATACTCTAAAAATTGCGATTGGCTTTGAAGTCTTATCAACGTCGTCTGGTGTTCAGTATCAACCGTAAAAGTGCTTTCAATCACACCACTTGTATCCGATAAATACTCACGCACACGTTGCATCATCACACGAGCACTATTATTCAGACTACTAGGACGTTGTCCTTTTGACCAATCAATCAAATCATCACAATAGGCATTCAAGGAGGCATTTAAAGACCAATCATAGATCGTCGACATCTTACACCTCATGTCTTAATCGCAAACAGAACACTCACATTTACTGGACGCGTCTCGCCTTCACCAGTGCTCTCCAAAACAACCTCTTGGTTCTCATCAAGAGTATGAGAACTTACAATGTAGCCCCCTAAATTCTCACGCTCTATGCCCATAAAATTCGCTAGAGAGCTCCCCCCAAACAAGCCTAGACGATAGCCCAACACATCCGTCGTATTCCCATCCCAAAAGTTTTCGTTGCTGGTAAAATGAGACATCGAAAGGCTCTGTCCTTGATGTTGATGCGACTCGATTAAATCTGTTTGCACACTTGCAAAAGAACGCCCCTCATCAATATTTCGCCCTCCATCAAGCCCTCGTAAAAACATCCCTCGAAAATCGGGAACATTAAATGTCGTGGCGCCATCACCCTCTCCCCAAACCGTTCCTATCGTCTCAAATAAATCACCATAATCACGACGCAAATAAGCCTTCCCATCGCAAATTAACCAATCCTTTGGAATCCCGCGCATTCCAAACGTTCCTATAAAACCCGTGGGATAAAGATTGCTTTCTTCTTCTTCTAAAGGGAGTGGGGTAGGATTAACAAGATGCCAATGATCTCCATTATAAAACAATGTATAAATGCACCCTTGTTGGATTTCCCCCCCTGATAAAAGCGATAAACCCGTTTCTGTTGCTTTATAAACCGGCTTGCCATCTAAAGCATTTAAGACAATCGTGGTCGCTCCAACATTCTTACCCATAGCCATAAAGCGCAAAACGATACCATTCTTATACTCTAAAAA
>NZ_JBHIMS010000088.1:0-2706 GCF_042194285.1 Bartonella sp. MM97QHHN | reverse complement strand
CAATGCCCGTGTTTATGAGAATGCCAATGTTCTTTTAGCAGCTGCGATTTATGGCAACGCCAAGGTTTGTGGTAATGCGCATGTATTTGGCAATGCCAAGGTTTGTGATGAAGCTGCGGTTTTTGGTAATGCTTACGTTTACGATAATATCCATGTTTATGGCAGCGCCAAGGTTTATGGCAACGCCAAGGTTTGTGGTTATGCCAAGGTTTGTGATGCTGCTAAGGTGTTCGGTCATGCCGTGGTTTATGGTAAGGCCAAGATTTATGGAAATGCATATGTTTGCGGCACTGAAGAATATGGTGGCGACAGAGTTTATATGTGTTCACATAATGCAAATGAAGCGCATAAGAATGATGATGGTAAGCCTCGTGTAGAGCTTATACCGCCGTTGGCACTGCTTGAAATTGGTAAAGTTTTAGAGTTTGGGGCAAAGAAGTACGGAGCAAACAATTGGCGTAATGGCATGCACTGGAGCAGGTTACACGGTGCTGCTTTACGTCATTTATTAGCATGGTTTGGTGGAGAGCATAAGGATGCTGAGAGTGATTTATCACACTTGGCACATGCGGCTTGTTGCATTCTTTTTTTAATGGAATGCGAAGCACAACAGATTGGTCATGATGACCGCCCTCATAAAAATTAAAGGAGATAAAGATGAGTTCGAATGAGATTTTATGGATAGCAGTGGTTTCAGTTTTGCTCTTAAGCGGAGTGATGTTTCGTATTGCTTTGTATTATCGCGCGCAGGTTAAGGCTCTTTCAGAGGAGATTCAATATCTTATGGCAAGAGTAAAAAAGGTAAATACTGATTTTATATTAGGGAATAGAAATATAATTTATGAANCGTATTGCTTTGTATTATCGCGCGCAGGTTAAGGCTCTTTCAGAGGAGATTCAATATCTTATGGCAAGAGTAAAAAAGGTAAATACTGATTTTATATTAGGGAATAGAAATATAATTTATGAATGTGATGCGGATATAGGAAAGTCTGAAGCAGAAATTAAACAACTGAAGCAAGAGATTGAAGAACGTGACGAGGAAATTAAACAACTGAAACAAAAGACTGAAGAGCATGAAAAGGCGTTCAGAAATGTAAGTGAAGTTGTAATGACACTCGAAGCAGATGTTCAATCACGTGATACGGAAATTAAAGAACTAAAACAAAAGATAGATGCGTATCGAGAAGATTTTACNATGTGATGCGGATATAGGAAAGTCTGAAGCAGAAATTAAACAACTGAAGCAAGAGATTGAAGAACGTGACGAGGAAATTAAAGAACTGAAACAAAAGATAGATGCGTACCGAGAAGAGTTTAAACGGAAAAGTGAAAAGATACAGGCACTAAAAGCAGATGTTCAATCACGCGACGAGGAAATTAAAGAATTGAAGCAAGAGATTGAAGAACGCGACGACGAGGAAATTAAACAACTGAAGCAAGAGATTAAAGAACGCGACGAGGAAGTTGNAGGAAATTAAAGAATTGAAGCAAGAGATTGAAGAACGCGACGACGAGGAAATTAAACAACTGAAGCAAGAGATTAAAGAACGTGACGAGAAAATTCAAAGACTAACACAAGAGCTTAAACAGCGTGATGAAGCAGTAAAAGCGCCGCTTCATAAGAATAAGAAGAGTAAGAAGAAGGGTAAGTGAGGAGTGGATAAGATGACAGTTAAAAAGAAGTATGAATCTACTGATGAAACAATCGAAGTTAATGGAGTTACGCTTCACCGTATACGTGCTTTAAGAAATTTTAGAGATGTGTACGCAGGTGACTTAGGTGGCTTTATTGAAAATGAAAGCAATTTAAGTCATGAGGGAGACTGNTTGAAAGACTAACACAAGAGCTTAAACAGCGTGATGAAGCAGTAAAAGCGCCGCTTCATAAGAATAAGAAGAGTAAGAAGAAGGGTAAGTGAGGAGATAGAGGTGGAAGATATGATACTTAAAAAGAAGTATGAATCTACTGATGAAACAATCGAAGTTAATGGAGTTACGCTTCACCGTATACGTGCTTTAAGAAATTTTAGAGATGTGTACGCAGGTGACTTAGGTGGCTTTATTGAAAATGAAAGCAATTTAAGTCATGAGGGAGACTGTTGGGTTGGGGACGATGCAAAGGTTTATGGTAGTGCTAGGGTTTACGGTCGAGCCAAGGTTTTTGGTAATGCCAACGTTTATGATAACGCTCATGTTTATGGCAATGCCATTGTTTATTTTGATGCTAAAGTTTTTGATAATGCACATGTATACGGTACAGCAATAATTTGTGAAAATGCCCGTGTGTGTGGTGATGCATGGATTGATACAGGTTTTATTAGTGGTTGTGATTTAGTTAATAGTAGTAAAAAGAAATACGAACTTACAGACGATACAGTTGATCTCGGTCCTTTCAAGTTACACCGAATACGAGCATTGAGAAGCTTTGGCAAAGTAAAGAAAGGTGATTTAGGTGGCTGGGTAGAGAGTGAAGAGAACCTCAGTCACGAAGGTAATTGTTGGATTAGTGGTTTAGGGGCTGTTTTTGGTGGCGGCAGATTACGTGGTGATCACCTAGTTCCAAACTTTAATTACATTTCCAATACGACTTATAAATTGTCTATGTTAACACCACAACAATACATGGCATCTCTACCTTGGCACCGTAGAATATGGGAGCGACTCCGTTATTATTGGGAGTGCGGAATATGGCTTTAGAGCTTC
>NZ_JBHIMS010000014.1:0-2240 GCF_042194285.1 Bartonella sp. MM97QHHN | reverse complement strand
GTGAGTGAAGATGATGATACAGATGGAAACCCGCCTATTAAAAAGGCTTTTCCACAACAGATCAATGAAATCAGAAGACTCATCGTACAAACCCAAACAGAAGAAGAAAAAATACTTACTTATGTCAACGTCAAAAAGCTTGACGATATGTCTGAAGGACAAGCACAAACGGTGTTGCATCTTTTAAAAAATAAACAAAACAAGCAAAAGGTAGAAACAGATTCTACTATACAAGATGCCGATATAGCAACGCCACACGAACAGGGAACGGCGGTGTGAGATGGAGCAAAGAACAGCACAATGGTTTCAAGCGCGCTTGGGTAAAGTCACTGCTTCAAACGTTTACAACGTACTCAGTAAGACAGCAAAAGGTTTTCCTACAAGCAAATATGAAGACTACAAAACGAAACTCATGACAGAACGCTTAATAGGTGAAATAAGCCAATCTTATACAACACCTGCTATGCAATGGGGCATTGAACATGAAGAGAATGCCTTAAGAGAATATGAATTCATTTATGACGCAGAAGTCACAAGATGCGGGTTTATCCCACACCCAAAAATGGAAATGGCTGGTGCAAGTCCTGATGGGTTCATTGGAGAGGACGGTTTAATCGAAGTCAAATGTCCACAATCAACGACTCATCTTCGTTTTTTTATGTATGACGAAATTAAACCAGAATATCACGCACAAATGCAATTCCAAATGGCATGCACTGGACGTAAATGGTGTGATTTCATGAGCTATAATCCAAATTTTGTAGGCAAATCTACTGGTTTGAGAATGAAAATCAAACGCGTCCTCCGTGATGAGAAACACATTGAAGAGATCAATAAAGCGGTCGAAATCTTTTTAGGGGAAATAGAACAAGAGATGCAAAAGATTTTGGCAAAAGCTGCTTAAACATATGGGGGTGCTCTCTCCTCCCAGCACCCCCACCCTTTCCTAACACTTTCAACACATGCGTGATTCACGCCACGGGTGGATTGTACGCAAATCAAGGAAATAAACCATGGAAAATAAATATGAACTGACTGATGAAACAACTGAGATTGAAGGTAAAACTCTCCACCGCATTCGTGCATTGAGAGATTTTGGGGACGTCAAGAAAGGTGATCTTGGAGGCTATATCGAGAAAGAAGACAACCTATCACATCATGGTAATTGCTGGATTGGGGATTATGCCAAGGTTTATGATGATGCTAAGGTTTACGAAAATGCACATGTTTACGGTTATGCACATGTTCACGACAATTCTCGTATTTATGGCAAAGCAGAAGTTTTCGATGAACCATGCATTTACGGTCATGCAGAAGTTTACGGTGATGCATATATTTGCGGTGAACCTAGCGTTTTTGATAATGCAGAAGTTTATGGCAATGCACAAGTTTACGAAGAGCCACACATTTACGATAGGGCGCGTGTTTACGGCAATGCGCAAGTTTACGGTGATGCGCATGTTTACGGTCATGCAAAAATTTACGGTGAAGCATGTGTATGTTGGGACGACTGGATTGATGGCGATAGAAGAATCTCAACTGGAGAAAAGACCAGATGAGAAAATACGAACGACTAATCTTATAGTATCTCTATAAACCAGCTTCTAACTCCACAAACAAAATTTCAACACATGCGTGCTTCACGCCACGGGTGAATTACATCTAAAATGAAGGGGAATAAACATGCCACACCGCCCACCTACTATCACGCAACCAGCTATTGCTCGTGCTTTACGAGAAGCTAAAAAACAAGGATGCGAACTCATAGAAATCAAACCTACAGGGGAATTATTAATTCATATCAATAAAACCATAACACCAACAACGACAGATAATACTTATAGCATCAACGATTTTCCACCACTTGAAAACGAGCAAGAAGAATACAGCACCAATAAATCTTGCCCCTCTGTCGACGGTATAAAGTTTTAGCCATGCCAAAACGCCGTCCACCGCATCTTGTTCGTGAACGTACACGCCATGGTAAAGTTATATGGTATGTACGTATTGGTCATGGACCACGGTTTCGGATTGAAGGAACCTATGGAACGCAAGAGTTTGTTGATAATTATACGCTGGCTATTAAACAAGCTCAAAATGGCTCCTCCAAGAAAATAAAACAAACCAGACTCACAGAAGGGTCTTTCGATTGGTTGTTACATCAGTATTTACAAAGCATGCAATGGCATAATCAATCAGAATCTACTAAAAAAGTTAAATATCGAATTCTGAATAATGTT
>NZ_JBHIMS010000050.1:0-8383 GCF_042194285.1 Bartonella sp. MM97QHHN | reverse complement strand
GTTCACGCGGTATTTTTGCTCGCGAGATACGACCATTGGGTTCTCTGAGACATCCATTAATACGAGGACGTCCACGTTTTGTACGTTTTTTTCTTTTAGCCATATTTTTTCAATCAGAATGGCATGCTATCGTTAAGAGATGTGCCATGATCAGTAGCACCTGAAGCGATAGCATAATTTTGAGAAGTAATGGGTGAAGGGAATGCCGATTGCTCTTTTTTGGCATCAAGCAAATACAACTCGCCTTTGAATTGTGGTAAGACAATCTCTGTTGTGTAACGGTCATGACCATTTTTATCTTGCCATTTACGTGTTTGTAATTTGCCTTCTATGTAAACCTTTGAACCTTTACTGAGATACTGAAGAGAAATTTTTGCTAAATGTGGATTAAAAACCACAATGGAGTGCCATTCCGTTTTATCTATTTTTTGATTGGTCTTTTTATCAGTATAGCTTTCAGAAGTTGCTATACTAAAATTGACTATTTCAGCTCCAGAAGTCATGGTTTTGCTTTCGGGGTTAGCACCGAGGCGTCCTATTAATGTCACTTTGTTTAGCATGTTTTTTGTTACCTTAATTTGTATTTAAATATGTAAAAAATCTTAGCATGATTTTCATATTTTTTCAATTATTTCAGTTAATTAATCACATTTTTTTAAAGCATTACTTTATAATCTTATTTGATAAACTCACTCAATAGCTGTGTTATAAAAAGGCAAGGCTTTTTTGCTTGATTTATTATTGACAATCGAACCTTTTTGTGCGATATTGGTTTTATCAAATTAAGGGGAGGCTAAATGAAACGAGAAGCGCTGCTTAGAGAGTTACGCAAAGAAGCTAGAAAAAGAGGTCTTCATTACAGTGAAGCTCCAGATGCAGGCAAAGGGTCACATTATTTGGTAACTTTTGGAGACAAAACAACTGTTATAAAATCGGGTGAATTAACGCCACTTTACGTGAAGATAATAAAAAAACAATTGGGAATATGAAACTCGTATTTCATACGTTTTTAATTTTTCGTTTCAAAAACATTTTGATCATAGTGAGGAGACCTAAACATGGAATATACGTATCAAGCAAAATTTGAAACTGATCCGGATGGTGGTTTTATTGTGACTTTTCCAGATGTACCTGAAGCAATAACAGCTGGAGAAAATAGAGTAGAGGCATTAGAGAATGCTGTTGAAGCTTTAGGGTTGGCATTACGGAGCTATTCTATGCGCGGTCTGCCTTTGCCTACACCACGGCAGTACAAAGACCTTGTAGAAGTTACGGTAGATGCGTGGAATGCTCTTAAGCTCGCAGTGGTAGAAGCCTTTAATGAAGCGAATATTACAAAAACAGAATTGGCACATCGTTTGGGTAAAAAAGAAACAGAAGCAAGACGCATTCTTGACCCCAATTATCCAACTAAGCTTCAAACTTTAGAGCAAGCACTGAGTGTTCTCGGCAAGCAAGTCGTTATTACAATAAAAAACGCGGCTTAACTATCTCCTCGCCTTTGAAGACGAGAAGATAAAATCATGTTTTTAAATCTAAGCAGCTTTTACAACAGATTTTTCTAAAACCTGTTTTGCTTCTTCAATGAGTGTTTTATACTGTTTGCTTTCTTCTACCAATGTAAAGGCTTTAACAAGATGCATGTGGAGAGGGCCATAAATGTAAACAGCCTTTTTAGTTGGAGACATTTTATCCCAATCTTTTGGAAAATCAAAGCGTGTATCACGGTCATTATCAACAGATTGGCTTTTTAACTTTTTTTCACACTCGATAAAGTAACGACGAGCTTGTCTGCCTTTCTCGTTGCGTTCAACCATGGAAAGCTCTTTTGCCATATCTAAAGTGAGATGGTATTCTATTACTGTAACAGCTCTAGATTTTGCGCTTCCCAATTTTGGGAACCGCAAATCTTGTGTTTTTATGAAGTCTTTACCTTCTTCAAATGTATATTGATTAATACGATCCGTAATCCAAGTAGCGAAACGTTTTCCTATTTCCATGAATGCGTGTAACTCACGAGCATTGACCGTTTGCACAATTTCTTGTTCAATAATTTTTTCTGATATTTTAATAAGAGTGTTCATAATATTGGTTCCTTTGTTTTAAAAGTTTAAGTATCCAGGGCTAAAACAACCGAACCAATTCAGTCCTTCACATCTTTAGGTTACCCTTGGACATACATGTGAAGACCCTGGACAAAATTTCTTATGATGGGCAACAGATCTTTCGGGATACTATTGAACCGATTGGTTACAGGTGTTTTAAGCCTGCTTCGTAACCTAATGGCTTTTAAAAATTTGTCAAGTTGTTCCTGATATGAGTTAGCATCTAATCATTGTTTTTTCAGAAGCTTCTGAAAATTTTTTGATTTCTCTGTTGATCTCGTCTATAAGAGGCTCGTAATTGAGAACGCTTTTCGGAATATTCCCACCGTAAACCCACGCTTTTACTTGCGCTTTGGTACTAAAATCCGCATTTTCTGGTGTGGTATAATACTGACCGCCATCAAACTTTTCACACTCTCTTGTACCGTCTTCATATTCGTAGAGGTTGTAAAAATACTCCTCTGCTCCGTTCCCCCAAGGAACATAACCAACAGCTGTTGCAACAAACTCTTTTTGCATGGGTTGTTTATGATTTGTTAAGAACAGTTGTTTTAAAATTTCCATGTTTTTAGTCCATAATTTTACCAATAGGTTAATTTACCTCAAATTTGACCGTACAGAGCATTTTATATTACAGATGTGTTTTCCCATCATAAAATCTTTAAATCGCTTTGTACGGTACCTTTTTGTCGATTTAAATGCATGTCTAATCGTAAAATGATCAGCACTTTTCACTATTTTGCTGTTTTAGGCTGCTTTGGAACTGCTAATGTTATGTTGCTCTTCATTAGGCTTGCCTATTCTCATGCATGAAATGCGCTTGCCTCCTAAGGCTAGGTTACGCGTATTTTCAACTGCTATAAAAACCTTCTCAGCAACACCATAAAGCCCGCTTTCTAAATCACGACAATACTGCGCCAGATCAGCACATGAGGGGACAAAGGTTGTTGACATACCTTTTGCCTCACCACGGATAAGATTTTTAACAGCTTGCAACAAAGACCAGAGTGAGATGCCGTTAAGAGCAGCGATATAAGCCTTTGCACGCGCTTCTGCATTCGAAACTTTTTGCATTGTCAAACCACCTTCAAGCACATCAAGAGCTTCTGCTATGTCTTCAACAGATGCTTTCAAGGTAAGTAAGTTTTGAACAGTCTGATAAGCTTCTAAAGCTTGTTTCTCTAGGGTTTTTGTCAATTGACTGCCATTGATCAAGGTCCATGGGAACTCCAGAGTTACACATTGCTCTATCTGTTGCACGGTATCTTGTAGAGGCGTCACTAAGCTGTGTTGCACCGATAAGATTACGGATTGTCTCTCCGGTACCACCGCGAGTTCTTTGATCTTTTGAAAAGTTTCCATTGTTTCCACCATTGTTGTTCGTGTTTTTCGTTTTTTCTAAACCCTCGATAGCCCTGCGTACCCAGTTACGCCATGTTGCTTGCCAATCGATTTTGGTTGCATTTGCTCCGGCTTTTGAACGCCAGTAATCTCGAAACTTTGCGATTTCGACTTTGACACGCTCTGGAGGCAAACCCTCTTCGATTGCAAAATCGTAATCGGGTTCAAAGTCTTCAGGCAATCGACAGCCCCGATTAGCTTTTGACCGCTTGGCTTTTTCCGGAACGTTTTCTTGCTCGTGAATGAGAGGTTGGTTTTCTGATGATGTCGCGTTTTGCTCTGATTGGCTCTCAACAGCATCAACCTCGATTGGCTCGTGAACCAAATCGGTGATTTCTAAATCTTCAAAATCAATTTCTTTTTTTGATAAAACGATAGTTTTATTTTTTTTATATATATTATTCTTATTCTGGTTCTTTATAGCTAGATTTTGCTTGTCGTTTGCTTCAGCAAAAAAAACGTTTTGCTTATCTTTTGCTTCAGCAAAATTATTAATATGTTGTTTTATATTATTTTTTGCTTTTGCACCTTTTTTACCAGCCTCACTACGAACTTGCGATATGTGCTCTTTTTTATCAGAAAAATCTTTTAGCTCTTCTTCAACGCGCGTATTCCACAATCCATTATCTGTCTCAATAACTTTATCATTCCTCATTAAATATTCGACAATAGCTGCAAATTTTTTCTGCGAACAATGACAAACGCGTGCAAGCGTTTGAAAATCTGTTTTAAGTGGTTCTTTTTTTTCATACATGTAAACGAGAAGGGTTATATAAACGCCCCGTTGTTCCAACGTCATCACATCTGTACCACTTATCCAGTCATACAAATGAAATCTTATCCACGGCATACCATTAGACATGCGCATCCCCTTCTTTCATTAAATATAAAATTGCCAAAGCATCTGCTTCGTTGTCGTCACAAGGCGCGTGACCTTTTGCACGCATTGCCTTAATCAATTCTGCTTTTGAGGCATTTCCTTTGCCTGTCATTGCTTTCTTAATCGTACCAACGGGAATGCCTTCATACGGTATCTGATGATGTTCACACCAAGCTGTTAGAGTTGCCAGAAAGCCCCCATAAACATGAGAAGAGTCTGTACCCACATGCCGACGTACCTCTTCAAAATACACCGCATCAATTTCATCAACAGATCTCTTTAGTTCAGAAAGCCATTTCTTAAAGCGCAAGTAACGCATCCCACCGCCTTCAAAACGGCGTGATTGAAAATATTCTGTATCACTTGTGATAAAACCATCTGCATCACGAAGCGCCCAGCCAGTCTTAGTGCCTAGATCAAGACAGAGAATGGTTTGTGCATTAGTGATCATAATCTCCCCTTAAGGCTCTACGTATTTATATGTGTGCTATGACAGAGCGCGTTGTGATTGCTTGTCTTGAAAAAATATTTTTGAAAAAGTACCCTCCCAATGATTCTAAAAAAGTGGGGAGGGGAAAGATGCAAGAATGGATAAAGATATTTCTTACAGGTTTTTTGTCATTTATCGGATCTCTTTCAGTAGCGGTTATTTTAAGAAATAAAGACCGTAAAGAAGCAGCCAAAATCCGCAAAGATAATTTAGAAAAAGCTGCAAAAAAACGAGAAGAAGATAAAGAATGGATAAGCAAGCAATTTGCAGAAAGCCAGGAACAAACGATAGCCCTTAAAGAGCAAGCGATATCGACAAAAGATCTTGCCAAATGGTCAGAAGAACATATTAAAATTTTGTTAGATAACAAAAGAGTAGAGGATTTAGGAACGCCACCTTCCATATATACAACTGGACCCCATTTGCCAACAAAAGGCAAGTGGACGCTTCTTTGTTTAAAGATAAAAAACAATGCACAAACTGTCATCCACGTTTTAAATATAAAGCTAAAAGATGGTCCTCGCTTTATTCTTGGATATGGCATTAGATACAAACCAGAAACAAGATTGTGGCAAATGCAATCACCATATGTTAATCCTGATGCCAGACCAACGTCACACCCAATATCATCCGGATACTGTGAGAAAGCAAAGGATTTTCGAACGGGACAAGAAATCGATGTTAATATTTCTATAGCTCCCTCAGAAGATAAGTACACAGGAATCCTTATTTTTGTAGCAGCGCGTGAAGAAGATATAAAAGCCCAAGTTACTTTAATCATTACTCATACATCCCCATTGAAACCAGAAACAACAATGACTGTAACGACACAAACCGACCTCATAGACTTTAAAAAATTGCATTAACTCACTTAGGCAAACATTTTTATGCTATGATTTATTAATTTGATTTCTTTTTTTGATAACTTCATCCCTTAAGAGATCAAGCCTTAAGAGATCAAGCTTATCTTTGACTAAGATCATAAACAAGATCAGCTCATTTAAGCGATAAAAAGATAACAACTCTTGAGAAAAATAATTATCAAACCAAGTTGTAAAAACTTGCGTAAACGCAGATGAAAACCATTGATTAAAATCATCGTACGGCAATAACGGAAAATAATTTCTATCATCACGCGCAAAGATACTATACAGCATATAGACAAAATAACCTGTCGATGAGGGATCTATTCTTGTTTCAAAAGATGCATCTTGAGGCGAACGGACACCATAATATATGGTTGCCTCTCCAATATTATTAACAAGATCAATCAACTGGACCTTGCTTATAGTGATATGTGGGACATCTATCATCTCTGATCTTTCTTCTTTAAGAGTGTGAAGGGTGCTGTTGTGACAGAGCGCGTTGTGATTGCTTGTCTTGCAAAAATGTTTTTGAAAAAGGAACCTCGCAATGATTCATTGTTAATTAACAATCCTCATTTGTGGCTCAAATGACGCAAGTTAAAAAAGTTCTCCTGCGAAAATAAAATCTCTCAATTTTGGTTCTTCTTTTTTGTTAATTAAGCAAATGATTTTATTATTTAATTTATCAATTAGCTCCATTTGTGAAGCCAACTTTAATCTTTGTTCATACAGGGTCTTATTTTTTTGCTTAATTAAAGAGGATAGGTTTTCAAGTACTACTTGCTGTTGTTCAATTGACTTATCTCGCTCTGCAAGAGTTGCTTCATGCCATCTCATCCAACTATCAAATTTTGACTTATGCCATTCTTCTCGTTTTTTAAGAATTGTTGTGTGAGTTTCGTGTCGTTTCACAAGATCTTCTACGCTACAGTCACGACATGGTACTTTTCTCCATTCTTCCACCAATCTATTTCCATTCTTCATTTTCGTATTACAACCTATTAATCTACAAAACTGGGTGTAGATCTTCTTCAATATTCCGTTTCTCATGATCTTTCTTCTTTAAGCCTGTGAATTATGCTGTGGGTGTTTGTTGTTATCTGTAGAAGCAGCAATAAAAGCAGGCATAGAGCTAGAACCATCTTTCAACTTTTGTAGCTTGAGATAATTTATTACGGAAATCGATCCTCTTTTTTCCCACTTACAAACAGCGGCTTGAGTTACACCAAGCGTTTTAGCCATTTCTGATTGTGTCCAATTAAATTTGACTCGTATTGACTTAGTCAAATTTTTAAAATCTTCTCGTTGATCCATTTACAAGCTCCAATTACAGCTTTGTCTTATTTTATTCATATAATTATAGTTATATAAAGTCAATGAAAATTATCTTTATCAACGATAAAAAAATAAGGTAAGCAGAAGTATGAGTAATAAATCTAATATCATAAGCACACTAAAAAAGATTTTGACTGAGTTTAACTTAACGCAAGAAGATGTGGCCAAGCGGCTAAATGTAACGCAAGCTTCAGTGTCTAAGTGGTTAAAAGATTCTGATCCGCGCGGTTCTAATCGGGATGCTATTTTAGAATTATATAAAGAATTAACAGGAGATAATCACTTAACAACTTTTGTTCCTCTTATGGGCTATATCGGAGCAGGAACGCAGATAGATCCAAGCTTTGAACAAATTCCAGAAGATGGTCTTGAACAAGTAGAAATTCCTTTTGCTTTACCTGATGATATGATTGCTTTTGAAGTTAAAGGAGACTCCATGCTTCCAGCTTATAAAGATGGAGATATGGTTATTGTAAGACGGCGCCAAATCAAAACGATAGAATCCTTCTTTGGCAAAGAAGCCGTTATTCTCACACATGATAATAAAAGATATATAAAGAAGATTAGCAGAGGAATGAATGGTGAGATAGATTTGCTTTCTTGGAATGCACTCCCCATTAAAAATGTTAAAATTGTATGGATTGGGGAAATCTTTGCTATCTTGCCAATGGATTCTTACAGTAAAATGATTCGATCTTATCGCTAATTATCGCTATATTAAAAAGCACTTTTCTCTTCTTATTTTACAATATGTTATAATAATTTTTACAAAAAATATAATTTTTTATAATTTTTTGCTTGCTAATTTATAATTATAGTTATATAAATATATTATAAATTAACACAAACAATCGCCAAGGGGTGTTAGGGAGGAGAAATTATGGATAAGCCAATTCTTATTAATTCCAATGAAATTTTATTAGTTGTCTATGATGATGATCAAAACATTGGTCGGTCGGGACCACTGGATGAAAGCCAAGTTCTAAAAATTATTGACGAGGCAGATGATGCAATCCAAATCTTTCGCATCAATCCTTCTGAGAATAATTGTGAAGATATCTCTGAAGAAATTGCAGAAGCATATGTAAAAGAAAATATCGAACATCTCCACGAGGAGAGTAAAGTTCATGACTTTGTAAGCGAGAGTGTTGCTTACCATGACCTTTTATCTGATTTAGCAAAAGAAAAATATAATGATGAGTTTTACGGTACCTATGAACAGCAGCACCGTTTGCGTCCTTGTGATGTGCTTTAAAATTCTTAAGGGCGTTTGAAAAAGCGCCCCCTTTTTCCCATCAATCCCACC
>NZ_JBHIMS010000090.1:0-1661 GCF_042194285.1 Bartonella sp. MM97QHHN | reverse complement strand
AAGCCCGTCAATATTTTATTGAATGCGAGCGGCGTGCAAAGCAAGTTGTTACACCACAAATCGATTACTCAAGTCCACAAGCGATGATTGGCTTTTTGAATTACCTACAAGGACAAATAAATCAAAAAGATACCATCATTGAAGATTTAAAACCAAAAGCAATGGCTCTTGAAAGCTTGCAACGCTCTGATGGGCTCTTCGGTCTTATTACAGCTGCTAAAATTCTTGAAATGCAACCCAAAAAATTCATTCTCTTCTTACAAGAAAAAAGATGGATATATCGAATTACTGATGGCGCTCCTTTGCTTCCTTATCAAGATAAAATCCAAAAAGGACTAATGGATTGCTCAACCCACATTATTCAAACAACAACAAAGGCTGAAAAAGTCATTCCTTCAGCAAAAATCACAACAAAAGGCATGGGGGTGCTGTCTCAAGAGCTTAAAAGACAAAGCATGCATTAAGAGGCTATCATTATGGAAAAGAAATATGAACTTACTGATGAAACAATCGAAGTTGGGGGCAAAACTCTCCACCGCATTCGCGCATTACGAGACTTTGGAAACGTCGAGAAAGGTGATTTAGGAGGCTATATCGAGAAAGAAGACAACCTATCGCATCGTGGTAATTGCTGGATTGGGGATTATGCAAAAGTCTATGGTTATGCCAAGGTTTTTGGTGATGCTAAGGTTTACGAAAATGCACAAGTTTACGGTTATGCACATGTTTACAACAATTCTCGTATTTATGGCAAAGCAGAAGTTTGCGATGAACCATGCATTTACGGTGNCATGTTTACAACAATTCTCGTATTTATGGCAAAGCAGAAGTTTGCGATGAACCATGCATTTACGGTGATGCAGAAGTTTACGGTGATGCATATATTTGCGGTGAACCGCACGTTTTTGATAATGCAGAAGTTTATGGCAATGCACAAGTTTACGAAAAGGCATACATTTATGATAGGGCGCGTGTTTACGGCAATGCAGAAGTTTCCGGTGATGCGCATGTTTACGGTCATGCAAAAATTTACGGTGAAGCATGTGTATGTTGGGACGACTGGATTGATGGCGATAAAAGAATCTCAACTAGGTAACAAACCAGATGAAAAAATACGAATTTACTGATGAAAAAATTGTGTTTGATGGAAGAACTCTTCACCGAATTAGAGCATTAAGAGGCTTTGGATATGTCAAAAAAGGTGACCTCGGCGGTTTTATAGAAAAAGAGAGCAACTTAAGCCATAAGAGAGACTGTTGGATTTTTGGCAATGCACAAGTTTACGGTGATGCCAAAGTTTATGATGATGCGCGGGTTTATGGGAATGCACGCGTTTATGACAATGCACAAGTTTATGATTATGCCGAAGTTGATGGTGCTTCTGTTCGAGATAATGCCAAGGTTTTTGACTATGCGCGGATTTATGGGAATTCTGTTATAGGGGAAAGTGTACACGTTTACGGAAATGCTAAAATTTACAATCAAGCATATATTCGCTGTCGTGTAGACATTGCTGGAAATTGTAAAATTAGTGGCTCCACCCTAATCGTAGAACGTGAGAAATAGTAACCATGAAAAAGAAATACGAACTTACTGATGAAACAATTGAGTTTGATGGATACATTACGCTTTACCGCATACGTGCATTAAAAGATTTTGGT
>NZ_JBHIMS010000107.1:0-4638 GCF_042194285.1 Bartonella sp. MM97QHHN | reverse complement strand
ACCTTTAAACCCTATTATTTTCCTATTGCTGATATTCAGTCTCTTTTGTTGACAAAAGAAAAAACCGTTAACGTCACCCGTGGTGCAGTTGCTTCGGGGTGTGATGGTGTTCCTGATAAAAGCATCACCGCGTTTATCAAAATCGTTCAAGGAAGCAAGGAATTTAAAGAAGGAACGGATTTTAAAAAAACCGGAGACACCATTGATTGGGCACCCGTGGGAGACGAACCTTTAGCAGGGAGCAGCTATAAGGTGACTTACCGCTATCGCGCAAAAATCACGGCTGATAAAGTAACAGCGCAGGAAATCACTGTCTCAGGTGGGGCGCAAGGTGGTGATATTATCGTCAGTTACACTTACAAACTCCCCCGCATTGACCGTATCGGTCTCAACACGNTTATCGTCAGTTACACTTACAAACTCCCCCGCATTGACCGTATCGGTCTCAACACGGGGGGCAATGTGGTTTACATCAAAGGTATCTCAGTAGACCAACCCATGGCACCCAGTGTCCCTGATGATGTGTTGTCCCTTGCAACCATTACCAACAATTGGCTTGAAACGCCGGTTGTGGTCAATGATGGCACACGGGTTGCCCCCTATGATGAGATGTGGCGCTATTTTCAACGGGTGCTTTCGCTTGACCGTCTCATGCAATTAGAGCGTATTAAAAGCAATGTTGACTCTAAAGAACCCGTTGCCAAAAAGGGCATGTTTGCAGACCCTTTTCTTGATGATAGTTACAGAGATGAAGGCTTTCAACAAACAGGTGCTGTAGGCAACGGCATTTTACAGCTTGCCATTGACCCAACATTCTATACTGCTCCTTTAAAAGCGCCTGTCACGCTTGACTGGACAAATGAAGTGATTATTGCGCAAGAATTGACAACGGCTTGCGAAAAAATCAATCCTTATCAAAATTTTGCAACCTTACCTGGTACAGTAACCCTTGAACCCGCGACAGACTTTTGGCATGAACAGCGTACCGATTGGCTCTCGAGTATCACCAATCAAATCATTATGGGCTGGAACCGTGGCAGTACCATACGTAGAACAGAAGTAAGCGATAATTTCATCAACACACATCAAGAACAAATAGACTTTTTAAGACAAATTACTCTTCACTTTAAAATTGAAGGTTTTGGCAAGTTAGAACAATTAGCAAGCCTCACCTTTGATGGTGTGAATGTTTTGCCTAATTATCCCCTTTTTGCCAATTCCTATGGCGTCCTTGAAAGCACTTTTAAGATTCCTAAAAATATCACCGCTGGCACAAAAAATGTTATCGCACAAGGCAGAGGTGGAACAATTGCAACGGGGCTTTTTACCGGTCAAGGTGTGATTGATGTGAAAGTGATGCGGCGCACCACCACGGTGAAGATCTGGACGCAAGTGGACCCACAAGCGCAAGTCTTTACCCCTGATGCAACACGGCAAATCACCGGAATTGACTTTCATCTTTGCAAAATCGGCAATCAGAACCATGATCTGGTGATTGATTTGGTCACCACAGAAAATGGCTATCCGACCGCCGATATTCAAGCGCAAAGCTTTTATTCTATGAAGGGCGCAAAGCTAGGTTGGGCAGAGGCACGCTATGATGTACCACTCCTTGTGATGGATGACCGTTTAACGGCTTTTGTCATTAAAACCGATGATGCTGATCATTCCGTCTCTTTAGCAAAGCTTGGAGATTTTGATGCAGAACACCAGAGATACGTCTCGAGCCACCCTTACGTGACCGGTCCACGCTTTTCTTCTGTCAATGCTAGGAGCTGGACCGCTCATCAAGATGAGGCTTTAGCTTTTAGGGTGCTGGCGGCACGCTACACACAAACAGAAAAAACCATTGATCTTGGCACTTTTGATCTTGTGGACTGCTCTGATTTACAAATCCGCGCAGCCATTGAATTGCCTTCAAGTGAGTGTTCTGTCATCTTTGAAATTGAACGAAACAATGGCACAATTTATCAACTGCTTCCCTTTCAATTGCTAAGCCTTACCGAATATATCAGTGAAAAGATAAAGCTTCGCGCTATTCTCAAAGGCACCGAAAAGCTCTCACCCGTCTTGTTTGCTCCTGTTCAATTGATTGCAGGAAAGATCCATAAGGAAGCCACTTATGTCACGCGTGCTTTTGCCTTTGGTGAAAAAGCAAGATTGACCAGCTATATCAAAACCTTTTTACCAGGCGGTGCAACCTTTACACTCGAGATGCAACTGGATGATGGTGGTTTCACCCCTTTGAAACTCGACGAAACAGAACAACTTGCCGAGCCCCTTTGGACAGAGCGCAAATTTATCAGTGGTGATAAAGGCGCCAAACAAGCGCGCTTGAAATTGACCCTTACCGGTGGACCTGCTGCGCGGTCCATGGTGTGTGATTTTGGCGCCGGCATATTATGAGGGAAAACAGAGATGACCAAAACCAAAAAACTCGACATGGAATTGCCTAAAGAAGGTCGTTTTATCAGTTCTGAATTCCCAATCTTGCGCGAAAACTTGACCAAAATTGATCAAGCTCTTTTGGCTGTTGAGGAAAAGGTAGACCAAAAAGCGCCTTCACAACACACGCATACCATAAGCGAAATCACAAATCTAGAAAGCGCTCTCAATGGCAAAATGGCAGCGGATAAAACTTTCTCATTTGCTGATTTAAGCGATATCGAAGGCGCACACGATGCCGCAAATAATTATGTTCTCTATAAATCAAGCAATAATAACTTCACCTTTGGCAGTGCTGTCTCACTGTTAGGCGCACATCAACATAAAACCGAAGATATCGTGGGTCTTGATGATTTTAGAGCCAAGATCAATGAAGATCTCACAAGCTATGGTCGCTTAGCCAGCCCAAATGAATGGCAAAGTTATAATAAATTTACCAGCAAAATCACTATGAGTGGTGGCTTAGAACTGTTGGGTAATTCGTCGTTTAATCTCACCCATAATGGTGAAATAGTTACCAGTTTAAGCACAACGGGAAGCTTTCTTAAAGGACCTTTGAGGGTTGATGGTGATGTTGTTTATACGAAGGCGCAAGTGGATGCCGCCATTTTGGCACAAATAAAGAGTCTTAAAAAAGATTTGATCGATAAAATCACAAATTGGCCGGCCCTTGCTGATGCTGAATTGCTCTATACACAGGATGGGAAAATTCAGTGGCCCATCTGGGTCACCGATAAAACTAAAGTTGAGATCCAAGCTTGGGGTGGTGGGGGTAGTGGTGGTAGAGCGTTTGGGATAGGATTAGGAGGAGGTGGTGGAGGTGGTGGTTGTTCCATCTGGTATGGCTATAAAGTCAGTTTAAACGGTCACGAGGATATCATCATTGGTAAAGGAGGGGCTTCTATTGCAAAGAATTTTGTAAGCGGTAAGCCTGGAGAAACAACAACCATTGGCAAAAATTTTATTACCGCTACCGGAGGAAAGGGTGGTGGGGGAGCTGACGCCCGTATCTCTCACTCGATTACTGGGAGTACGACTTCCTTCTATTCAGGCTCTGGTGGTGCTGGAGGCGTGGGAGGAAACTTTGGTTTAGCAACGGATGACCACCTAGGAATTGCCAAAGGCGGAAATGGTTATGCTGGGACAAGCGGAATCAATGGAAAAACAAGCGGTAATGGCGGTGATGCTGGAGGCGATACATCAAGAGGAGGCTCTGGAGGACTAGGCAAAGGTTCCTATAGTTCAGGAAAAGCAGGGCGTGGCTTTGGTGGTGGGGGTGCTGGTGCTCATGGAAATTCCTCTCCAAGCGGTGCTGGTGCTGATGGCGCTGTCCTTATAAGATTATGGAAAGAATAAATGGATGCACAAGTAACCAAGATATGACAGAAGTCAAATGGATAGCTGTTCTATAAGCAGGCTTATATGTTTTTAAGTCCTTTTATCGCTCTTTCAAAGCCCTTTTAAAGGGCTTTTTGAGTGACAGTGTCAGTCTTATGATCGTCTGTTGTTTCTTGTTATGGTCTCTTCATTGATTTGGAGAGCAAGATGGCAACAGAATTTAATCATGGGATACGCATTGTAGAGGCTGGTGAGGATTCCCGTTCCTTAGCAACATTTGATCAGACCGCCATTGGAGCGGTTGTTACAGCCCCTGAAGCTGACAACCAAGTTTTTCCCCTCAACGAGCCTGTTCTTCTCTTTACGCATGAGGGAGAGAAGATCCAAAAGCTTGGGGCAAGAGGCACAGCTCTTGATGTCATTAACGCCGTGTGCGCGCAAGGGATTGAGGCACAAATTATTCTTGTGCGTGTGGAAGAAAAGTCAACCATAGCTGAGACACAAGCCGAGATGGTGGGATCAAATGCTCGACTGACCGGTGTGCATGTGCTAAAACACGCTAGAGGGCATTTAGGGGTAGAGCCTGGGATTTTACTGGCACCGGCTTATAGTGCAGGGCGCCTTGATAATGGTAAAAACCCCGTGGCGGATGCCTTGGAACAGGTGGCAGAAAAGCTACAAGCGATTGCGGTTTTTGATACGGGTGGTAAAAACACGCAAGAAAGCCTTACCTATCGCGCAGATTTTTCCTCACGCTTTTGTTATTTGATTGACCCCTTTGTACGGGTGGCAAATCGTGAGGGGGGTGTTAGTGTTAAACCCGCAAGTCCTTTTGCAGCAGCCATGTTTATCAAA
>NZ_JBHIMS010000098.1:0-4463 GCF_042194285.1 Bartonella sp. MM97QHHN | reverse complement strand
AAAGTTCCGTGCCTCTGGCATTACCGAACCACAGGCAAGACAAAATCTTATTATCAAACTTTACGAAGATTTTTTTACCAAAGCTTTTAAGAAGACAACGGATAGGCTTGGCATTGTTTATACCCCCGTTGAGGTCGTGGATTTTATCATTCATTCTGTTGATGATGTTTTACGCAATGAATTTGGAAAAAGCTTGGGGTCACGTGGTGTTTCTATTCTTGACCCTTTCACTGGAACGGGTACCTTTATCACAAGGCTTTTACAATCAAAGCTCATAAAACCAGAGGATATGGAATATAAATTCCGTCATGATATCCATGCCAATGAGATTGTTTTACTGGCTTATTACATAGCAGCGATCAATATTGAATCGACTTACCATAGTTTGAAGAAAGGAGATTACATCCCTTTCAAGCATATTGGTTTAACTGATACGTTTCGGATGCTGGAAAAACAAGATTTGATGAAAGGTTTATTAGAGGAAAACAGTGAATATTTAGAGCATCAAAAAAATTTGAATATTGAAGTGATCTTTGGCAATCCTCCTTATTCGGTAGGTCAAAAGAGTGAAAATGATAATGCAAAGAATACTCCCTATCCCATATTAAATAAACGCATCAGTGACACGTATGCTGCTCAATCTAAAGCAAATCTTAGGCAAGCGCTTTATGATAGTTATATTCGTGCCATTCGCTGGGCTAGTGACCGTATTGCTGATGCTGGAATAATCGGCTTTGTCACAAATGGAAATTTTATCAGTGGATATTCTATGGATGGTTTACGAAAATCTTTAGCTAAAGAATTTAGCAGTATTTATGTGCTTAATTTACGGGGGGATATTCGTAAAAATATGAGGAATAAAAACAACGCTCAAGAAGGAGAAAATATTTTTGGCAATGGTAGTATGACCGGTATTGCTGTGACACTATTTATCAAAAACCCCAATGCTTCTGAAGAGTGTAAAATTTACTATCATGACATTGGAAATTCACTCACAAGAGAAAAAAAGCTTACAATAATAGAGTCTCTTGGGAGCATTGATGGTGTTACACGGAGTAAACAAGGGTGGCAAATAATCACACCAGATAAACATGGGGATTGGCTTGGTCAACGGGATGACAGTTTCAAAGCATTTTTAGCTATAGGTGATAAAGGTGATAAAAAAAGTCATGGTAAAAAACTTTTTGAGATTTATTCTTGTGGTCTAAAAACCAATCGTGATGCTTGGACATACAACTCTAGCCGTGAAGCTTTAGCAAAAAATATGCGTAATATGATTGCCTTCTATAACAGTGAAGTGGAACGTTTTAACAACACCTATCCACATACTGACCATAAAACACGTACAAAGGTTGTAGATAATTTTGTTAATACAGATGAGAAAAAGATAAGTTGGAGCCATAATGTTAAGCAGGAACTGGTAAAAGGAAAAATTTTCGAATTTGAAGAAGCGTGCTTTATTCAAAGCCTTTATCGCCCTTTTATGAAACAGTGGCTCTATTATAATCGCACCTTCAACGATAGAGTTTCCAAAATGCCGTGTGTATTCTCTATGGAACAAATGAATGAAAATAGGGTAATACAAGTTACAGGTATAGGAGCAATGGTGGGCTTTTCTGTCTTAATGACCAGGACTCTACCTAATTTTCATGCAATAGATACTGGTCAATGCTTTCCAAGGTATATTTATGAGGATATTGAATCTTTAAAAAGTAACAATAAAAGTGAGAAACAATCCCTTTTATTTACAAACTCTATAGAAGAAAACAAAACAGCTGATTTACAAAGGTGTGATGCCATTACTGATGAAGGTCTAGACCATTTTAAAGCCGCTTATCCTAATGAAACTATCACGAAAGATGATCTATTCTATTATGTTTACGGTCTACTTCATTCGGAAGATTATTGTGCTCGTTATGCTGATAACCTCTCTAAAGAACTGCCTCGTATCCCTTGTGTAAAGAGTGCTGGTGATTTTTGGAAGTTTGTAACAGCAGGGCGTGAACTGGGTCACTTGCACGTGAATTATGAAGATGTAGAGCCTTATCCCGTGACCTTTAAAAAGGGTAATCCAAAACAGACAGAGATCTCTAATCCCGAAAAATTCTATTATGTAACTGAAATGAAATTCGCAAAAATTAAGAATAGTAAGGAAAAGGATAAATCGACTGTTTTTTATAATAGCAATATCACAATAACAGATATCCCTCTTGAAGCTTATAAGTATATCGTCAATGGCAAACCTGCTCTTGAATGGGTTATGGGGCGTCAATGTGTAAAGACTGATAAAAAGAGTGGCATTGTCAATGATGCCAATCGCTATGCTGTTGAAACCATTGGCAACCCTGCCTACCCTCTAGAGTTGTTTCAAAGAGTTATTACCGTAAGTTTAGAAACAATGAAAATCGTAAAAAAACTACCAAAATTAGAAATGAGAGAAACTGAATAGATTTGGCATGCTCAGATGATAGGCATGTTAACCTCACAAAGGGGTATAAGGTCTTATAACCTATAGGTTCTATACCCTCTTTATAAATTGCTTACATACAATCTTTAAAAGGAGTGTTTGTATGCGTTATTCTAAAAAGAAATCATTTGCACTTTTAAATACTCTTATTTGAATTGCTTTAAGACTTTTAAGAAATCCCATCTTAAAGTGAATACGCTTCTTTTACATTGCCTTTAAGAGGTTATATCGTAATCTAAAATGATAGCTTTGTTTAAAGAGAGCTATGTATATTCATTTTCTTATATTACTTATAGGTTTTGAAGGTTTCTCAAACCCTCAAAATACCTTCAAAACCCCTTTTTATATATATTACAGATTGTATTTACGTGTTGTGTGTAATATGGGTTGTTTATTTAAAACATTAACATATTGAAATATAATAACTTTTATTTTTGATTGAAAAATAATATATAAAGGGGCGTAAAAGGAACCCTCAAAATACTCAAAATCTTCAAAACTCATAACCATAATGGTCTTGATAGCATTTCATATGAGTTACAAGCTATCTTTTGAAAGGCTTTAAAAGATCATATGCTTTTCATAAAGCACATTTTAATCACTCACTAAAATAATCTATTTTGTCAGTTCAATTTACTGACACATAACTGACAGGTTTTAATCAATTCACATCATTGGTTATCTTTCAAGATTGTACTCTTGATATGGGTTATGTTTTAAAGATATTAAACTATTGAAATATAATGTTTTTAATTTTTACTCATAAAAAAAATAATAGAGGGTCTTAAAAGGAACTGACAACACTGACACGGTCTATTAAAAGAGATTTTGCTCATCTCTATAATTATCAGTTTCTATTGAGATGTTTTCATAACAGTCTATAAATCGTAATTATCCTATTTATCGTTTCTCTTATGAAAATGAAAAATGATGCGGTGGCTATAAAGCATATAACAGCTATAGAGAATGCATAAAAACAGCAAGGTTTTATAATCATAATGCAAATGAAAGGGTTGGTTATAAAGACCATCTCTATGAAAAGCTGTTAAGTTGCAAATGTGTTATAAAAAAAATTCACAAAAAAATTAAAATTCATTTAGTGAAAAAAACTGATAGGTTATAAAGTTAAAAATACGCACTATGAGAGCGTTTCTAAATATTATCAATGTATAGATTCAGAAAATAACGCAATCGTTTCATAAAGCCTATAATATATCTTTAAAAGCACATAAATATAAAAGAAGGAATTAATAAGCATAAGATATTATCAATACATAACGTATTAAAAAAATATCAAAAAAAGATAAAATATTGTTTGACAATAAATACGTATTTTGTTATATAAATATTCAAGTGATCAAAACACTTAAACATCAAGCGGGTAGGTTACGAAACAACCTTTCCCATTTCTTTAAATACTGACTGTCTTTTATGTTATGATTAGCATATAATGATTATGTCGGGTGTAGTTACGCCATACAATACTCTTATGAGAAAAGCGTAGCAACGGACTTGATGCCGTGTTTTGAGCGCCCGGCGCCCTATAAGGGTGTCAATTTCAAAACAATATTAACATCAAGGTTTTAATTATGACAAATNGTTTTGAGCGCCCGGCGCCCTATAAGGGTGTCAATTTCAAAACAATATTAACATCAAGGTTTTAATTATGACAAATTCAAAAAACACCCCCGTTATCTCTAATATTTCAAATGAAACCACGTCTGTTAATCAACAAGAGCCTGCAAAAAAATATGAATTTATTGATGATTGTGAATATATCGATGGTCATTTCTTAACTCGAATTAGAGCCTTAAGAGATTTTGATGATGTGAAAAAAGGTGACCTCGGTGGCTATATTGAAAGTGAAGATAATCTCTCTCATGAAGGTAATTGCTGGGTGTATAATAAAGCTCGGGTCTTTCAAAATGCACGCGTCTTTGGAAATGCTAAAGTAAAAAGCTTTTTTGTTGATGTCTATGGTAATGCGCAAATTTAT
>NZ_JBHIMS010000067.1:0-5578 GCF_042194285.1 Bartonella sp. MM97QHHN | reverse complement strand
ATTTCATCAGAATTTATAAGAATTGGCTTATCCATAATTTTTCCTCCCTAACGCCTCTTGGCGATTGTTTGTGCGTGGTTTGTATAATTACTTATACGTAAATGTATAAATATAAGCAAGCAAAAAATCGCATATATTTCATTTTTTTTTGCATTTTCACTTAAATGCCATCTTCACAAGCAATAGAATCAAAAACTTTATTGGGATTACTTCATAAGTAGACGATAGGATTTGCGCGGTAATATTGCAACTATTTCTCCAACCCATTTTATCTTTGCATTTTTAATAGGTAGCGCATTCCATGATTTGAGTACAATGCCCTCTGAAGAGCGAGTAATTTGTTTGATGAAACGCCTATTATCTTCTGTTAGAACGACAACTTCATCACCGTAATAATCGCTCATTGGCTTTGTTTGCAGATGTTTAACTACGATTAAATCACCATCTTTATATACGGGATACATGGAATCTCCACGAACCATGAATCCTATTGTTTCAAAAGGCAAATCAAATGGTATTTCGATTGTTTCAAGCCCATCTTCTGGGATTTGCTCAACATCGGTATCAATCTCTAATCCTGCTCCTACATATCCCATGACAGGAACAACTGTAGTAATTTGATTATAACCTTTTAAGCTTTTATAAAGTTCTAGAATTGAGTCTCTGTGTGAACCTCTGGGATCTGATTCACTTCCTAACCATCTTGACACGGTCGCTTGGGTTACATTTAATCTATCGGCAAGATCTTTTTGATTAAGACCAAACTCAGATTGCAATACTTGCAATGTCGCAATGATATTTTTTGTCATAATTAGTTACTTATGATTTTAAAATTAAAAAAATCTATTGTTTTTTTTAATTAACTCTATACAATTGCGTATATGGTTAAAATAAAGGGCTTAACTCAAATGGACACAGAGGAAAAATTCAAGATTAAATCTATCCGAAAGTGTTTATCGCTAACACAAAAAGAATTAGCAGACATTTTAGGCGTTAAGCAAGCCTCTGTTTGTCGTTGGGAACAAGGCAAAGGACTATCTTTAAATAGTTATTTAAAGCTGCAAAAGTTGAAGGATAGTTCTAGCTCTAGTTCTGCTTTTATTGCTGCTCCTACAGATAGTAATGAACATCAACAGCACCATTCACATTCTTAAACAGGCATTAAATAAAGAGATCAAATAAATAGATTACGCGTCACCATGCGCACGCATAAATACGTAGAGCCTTAAGGGGGGATTATGATCACTAATGCACAAACCATTCTCTGTCTTGATCTAGGGACTAAGACAGGCTGGGCGCTTCGTGATGCAGATGGTTTTATCACAAGTGATACAGAACATTTTCAATCACGCCGTTTTGAAGGCGGTGGCATGCGTTACTTGCGCTTTAAGAAATGGCTTACTGAACTAAAGAGGTCTGTTGATGAAATTGATGCAGTGTATTTTGAAGAGGTCCGCCGGCATGTGGGTACAGACGCTTCTCATGTTTATGGGGGCTTTCTAGCAACATTAACGGCGTGGTGTGAACATCATCAGATACCGTATGAAGGCATTCCCGTTGGTACCATTAAGAAAGCAATGACAGGCAAAGGGAATGCGTCAAAAGAAGAAATGATTAAGGCAATGCGTGCAAAAGGTCACGCGCCTTGTGATGACAACGAAGCAGATGCTTTGGCAATTTTATATTTAATGAAAGAAGGGGATATACATGTCCGGTAAAATACCATGGACGAGACTGTTTGCCGATAAATGGGCGGTGGTCGTCGATTATTTACCTCCTGTAGAAGGTAATATCTATATGAGATTGCGATTTCGCATGCTTCGTACTGGTGAACCTCTTTTTTGTAATATTAAAGTTTTATCTCATTACACTGGTTATTCAGTAAAGAAATTTGAGACAGCATTGAATGTTTTGCTAGAAGAGGGATACATCATTCGTTTAGAAGATGGTCGTTTATGGAATCTCGATGTTGAAGAAGAATTAAAAAATTGCAATGAGAATTTAAATAAACTTTCAGAAAAAGCTATAAAAGCTGCAAATACTAAGAAAAATAAGCATAAAGATAACTCATCAAAAAACCATCATGATGTCATCATGACGTCATCACGAGGTCATGATGACATCATGATGAAACACATTAACATAGACAATAACATATATAATAAAAAAACTAAAACTAACGTTTTAGCAAAAAAAGAAATTGGTTCTGAAAGTTTAGAAACAAACGAACGGGTTCATGAGCCAACAGAGGTTGCTGCTGTTGAGACCACATCAGAGCAAATCGCAACCTCATCAGACAACCAACCTCCCATTCACGAGCAAGAGAACGTTCCCAAAAAAGCAAAACGAGCGCAAGCTAATCGCGGTTGTCGATTGCCAGAGGATTTCAAACCTAATTTGCAATACGCAATCGATCAAGGATTAACGCATGATGAGGCGCTGTTAGAAACCGAACGGTTCACAAATTACTGGATAGCAAACCCAGGTAAAAATGCAAACAAACGAGATTGGCAAAGGACTTGGTACAATTGGGTTACAAGCCCTATCGGAACGCTAGCAAAGAAAAAAGCAAGATTAGAACAGGAAAAACGGTTAGGTGGTTATCATGGAAAATTCACTCAGAAAACTTTCACAGAACAGCTTGCAGAAGGCTTCAACCAACTCAGAGATCAACTCTCATCTGGAGAAGATTATGGAAATGATCAGTCCGGGGTATCCATTGACGCTGAAAGCTGGGAATACATTGACGAAACAGGAGGAAGAGCAAACCTTAGATGCTTGCAATCTTCTACAAGCGTTGCTCTCTGTGAAAGCTTCAGTTAAGCAAATTGAGCAAGCTTCTTTCCTACTCTCAAGCATGAGAGTCCCTGCGAACACAGATTCCAAAGCCGTTGTTCTATCCTATAGCATGATGCTGGAACGGATTTCAGCATATGCTCTGAAAAAAGGCGTCGAAGATATCGTAACTGGTCAAGCAATTGGGATATCAAAAACATTTATGCCAACTTGTGGAGAGCTTTTAACTTATTGCCAGACACTAGAAAATACCCTTCTTTCAAAAGCCGAAACTGTACGTAGAGCAATTGAAAACACACGTGAGAAAACACTCAAAGAAAAAACAGCGAAAGAGCATTTTAGACCACTAACGCTTGTTCACAAGCAAGAGCTTGAAGAGACTTTAAATGGCATTGGTGGGATAATGAAACGCTTTGGTCCACAGCAAACTAGTGAAAAGTGCTGATCATTTTACAATTAGGTATGTGTTTAAATCGACAAAAAGGCATCATACAAAGCGATTTAAAGATTTTATGATGAAAAACACATCTGTAATACAAAACGCTCTGTACGGTCAAATTTAAGGTAAATTAACCTATTGGTAAAAATAGGAATTAAAACATGGAAATATTAAAACGAAGATTCTTTAAAAAACGTAAACAGCCTATGCAAAAAGAGTTTGTTGCAACAGCTGTTGGTTATGTTCCTTGGGGAGACGGAGCAGAGGAGTATTTTTACAACCTCTACGAATATGAAGACGGCACAAGAGAGTGTGAAAAGTTTGATGGCGGACAGTATTATACCACACCAGAAAATGCAGATTTTAGTACCAAAGCGCAGGTGAAAGCATGGGTTTACGGTGGTGCTATTCCGAAAAGCATTCTGAATTACGAACCTCTTATAGACGAGTTCAATAAAGAGATCAAAAAATTATCGAAAACCGCAGGAAATAAATATGTTTACAGATAAACAGCTAAGAGCCTTGTTTGGCATTATAACTTTTATATTTTTATGTTTTTTAGGAATTAAAAAAAATCCCTACTTTATTCAAAGTATTTTGATATTTGCATCTTTTTGTTTGATAATAGTAACAAATATTTTTGTAATTTTATGCAATTCTCATATTCCTTTTGAGTTGCAGAACAATCCAAAATATAAAGATGATGATACAACGGGTTGGGTGAAACTAACACGTGATTTACAACAGTATTTGCACAGACTCTTAAAACTAATAAGTTTAGCGCTTGTCGTTTTAATTTTCCCAAGTAGTTATAAAGAAACGGTCTCTTTACCTATTATTTCTAAGTACGTGGAGCATAAGCTTTCTTTTTCATTGGATATTGTACTTTGGTACTCAAATATTGCTCTTTGGTATTCCTTTTTAGTTTGTGTATTGTTTCTTATGTTACATACACGCAGTTTAATAAACATATCTATTTACACACTACAGTGCTCAGTTAAAAAGCCATAGTAAAATTTCCGATTTATAAGACTTTTTTGGTTAATCGGTATTGTATCTTCTTAACATCGATTGATGAAATCAACAAAACATCAAAAAACACCTAAAAAGGCACGTAACGATGACTCATATCTGCTCACCATTAAGATATCCAGGCGGCAAGGCTATACTTTATGGAAAAGTCAAAGAAATTTTTGAAAAAAACACAATATCATTTCTCAAAGCAGCTTGATTGCATGAATAGGAGTTTTAATCACATGCTTACACCATTTGGCAAAACCTTACGTAAAATTCGTATTGATCGGACAGAACGTCTATTAGATATGGCTGATAAATTAGGCGTATCTATAGCGTTTTTATCTTCTGTAGAAATTGGCAAAAAGCCTATACCTGCTGACATGGAAGAAAAGATCATTGAGAAATATGCTTTAGATGAAGAAACGGCTTCTATCTTGAGAAGAGAAGCAAATATTTGTCGTAAGAATTTTACAATGAACTCTTCTGACCCACTTAACCATGAAATTTCTAACACGTTTGTTAGAATGTTTAAGTCTCTTTCACAACAAGATCTGACAAAGTGCAAGGAACTCATGGAGAAAGTAGAAAAAAACGGTGCTTGCAGAATAGAATACCTTGATCCCCTTATTTTATACACCGTAAACATAATGTTATATGGTTAATAATTAATATTATCCTTTTGAAATAATTGTATAAATATGCAAATTATGCTAAGATTTTTCATGTATAAATTGCTAATCTAATGGGGCTACAAATATGCTAAATAAAGTGACGTTAATCGGGCGCCTTGGTGCTAATCCCGAAAGCAAAACAATGAATTCTGGAGCAGAAATAGTTAATTTTAGTATAGCGACTTCTGAGAGCTATACAGATAAAAAAACCAATCAAAAAGTAGAGAAAACAGAATGGCATTCAGTTGTGATTTTTAATCCACATTTGGCAAAAATTGCACTTCAATATCTCAACAAAGGTTCAAAGGTTTACATAGAAGGAAAATTACAGACACGCAAATGGCAAGATAAAAATGGGCATGACCGTTATACAACAGAGATTGTCTTACCACAATTCAAAGGCGAGTTGTATTTGCTTGATGCCAAAAAAGATCAATCGGCATCCCCTACCCCTTCACCTATTACTTCTCAAAATTATGCTATCGCTTCAGGGGCTGCTGATCATAGTGCACTCATTAATAATGATAGCATACCATTCTGATTGAAAAAAATATGACAAAAAGAAAAAAACGTGCAAAACGTGGACGTCCTCGTATTAATGGATGTCTCAGAGAACCCAATGGTCGTATCTCGCGAGCAAAAATACCGCGTGAAC
>NZ_JBHIMS010000008.1:0-8464 GCF_042194285.1 Bartonella sp. MM97QHHN | reverse complement strand
TGGCAAAACACGACAAATTACAGGTGTAGCGGCTGGTAGTGAAGATGCAGACGCAGTGAATCTAAGACAATTGCAAGACTTAGAAGATGTCGTAAGAAAAAATGGTTGGAAACTATCTGTTGACGGTAAAAATGCTAAAACAGTCATTATGGATAGCGGAGTAGATTTTTCCACTGGAAGTACAAATCTTAACATTACAAAAGGTGATAAAGATAATAATGTAAAATTTGATTTAGCTAAGGATGTTACATTAACGAGCTTAAAGGCAGGCACAACTGCCCTAGATGCAACAGGCTTAGTGATTTCTGGAGGCCCCAAAATAACGACCGATGGTATTGATGCTGGAGGTAAAGAGATAAAGAAAGTTAAGGCTGCAGCACTCACTGAGACTTCACAACAAGCGGTGAATGGTTCACAGTTATTTGCAACAAATAATGAAATTGCTGATGTAAGAGATAGTATCCTTGTTAAGCAAGAACAAGAAGAAGAAAATAGATTAGCGCGTAGTCTTCGTGCAGGGGGAACAGGTGTTATTACCATTGGGAAAGGAACTGGTGGCAATGAAGTCAGCATTCTGAATAAAGATAATGAGAAACGGAAAATTTCCGGTTTATTAGGTGGCGATCTCAGTGCAAATTCAGATGAAGCGGTTAATGGCTCACAGCTGTTTACTACAAATCAAAATGTTACAATTGTAGCCACGAATATAGCTAAGTATTTAGGTGGTGGCGCTAAATATGAAAGTGGCGCATGGACTGCTCCTAAATTCACTGTTAAGTCCGTTAAGGATGATGGCGAAACAGAAAACAAAGAATATCCTGATGTAGCTTCTGCCTTTGAAGGTGTAGGTACTTCTATCACAAATGTTCAGAATAAATTGACTGAACAGGTTAATAATGTGATTAACAAAGTAGAAAGCGAAAGCTTTGTTCAGCAAGACCAAACAACACATCGTCTCACTATTGGAGCTGCAGTAGAAGGCAGTGAAATCAATATAGCCAACAAGACTGGTGCGGATCGGATAATTTCAGGTGTTGGTGAAGCAACAAAGGATAATGAAGCTGTTAACAAAGGTCAGCTTGATAAAAGTCTGAAGGATCTTTCTACCAGCCTTCAGTCTGATGATTCAGCCGTTGTTCATTACGATAAAAAAGATGGTGATAATGGCGGCATTAATTACACGAGTGTGACTTTAGGTGGTAAAGATAAGACAGCTGTAGGTCTCCATAATGTTGCTGATGGTAAGATTGCCAAGGATTCACATGATGCAATCACGGGTGGACAGGTTAATACCATAGCTTCGGATTTATCAAAGATTTTAGGTGGCGCTGTATCCTTTGATGGCAAAAACTTTACAGGACCAACGTATGACTTATCGACAGTTTCTAAAGAGGGTAATGTAACAAATAAATCGTATGAAGGTGTTGAAACAGCCTTTAAAGGACTTGATGAGAATATCAAAACCGTTAACGATCGTATTAAGGAAGTCTCAGAAGGAGTTTCACAGGATTCTTTATCATGGAGTAATCAGAGTAATGCTTTTGTAGCCTTGCATGGAAAAGAAGGTGAAAAGACAAACAGCAAGGTCACATCGCTGGCTGATGGTTCTCTAGTGGCGGGTTCGAGCGATGCGGTTACGGGTGGACAGATTAATACCATAGCTGCGAGTTTAGCAAAAATTTTAGGAGGCAAAGCATCGTTTAGTGCTGATGGCACTTTTACAGCTCCCAGCTATGACTTATCGACAGTTTCTAAAGAGGGTGATGTAACAAATAAATCATATGAAGGTGTTGGAACCGCTTTTTCAGCTCTTGATGCAAATATCAAGAATGTGAATGCACGGATTAAAGAGGTTTCACAAGGAGTTGCACAGGATTCTTTGGTATGGAGCAAGGATGTAAATGCCTTTAGTGCGCAGCATGGAGAAAAAGAGGATAAAAAAAATAGCAAAATTACCTCTCTTGAAAATGGTAAACTTTCAGAGGAATCAACCGATGCCGTGAATGGTTCACAGCTCCATTCTACGAACACAGCCCTTGCAGAATATTTCGGTGGTAATACCAAGTATGAGGAAGGCAAATGGACAAAACCTGATTTCAAAGTTGCACAATTTGATTCTGATGGCACAGAAGGTGACAAGAAGACTTATCACAATGTTGCTGCTGCTTTTGAAGGTGTTAACAGTACTTTCACCACTCTGAATGAAGAGATTGTCGATGTAAGAGACAGTATCCTTGTTAAGCAAGAAGAAGAGGTGACNTCTGAATGAAGAGATTGTCGATGTAAGAGACAGTATCCTTGTTAAGCAAGAAGAAGAGGTGACGTTAAGTCGTAGTCTTCGTGCGGGGGGATCGGGTGTTATCACTATAGGTAAGGCAGCAGGCGGTACGGAAGTAAGTATTCTCAACAATGAAGGTAAGGAACGGACAATTACCGGTGTGAGTACTGGTGAACTTTCAGAAAGTTCAACGGATGCGGTTAATGGCTCACAGCTTTTTACAACCAATAAAAATGTTACTAAGGTTGCTGAGCATACAGCGAAATATTTTGGTGGTGGTGCAGGCTATGATGATGCAGGTGAATGGACTGCCCCAAGTTTCAAGGTTAAGAAATTCGATGATACAGGCAATTCGAAAGAGGAAACTTATAATAATGTTGCGGATGCGTTAGATGGCGTAAGTACATCTTTCACGAATATTCACAAAGAGATTAACAAAGTTGTAAGCGATAGCCTTGTTAAGCAAGATAATGATACAAAACTTATTAACATAGGTTCTGGAAAAGGTGGTGCTGCAATCAGTATAGCAGATAATACGAGTACAGATCGGACACTTTCTGGTGTGAAGGCGGCAGAAAATGATAACGAAGCGGTTAACAAAGGGCAGCTTGATAAAGAGATCAAAGGTCTTGCTCAAATCGTTAAAAGTGATTCTTTGAATTGGAGTGAAGCGGATAAAGCTTTTGTAGCGCAGCATGGAGAAGGAGATACGAAAGGGAATAGCAAGATTACGTCTCTTCAGGCTGGAACTGTTTCTAAAGACTCAAGTGATGCGGTTAATGGTTCTCAGCTTTATTCATTAGGTGATAAGGTTGCTACGTATTTTGGCGGAGGTGCCAAGTATGAGAATGGTGAATGGACCGCTCCCACTTTCAAGGTTAAGACTGTTAAGGAAGATGGCAAGGATGAAGAGAAGAGCTATACTGATGTAGCTTCCGCCTTTGAGGGTGTAGGTACTTCTATCACAAATGTAAAAAAAGAGCTTACCAAGGTTGTAGGTGATAGCCTAGTTAAACAGGATACAGACAGCAAGACTATCAAGATTGGTGCGGAGACAGATGGTGCTACAATCAATATTGCAAATAAGAGTGGTGCTGATCGGGTTATTTCCGGTGTAAAGGAAGCGGCGAATGACAATGAAGCTGTTAATAAAGGTCAACTTGATAAGGGTTTAAAAGATCTCTCTGATAATCTTCAATCTGACGNGTCTCAGAAGGAGTTTCACAGGATTCTTTATCATGGAGTAATCAGAGTAATGCTTTTGTAGCCTTGCATGGAAAAGAAGGTGAAAAGACAAACAGCAAGGTCACATCGCTGGCTGATGGTTCTCTAGTGGCGGGTTCGAGCGATGCGGTTACGGGTGGACAGATTAATACCATAGCTGCGAGTTTAGCAAAAATTTTAGGAGGCAAAGCATCGTTTAGTGCTGATGGCACTTTTACAGCTCCCAGCTATGACTTATCGACAGTTTCTAAAGAGGGTGATGTAACAAATAAATCATATGAAGGTGTTGGAACCGCTTTTTCAGCTCTTGATGCAAATATCAAGAATGTGAATGCACGGATTAAAGAGGTTTCACAAGGAGTTGCACAGGATTCTTTGGTATGGAGCAAGGATGTAAATGCCTTTAGTGCGCAGCATGGAGAAAAAGAGGATAAAAAAAATAGCAAAATTACCTCTCTTGAAAATGGTAAACTTTCAGAGGAATCAACCGATGCCGTGAATGGTTCACAGCTCCATTCTACGAACACAGCCCTTGCAGAATATTTCGGTGGTAATACCAAGTATGAGGAAGGCAAATGGACAAAACCTGATTTCAAAGTTGCACAATTTGATTCTGATGGCACAGAAGGTGACAAGAAGACTTATCACAATGTTGCTGCTGCTTTTGAAGGTGTTAACAGTGCTTTCACCACTCTGAATGAAGAGATTGTCGATGTAAGAGACAGTATCCTTGTTAAGCAAGAAGAAGAGGTGACGTTAAGTCGTAGTCTTCGTGCGGGGGGATCGGGTGTTATCACTATAGGTAAGGCAGCAGGCGGTACGGAAGTAAGTATTCTTAACAATGAAGGTAAGGAACGGACACTTACCGGTGTGAGTACTGGTGAACTTTCAGAAAGTTCAACGGATGCGGTTAATGGCTCACAGCTTTTTACAACCAATAAAAATGTTACTAAGGTTGCTGAGCATACAGCGAAATATTTTGGTGGTGGTGCAGGCTATGATGATGCAGGTGAATGGACTGCCCCAAGTTTCAAGGTTAAGAAATTCGATGATACAGGCAATTCGAAAGAGGAAACTTATAATAATGTTGCGGATGCGTTAGATGGCGTAAGTACATCTTTCACGAATATTCACAAAGAGATTAACAAAGTTGTAAGCGATAGCCTTGTTAAGCAAGATAATGATACAAAACTTATTAACATAGGTTCTGGAAAAGGTGGTGCTGCAATCAGTATAGCAGATAATACGAGTACAGATCGGACACTTTCTGGTGTGAAGGCGGCAGAAAATGATAACGAAGCGGTTAACAAAGGGCAGCTTGATAAAGAGATCAAAGGTCTTGCTCAAATCGTTAAAAGTGATTCTTTGAATTGGAGTGAAGCGGATAAAGCTTTTGTAGCGCAGCATGGAGAAGGAGATACGAAAGGGAATAGCAAGATTACGTCTCTTCAGGCTGGAACTGTTTCTAAAGACTCAAGTGATGCGGTTAATGGTTCTCAGCTTTATTCATTAGGTGATAAGGTTGCTACGTATTTTGGCGGAGGTGCCAAGTATGAGAATGGTGAATGGACCGCTCCCACTTTCAAGGTTAAGACTGTTAAGGAAGATGGCAAGGATGAAGAGAAGAGCTATACTGATGTAGCTTCCGCCTTTGAGGGTGTAGGTACTTCTATCACAAATGTAAAAAAAGAGCTTACCAAGGTTGTAGGTGATAGCCTAGTTAAACAGGATACAGACAGCAAGACTATCAAGATTGGTGCGGAGACAGATGGTGCTACAATCAATATTGCAAATAAGAGTGGTGCTGATCGGGTTATTTCCGGTGTAAAGGAAGCGGCGAATGACAATGAAGCTGTTAATAAAGGTCAACTTGATAAGGGTTTAAAAGATCTCTCTGATAATCTTCAATCTGACGATTCAGCAGTTGTTCTTTATGATAAAGGTACAGATGAAGAAAACACCATTAATTATGAAAGTGTGACGTTGGGGAAAGGTAAAGATGCTAAGCCCGTTGCTCTTCATAATGTAGCTGTTGGCAGCCTTACAAAGGATTCACGTGATGCCATTAATGGTGGACAAATTCATACCCTCTCTGAAGATGTTGCGAAGTTTTTAGGTGGTGGTACAGCTTTTACAAATGGTGCTTTCACGGGACCCACCTATAAATTATCTAAGGTTTCTAAAGACGGTAAGGAAGAAGAAGCTGAATTTAAAGATGTTGGTACAGCTTTTGAAGGCATTGATACGAGTATCAAGAATGTGAACGCTCGTATTAAGGAAGTTTCACAAGGAGTTGCACAGGATTCGTTGTCGTGGAGCAAGGATGAGGATGCCTTTGTAGCGACGCATGGAGAAGGAGAGAAAAAAGGCAACAGCAAGATCACGTCTCTTAAGGATGGAGATGTTGCTGCTAACTCAACGGATGCTGTTAATGGATCTCAGCTTTATTCTACGAACAGTTCCCTTGCGGAATATTTCGGTGGCGGAACTAAGTATGAGGATGGCAAATGGACGAAACCTGATTTCAAAGTTGCACAATTTGATGCTGATGGTACAGAAGGTGACGAGAAGACTTATCATAATGTTGCTGCTGCTTTTGAAGGTGTTAACAGTGCTTTCACCACACTTAATGATGAGATTGTCGATGTAAGAGACAGTATCCTTGTTAAGCAAGAAGAAGAGGTGACGTTAAGTCGTAGTCTTCGTGCGGGGGGATCGGGTGTTATCACCATAGGTAAGGCAGCAGGCGGTACGGAAGTAAGTATTCTCAACAATGAAAATGCAACGCGGAAACTTTCCGGAGTGAGTGCTGGAACACTCTCAGAAAGCTCAACGGATGCGGTGAATGGTTCACAGCTTTTTACAACCAATAAAAATGTTACTAAGGTTGCTGAGCATACAGCAAAATATTTTGGCGGAGGTGCCAAGTATGAGAGTGAAGCGTGGACAGATCCAAGTTTCAAGGTTAAGACCGTTAAGGAAGATGGTAGTGATGTTGAAGAGCAGAGCTATGCAAGTGTTGCGGAAGCCTTTGAGGGTGTAGGTAATTCTTTCCAGAACATTCATAAAGAGATTACACAAAGCAATACGGCGGTTACTGAAAACATTAAGCAGAATGCGTTGATGTGGGGTGAGAAAGAGGGAGCTTTTGTAGCCTTGCATGGAGAAGAAAATAGCAAAAGCAACAGCAAGATTAAGTATCTTGCGAATGGAGATATTTCTAAAGACTCAAGTGATGCGGTTAATGGCTCACAACTCTATTCCATGAATAAGATGTTTGCGACCTATTTTGGTGGAGGTGCTGGATATAATGATGATGGAAACTGGACCGCTCCCACTTTCAAGGTTAAGACTGTTAAGGAAGATGGCAAGGATGAAGAGAAGAGCTATACTGATGTAGCTTCCGCCTTTGAGGGTGTAGGTACTTCTATCACAAATGTAAAAAAAGAGCTTACCAAGGTCGTAGGCGATAGCTTAGTTAAACAAGATGAAAAGACGCATGTTATTAGCATTGGAGGTGAAAAAGGCGGTACAAGCATCAATATTGCAAACACTGATGGTACGAAACGTACTCTTTCCGGAGTGCATGATGGAACGGTTTCGGAAACCTCAAGTGATGCGGTGAATGGTTCACAGCTTTATTCCATGAATAAAACGGTTGCGACCTATTTTGGTGGAGGAGCTGGATATAATGATGATGGAAACTGGACCGCTCCCACTTTCAAGGTTAAGACTGTTAAGGAAGATGGCAAGGATGAAGAGAAGAGTTATGATAATGTTGCGGATGCGTTAGCAGGAGTAGGGACGTCTTTCACGAATATTCATAACGAGATTAACAAGGAGATTAACAAAGTTGTTAGTGATAGCTTAGTTAAGCAAGATGATGAGACGCATGTCATCAGCATTGGTGGTAAAAAAGGCGGTACGAGCATCAATATTGCAAACAGTGATAATGCAGCGCGGACACTCTCAGGTGTTAAGGAAGGTGATGTTTCAAAAGCATCGACGGATGCGGTTAATGGTTCACAACTCTATTCCATGAATAAGATGTTTGCGGAGTATTTTGGTGGTGGTGCAGGCTATGATGATAAGGGAGAATGGGGTGCTCCAAGTTTCAAGCTAAAAACAGTCAACTCTGATGGAAAAGATGAAGAGAAGAGTTATGATAATGTTGCGGATGCGTTAGCAGGAGTAGGGACGTCTTTCACGAATATTCATAACGAGATTAACAAGGAGATTAACAAAGTTATTAGTGATAGCTTAGTTAAGCAAGATGATGAGACGCATGTCATCAGCATTGGTGGTAAAAAAGGCGGTACGAGCATCAATATTGCAAACAGTGATAATGCAGCGCGGACACTCTCAGGTGTTAAGGAAGGTGATGTTTCAAAAGCATCGACGGATGCGGTGAATGGTTCACAACTCTATTCCATGAATAAGATGTTTGCGGAGTATTTTGGTGGAGGAGCCGGCTATAATGATAAGGGAGAATGGGGTGCTCCAAGTTTCAAGCTAAAAACAGTCAACTCTGATGGAGAAGATGAAGAGAAGAGTTATGGCAATGTTGCGGATGCGTTAGCAGGAGTAGGGACGTCTTTCACGAATATTCATAAAGAAATTAACAAAGTTGTTGGCGATAGCTTAGTTAAACAAGACGAAAAGACGCATGTTATTAGCATTGGAGGTGAAAAAGGCGGTACGAGCATCAGTATTGCAAACACTGATAGTGCAGCGCGGACACTCTCTGGAGTTAAGGAAGGTGCAGTTTCAAAAGCATCGACGGATGCGGTGAATGGTTCACAACTTTATTCCATGAATAAGATGTTTGCGACCTATTTTGGTGGTGGTGCAGGCTATGATGATGATGGCAAATGGAGTGTCCCAAGTTTCAAGCTAAAAACAGTCAACTCTGATGGAGAAGATGAAGAGAAGAGTTATGGCAATGTTGCGGATGCGTTAGCA
>NZ_JBHIMS010000081.1:0-6732 GCF_042194285.1 Bartonella sp. MM97QHHN | reverse complement strand
TAACCGTATCAATATTTGTTTGAAATATGCAGCGGCTCTTGGTTTAGATGTTGATCTACAGGCTTGTATGAAGGCACGCGCGCTTTTAGGAAAACCACGTGCAACATCAACAAATATTCCTGCTATGTCATGGCAAGAAGTTCCGGCATTTTATCAAAGCTTGGATGATAAGATCCTTTCAAATTTAGCACTGAAGTTATTGATTTTGACAGGCGCACGGTCATATCCATTGCGCTATTTGCGCCTTGAACAAATTGACAAAAATATATGGACGATACCAAAAGAAAACATGAAAGGTATTGTAGGGAAAGTTTCAGACTTTCGCGTGCCACTAAGTGATGAAGCTTTGAGAGTTATTGAAAAAACCCTCCCCTTNTCAGACTTTCGCGTGCCACTAAGTGATGAAGCTTTGAGAGTTATTGAAAAAACCCTCCCCTTTGAAAAGAATGGTTTTCTCTTTTCTGGTCTTAGAGGCAACCCCATTTCTGATGCCACCATGGCAAAGTATATGACAGTTTGTGGTTTGACTTATCGTCCCCATGGTTTTCGTTCAAGCTTACGGGACTGGGTAGCAGAGACAACGTCAACACCATTTGAGATTGCCGAAACTGTTCTTGCACATACAGTTGGGAGTTCAGTGACGAAAGCCTACATGCGAACGGATTTTTTAGAGCAACGGCGTGTTCTTTTAGAGCTGTGGGCTAGCTTTATATCGGGAGTGGTTTGACAAAATATTCTAAGGCCATTAGAGCATAAATATAATTATTGTTATTCTACCTTAATGGCAACCCTAAAGCTTTAAAGAAACGTTGATGTCTTTTCTCAGTATCAGCTATGAGCTTACTAAACGAAATAACCTCTATATAGGACTCATAACTCTTATGATATCCAAAATATCCCATATGATCGCCTGATTCTGTTAAATCCCAACGTTTGCAGCACTCTTTTATTTTTGGAGTTAGATCACAGACGACATAACAGTAACCGGGAACTTTTCCATCCAAATTTATTGGACGCCCTTTTGGGGTAAGTACTTTGCCTGCACGAATTTTTTCTAGATAAGTAATGACCTGCAAAATAGGATCTGTTTCGGTACCAGCTTTCGCGTCATCTCTCATGGGACGCTTAATTTCTACTATAGTAAGAGATGCCAAAGTAGGAGATTCTAAACCCTCTTTGCTATCTGATACTAATAAAGGATTCCAATAAATAGAATTATTACATAATTCTAAACTACATATATCAGGTCTTTCCTTTTCCATAGAGCCGGTAATAGACATTTTTTTTAATGATAAATCAGAAGCTAAATAATCATGAAATACTAATTTTTCGTCTATCAACCACAAGTTACAATTATCCATAGCTACAGAATTAGAATCACACTTCATGGGTACTATGAGTTGATGAATAACGTCTTCTTTAATATATTCTTTACCACCGTCATAAAGAGAATTTAAAGATTCCTTCAAAAGTTCTATGATAGTTTTTCTATGGAATAAGTAATTTGCCAAATCGGACTTTTTAAGATCACATACAGCATTTACATATTTATTAATTCTTGCTGCATAACTATCTGTATTTTCTCCTTGTTGAACTGCTAAAACATTATAACCTTCTTCTAAAATTTCATTTTCTACTCTAGCAAGACATTCATGCAAATGTAGTTCCAATTTTTTATCATTTATTTTAGGTGAAATCATATAGTCATTGTCTGTTAAATAGTTTAGGAGTGGACGATAGCGTGGTACTTTATGTGTGAACTTTTCAACTATCTCCTTACTGTTTTGAATGTTTTGCTTCAATTCTACAGCTAAATATTTTTGAATGCTTTCATAAATGGCTTGTCGTATTATCGGAAATGATATTTTTTTTCTTTTAAATAAATCTTCTTGTTTATCTTCAACATTTTCTTCAATATCAAAGCCTATTCTTTCAGAACGTACTCTTTCATCTAAAAAAAGAGAGCTTACATAACAAGAGTAGATAAATTCACCTATATCATCTTGCAGTTTTGATTGCATACCCGGAATTTTCTCAGATAACTTTTCTTTTGTAATAGCTCTATTGCCTGCACAAAAACATAAAGCCTGATTTTCTAAAGGTAAGGATCTAAATTTAATATGCATAATAGAAAAATTATAATTTTCTATTTTTATTTTTTCATTTAAAACGGCTCCATGCATGCATTGTTCATATAGATCATTTAATAATATCTTTTCTGTGTCATCTTCAATAGTTATGAAAGGGCAACCACCAGTTCTTGCAAAATACCAGAGACAATGTTCTAAGAGTGCTTTTGCGATAGATTGTAGTTTTTTAGGAATATGATTTTTATATTTTTGGTTTAGACCTGTTAACTCAACAATAGTTTCTCTCTTCGTACAATTATCTTGAAATTCATCTAATTCTTTTATACCTGCAGCAGCATCAAATAAAAATGTGCGCCCTTTTAATCCTCTATCTGTTTCATAAATACTCCTGATTTTTATATTATCAAAAGCTTTAAGCCATAAAAGTCGTCCTATACCATGGCAACCTTTATCTCTTTTATAATCTGAGTCTAAAGTTTTAAATGATTGAAAATTATGATCATTAAAGCCTGTACCATTGTCGATCACTTTAAAACCTACAATTTCTGTCTCGTTTAGTTTTTCTGTATCTTTGTCAAGTGGTAGTGAAGCTTGCTTCGATCTTATGACTGAAACTATAATGTAGCGTGAGGAAAAATCATTTCCTATTTCTTCAATGGAATGAATAGAATTTACAACTGCTTCAAAAAGAGGCAGTAGAGCATGATTTTCTGGTAAAGATGTATTTCTTACGCGGCCACTTAAATTTGTTTTCATTATCCACTCTAATCTATAAAAGACAATCAATTGTGTCGTTTTACAAAGATTTGACTTCCTCTTCATCCTTAAAGGATTAAAATTTCGAAGCTGTTCATATCAAATACAGTTTATTAGAAGCTTTAAATTCATGAAACAATTAATTCAAAGATTAATTCTTTGAAATCCACTGTTTTAAATGTGCAAAGACATTCTCTATCGCCTCCATGAGACGAGCAAAATTAATAATCCATTTTCTAAAGAATTTCGCGCGTTTCAGAGTATGTTTAGAGTCGGATATTTGGTTTTTGTGTAAAAATACTTACAAACGCATCCATAATACGTGAAAAATCAAGTGCTAATAAGAGTATAATGAGTACAATCCATTTTGTATAACGAGACATCACTTTTACACTTTTGTAGGTCATGATGATTTCTTGGAGGATTTCTTTTTCTGCTTCTGTAAGTTCTGTATCGTCTTGTGTTTTTTTTCTAGCCATGTTTCCACCCACACACGCGTTCACCTAGATTATTGTGCTTTAAGATCTCTCTTGCTAAGTTTGAACTGATGGCGTTCAGATCTTGCTTATCTAAATAAATTGGCAACCAGCCAACACAAGAAGAAGCATATTTATTTGTCGCGCAACCAGTCCGAGAGAGCAGCACGCACATCAGCATCACTTTTTTGATTAACTTCACTTTCCACCTCCAGACGTGTTTTGGCTGCTTTTAAAGCTTTTTCTGTTTGCTTTTGTTGCTCTGCTTTTTTCCCAAGAGTAAAAGCTCTTGCTAATGCAATAAAAAAAGCGACTAAAGCCGCGCCTGTTATCATCAGATTTCTTTTCATCCATAAGATCATAGACGATGCTCCTGAAAGCGTTTAGCAACAAAGAAAATACCAGCACATGCGGCTAAAATCATAATGGTGGCCAAAGCCCATTGGATTGGTCCATTTCCTGCTAATAAGCCTCCAAGCCCAGAAAAAGAACCAATAATCGGTGCAAGGGCTTCGGCTTTGAAAAGCCCTGTTGGTGCTTGCGTTTCTACTGTTTGATAATTGGAGGAAACATAAGCCCCTTTTGCCCATAAGCCTATTTCTGCCGCACGCCGGTGTGCGAGACCTTCAAGACGCTTCCCGCCTGCTTTGGTCCATTTCTGTAGCTCGGCAGGGACAGCTTCATATTCACCTTGATTGAGCTTTTTTAACAGTGTCGAGTTACAAAAGGCTCCTGTTCCTACATTATAGCAAAACGACACTAACGCCGCGAATTGTTCATCTGTTAATGAAACTGTAACAGCGCGTTCAACGACATTTTCAAATTGTCTTAAATCTTGGCAAAGAAGTTCTTCTGCTTGCTTTTCAGTGATTGTCATGCCTTCGTAAATAAAAGGCTTTCCAGCACTGTTTGTATGTCCATAACCTATTGTCCACACCCCAATGGCATCTTTATAGGCGTTCAAACGCAAACCTTCCCATTGTTTAATAAGTGCTAGTCCTTCTGATGATATTTTTCGCATATGATTCTCCATAAAAAAAGCTCCGCAAAAAGCAGAGCTGGATTAAAAAATTGACATCTTTCTCATTCGGAAAGATAGCTTGGTTAAGCTTCATGTCGCTTTTTCATTGGAACAAAAGAAGATTTTTTCTCAACTTTTAATTTTTCTCTTGACAAATATTCGTTTATAAACGAATATAACATCATGTTTGAAATACGTCACTACCTTACTTCTGATGGCAAAGACTTGATAGCTGATTGGCTGCGAAAGCTCCGTGATATGCAGGCTAAAACTGCAATTATTCGCCGCCTTAATCGTTTAGAGCAGGGAAACTTTGGCGATTTCAAGCCGCTTCGTGAGGGTGTTCATGAATTGCGTATTAATGTTGGTCCTGGCTACCGAGTTTATTATGTCCAATCTGGAAAGACCGTATTGTTGCTATTATGCGGTGGCAGCAAAAAAACACAAGAGACTGATATCACTCGTGCATGTGCTTGCTGGCGTGATTGGCAAAACCGTGAAGATTAAAGGAGTGCAAAAATGAAAGACCGTAACCATGATGATGCAATGGCAGAAATATTCCGTGATGATCCTGAGTTGGCAGCAGCGACCCTTGATGCAATCCTAGCAGATGGTGATCAGGGTGAGCTGCTTGTAACTCTACGCCAAATGGCCAAAGCTTATGGTGGTGTTCAAGCTGTAGCTAAAGCAGCCAACTTGAACCCAACACAACTTTACCGTACACTTTCAGAGAAAGGTAATCCAGAGTTCCGCAGCTTGAATGCTTTACTGCGTACCATGGGGTTTCGTTTGGCTGTACAGCCTCTTGAACGACCAGTTCCACACGTATAACTTTAGTGTATTAACCCCTCCCCACCTTTAAAGATGGGGAAGGGAGTTCTGTTTTTTTAATTAAGCAACCTTTTTAATGGGGCTCTCTAAATCTGATTCGTAAGCTCGCAATAAAGGTAACATAACTGTAGGAAACTCTGAATCGCCAAAATCTGTTAGAACTGTTAAGATTTTAAGTATATTTGGCACCTCATCTTGAAGTTTGAAAATCAAAGCTTTTTCTACCAAACTCATGATGTTAATCAGAGCTGTACACTCTTTTTCATTAATATTTTCATCATTAGAAAACTGATATAAAGCTATCCACAAATCGCACAAAAAATCGACACTGCTATTCATTGCACACCTCCAAAGATTTGTTCTCTCAAACATGCCAATCCTCTGGAGGTGATTTTTGTTGAAGGGAGCACCTTTTCTGTACCATCCGGTCTTTGAATGGTGATAGCAGGACAGTCCATGAATCCTTTCTTGATCTTATCTTGATAAGGTAACAGAGGCGTCCCTGGAGCCCGTCGATACACCCAGTCATGTTTACGCAAGTAATCGGTTAAGTCCTTTGGTCGTACTTCAAGCATCTTTGCTGCTTCTATCAAACCGAACAAACCATCAGAACGCTTTAAACCATCAAGTGCTTTTGCTTTTGGTGCTAATTCAGCGATAACATGATCTTTCTGCTCAATTTGACTTTGTAAATGGTTCAAAACACCAAGTAATGCTTCGGGTTTGGAATAATCAACTTGTGGAGCGGCTATCTGCGGTGTTGCTACTTGTTTCAAAAGCCGTTCACATTTGATAAAGTATTGACGTGCTTCATGCCCTTTATCATTACGCTCTATCATCGAAAGATGTTTAGCCATGTCTAAGGTGAGAGCATAATCTTTAGAAGGACGTCCACCTGAACTTTCGCTCAAAAAAGAGCAAAAGTCATGCTCTTCTTTAAATTTACAATCTTGAATACGTCTGATAATCCAATCTTTAAAACTGGTTTTTACTTCTAAAAATGCGTGTAATTCGCGAGCGTTAACAGTTTGAACTGTTTCCTGTCCAATTATTTGTTCTGATATTTTTATAAGAGTGTTCATGATGAACTCCTAGATGTTAAAGTTTTTGATTGACACTCAATAGAGAGTGCCGGGTGCTCAAAAACACGGCATCTAGTCCGTCGTTATGCCTTTCCCAAAAGGGTATTGTATAGCATAACCACACCCGACAAGACCTTTATATGCCACGGCATATAATGAGTCAAAATCTTTAATGTTCAGAAGATTGATTATTTCGGCAACCAATCCGCTAGATGTTTTAAGGTGTTTTTGAGGCACCTGATTCGATTATTCATATTGTTGCCACATTGTCAAGTTGCTTCTGATAATTTTTTGATATTTTTGCTAATTTGACTTATCTATCTTCTTCATCCATATGGATAACGCCTTCACCTTCGTCGCATGCGTTTGGTGGAGCGTTTGGATCAAGGGTATCGTCCTTGTCTGGTGTGGTGTTTGCAACGTTTCCAGCCGCATCTTCTTGCGCTTTATCAAAAAGTTCGCACTCTATTTTTGTG